>CAJMRM010000024.1 GCA_905215775.1 uncultured bacterium
ATGATAACGATGTTGAATTGAAACTTCCTGATAATGGCAGCTTGAGAGATTTAAATATTTCTTATACAGGTAGTGGGAAGACTGGTTATCATTTGACAGGAGTTGATCTTTCCGCTCATTCTAATTTAGAGAAATTGACGTTGCGTGTTATCGGAGGTATCGGGGAAGCAGTGGATGTTTCAGATTTGTATAACTTAAAGGAGCTAAGATTATACGACTATATAAACGGATTGGATTTGAGTAATTGTCTGGAACTGGAAAAATTAACTTTACGTGGTTCAAGGGAGTTTAAACATCTGGATCTCAGCCAAAATAAAAAAATACGGTCCTTAGATAGTGATTTTCATGGCCTGGAAACTTTTACCGGAAATGGCTTTGTTATGCCTCGCTTCATCAGTATACCTGTAAAGTGGTACGCAGATCCAGAGAAGACGCAGGAGGTCACTTCCTGTGCCGCTGGTCAGACCATTTACAGCAGTTATTATGGACAAGACCAGGAAAAGCTTACGGCCGTTCAGCTTCCTGACCCTTCCTTAAAACCAGATAACGGACTTCTTTCAGATGGAGAAGAACCGCCGAAGGAAGAGATTCTGCCAGGAGATGGAACCGCAGAGCTGGCTTCTCCTTCCAATGCATGCCCAAAGGGAGAGGAGGAAAACGGAACATCCGAAGAAACCCGGAGAGAGCCGGAACAGCCAGTACAGAAGGAAGGTCTGCTGGAAAAAGCAGATGAACAAAAAGTGAATGAGACACCAGAAGAAACACCGGAGGAATAACCGGGAACGCTGGATGACCGGTTGAAATACCAGGCCGGCAAATTCATAAATAGGATAATCGTATCAACTGGAGTCTCGTCATAACAAAAACAGCAGAGCCATATGCTGCAGGAACCCCTGTGTATCCTGTCAGCGGCCCTGCTGTTTTTTGGTGCAGGAAAGGGGTTAGCTGCTGGGGAAATTCTTAGTATGGCTAGCAAAACTCAAAAAAGTCCGATGCCAAATATCGGGGAAGGCTGTACCAAAAGTTTAGCGGTATCTCATGGGTAAAACTGGTTGACTACCTTTTCCATTTGCCTTATAATGATTTTATCTATGTGAAAGCGAGGCATGGTTGAAAATGATAAAAAGCATGACCGGTTTCGGCCGGTGCGAGGCCGTGACGGATGAATGTAAGATATCCGTTGAGATCAAGGCAGTGAACCACCGCTATCTGGACCTGAGCGTCAAAATGCCCAAGAAATTCAATTATTTCGAGGCGGCGATGCGGACCCTCTTAAAGGATTATATCCAGAGGGGCAAGGTCGATGTGTTTATTACCTACGAGGATTATACGGAGGACCAGGTTTCCTTAAAATATAACAGCACCCTGGCCGCCGAATATATGAAGAACTTTGAAAAGATGGCAGAGCAGTTCGGTCTGGAGGACGATGTGACCGTTTCCATGCTCTCCCGGTGCCCGGAGGTCCTTACCATGGAGCAGGTGCCGGAGGATGAGGAGCACATGTGGGCCATGCTCCAGGAGGTCTTAAAGGGAGCCGCCGAAAACTTTGTGGAGACAAGGCTCAGAGAGGGAGAGAACCTGAAGAACGACCTGATCGGAAAGCTGGATCATATGCTGTCCATGGTTGACTTCATCGAGGAGCGTTCTCCGAAGATCCTGGAGGAATACCGGCAGCGTCTGGGAGACAAGGTACGGGAGCTTCTCCAGAACTCCACCATCGACGAGTCCAGGATCCTCACAGAGGTGACGGTCTTTGCTGATAAGATCTGTGTGGATGAGGAGACGGTCCGCTTAAGGAGCCATATCGAGGGAATGAAGAAGGAGCTTCTGGCCGGCGGCAGTGTTGGAAGGAAGCTGGATTTCATTGCCCAGGAGATGAACAGGGAATCCAATACGATCCTGTCCAAATCCAATGACCTGGAGATCTCGGACCAGGGCATCCTTTTAAAGACAGAGATCGAAAAAGTAAGAGAGCAGATTCAGAACATTGAATAATACTGGAGTGATGACTATGAAACGACAAGGGATGCTGGCCGTTGTCTCGGGCTTTTCCGGGGCCGGCAAGGGAACGGTCATGAAGGCGCTGCTGGAGAAATATGAGAATTATGCGCTTTCCATTTCCGCCACCACGAGAGCGCCCCGTCCCGGCGAGCAGGACGGACGGGAATATTTCTTTATGACCGACGAGCAGTTTGAGGAGCTGATCCAAAACGACCGCCTCATCGAACACGCCCGGTATGTGAACCATTATTACGGGACTCCCAGATCTTATGTGGAATCCAAAATGGCCGAGGGGAAGGATGTGATCCTTGAGATCGAGATCCAGGGCGCGCTGAATGTGAAAAAGCAGTACCCGGACGCCATCCTGATCTTCGTGGTGCCGCCTACAGCCGCAGAGCTGAAGCGGAGGCTGGTGAGCCGCGGAACAGAGACGGAGGAAGTGATCGCCAGCCGTTTAAAACGGGCCCTGGAGGAATCCGAGGAAATGGAGGCCTATGATTACATCCTGGTGAACGACACCGTGGACCAGTGCGTGGAGGAGCTCCACCATCTGATCCAGTCCCAGCACTTAAAGGCCGGAAACAGCAGAGCGCTGATGGACCGGATAAAAACAGAGCTGCATGAACTGGCGGAAAGCCTCTGATCCATGGCGGATCCGGGCCGCAGCCAGTAATATATAGAAGCAGGGAGCAGCTGCCAGAGGAAAAGGCGGCTGCTGAAGAACGCAGAACGCGAAAGGAGACCTTTTATGTTACATCCATCTTATACAGACCTGATCGAGGCAGTAAACAGCGGCGTGGAGCCGGGTGAGCAGCCGGTGGTCCAGAGCCGTTATTCCATCGTGATCGCGGCGGCCAAGCGCGCCAGACAGCTGATCGCCGGAGCCGATCCCTTAGTGGCCGGAGCAGCGAGAAAGAAGCCGCTTTCCACAGCCGTACAGGAATTATATGAGCAGAAGGTGACGATCCTTCCCGAAGAGGAGGAACTGCCGGAGGAGGAGGCTTCTCTGACAGAGAACGATGAAGCAGAGTGCGGCGCTGAAGACGCCGCAGAAGAGGCTGAAAAGGAAGAATAAGAGGAACAAAGGGGGGAGAACAGCTTTAGGGATTTACTGCTGGCTTCCCCTTTTTTTCAAAAGAAAGGAAAAACTGGAATGAATCTGCTTTTCATATCACTGGGCTGTGATAAAAACCTGGTGGATACGGAAAAAATGCTCGGGATCCTGGGCGGAGAGGGATACAGCTTTGTGGACGATGAATCAGAAGCCGATGTGATCGTCGTCAACACCTGCTGCTTCATCGGGGACGCCAAGGAAGAGAGCGTAAATACCATCCTGGAGATGGCAGAGCTTAAAAAGAGCGGCCGTCTGAAGGCCCTGATCGTCACCGGCTGCCTGGCAGAGCGGTATAAAAACGAGATCACTGAGGAGATCCCGGAGGTGGACGCTGTTTTAGGCACCACATCCTACGAGGAGATCGCCGGAGCCATAAGAGAGGCCTTAAAGGGTGAAAAAACACTGGTATTTAAGGACATCGACGCGCCGGTAGGCAAGGAAACGAAGCGGCTGGTGACCACCGGCGGCCACTACGCGTTTTTAAAGATCGCCGAGGGCTGCGATAAGCGGTGCACCTACTGCATCATCCCTTATTTAAGGGGAAGATACAGGAGCGTTCCCATGGAGCAGTTAGAAAAGGAGGCCAGGGAGCTGGCGGACCAGGGAGTAAAGGAACTGATCCTGGTGGCCCAGGAGACCACCCTTTACGGAAAGGACCTGTACGGGGAAAAGAAGCTTCCGGAGCTTTTAAGGCGGCTTTCTTCTATTCCGGGGATCCAGTGGATCCGTCTCCAGTACTGTTATCCCGAGGAGATCACCGACGAGCTGATCGAGACCATAAAGAATGAAGAAAAGGTCTGCCACTACCTGGATATTCCCATCCAGCACGCCAGCGACGCCATACTAAAGCGCATGGGACGGCGGACCAGCAATAAGGAGATCCGGGAGCTGGTGGCAAAGCTCCGCCGGGAGATCCCGGATATCGCTCTCCGCACCACCTTTATTTCCGGCTTCCCGGGAGAGACTGAGGAGGACCATGAGATCCTCATGGAGTTTGTGGATGATATGGAGTTTGACCGTCTGGGCGTCTTCGCCTATTCTCCGGAGGAGGATACCCCCGCCTATTCCTTTAAGGACCAGGTGCCCGATGAGGTGAAGGAGGACCGGAGGGCAGAGATCATGGAGCTTCAGCAGGACATTGCCTTTGAAAAGTCTGAGTCCATGAAGGGAAGCGTCCTGGAAGTAATGATCGAGGGAAAGGTGGCCGACGAAAACGCCTATGTGGGCCGCACCTATATGGACAGCCCCGGCGTGGACGGGCTGATCTTTGTAAACACAGGGCTTTCCCTGATGTCCGGGGACTTTGTACGGGTCCGGGTCACAGGCGCTCTGGAATACGATCTGATTGGGGAGGTTGAAGATGAATTTACCGAATAAACTGACGATCCTGCGGGTGATCATGATCCCGTTCTTTGTGCTGGCCCTTTTATATAACGGCGGCGAAAACCAGACCCTGCGGTACGTGGCCGCGGCGATCTTCATCATTGCCAGCTTAACCGATATGCTGGATGGAAAGATCGCAAGGAAATATAATCTGGTGACCAACTTTGGAAAATTTATGGACCCTCTGGCCGATAAGCTGCTGGTATGCTCGGCCCTGATCTGTCTGGTGGAGCTTAAGGAGCTTCCGGCCTGGATGGTCATTGTGATCATCAGCCGGGAATTCATCATCAGCGGCTTCCGTCTGGTAGCCTCTGACAACGGGGTGGTCATCGCCGCCAGCTACTGGGGAAAATTTAAGACCACCTTTCAGATGATCGCAGTGGTCCTTCTGATCGTTGGGATCCCGGCCCTGTCCATGGTGACAACGGCCGTGGTATGGATCGCCCTGATCCTTACTGTGATCTCTCTGGTTGATTATATCGCGAAAAACGTGAATGTTCTGAAAGAAGGGAAAATGTAATGATCAGAACAGAAAAGGGCCATGGACAGATCTTTAAGATCTATGGGGTCAGCGAGACCGAAGTAAAAGACGCCTTAAAGGAGATCCTGAACCAGGGAAGTGCCATCCCGGTCTATACAAGACGACGGGGCAAGGAGGTCCATGTGCTGGCAGAAACGGCGGAGACCGATGAGGAACGGGCAAAGGAGCTTTTAAGGCCCATATCCCGGTCCATAAAAAAAGCCCTGGGAGATATGTACTACACCACCAGGGAAAACGAGACCATGGAGGAGGCTGTGGTCCGTCTCCTTGTGAAAAACAAGCTGACAGTGACCACAGTGGAATCCTGCACCGGCGGCATGATCGCATCGAAGATCGTCAACGTTGCCGGAGCCTCCGAGGTCTTTAACCAGGGCTTTGTCACCTACTCCAATAAGGCCAAGCGGAAAATGGTGGGAGTGGGAAAAAATACGCTGAAAAAATACGGGGCCGTAAGTGAGCCCACGGCCAGGGAAATGGCGGCCGGAGGAGCAGAGGAGGCCGATGCGGAGGCCGCTGTGGCAGTGACCGGAATCGCGGGCCCAGACGGCGGCACCGATGAAAAGCCCGTGGGCCTGGTCTATATTGCCTGCTGCCTGAACGGCGACGTGACGGTGGAGGAGTGCCATTTCCACGGCTCCAGAACAGAAATACGGGAACAGTCAGCCATGGAGGCCCTGGATCTTCTGCGGCGCTGTATCCTGAAAAACTGCGGCTAGGATGCGGTTTTATGAACGGCTGTATGTGGGGGATGAGGCGAAGAAACGGCGGTATTCCATCATCCAGGCAGTGAGAGAAGGGAAAAAAACAGGATACTGGATCCTGACCCTTCCCTCCAATGGGAAAAACCTTCTGGACCTTTATCCGGCCATGGCCCTGGCACAGCCATATTATAAGGAAAAAGATATGCTGATCCTGGGGATCGCTGCCGACCACGACGACGCGGTCCGGCTTTCTGCCAGGATCGTCAACCAGGTATACCAGAAGACCGGAGGCTTTGACGTTGCCGGTTTTCTCCTGGGAAATCTGAAAGAGTAGAGGAGTCTGGAATGCTCCATGTGTTATTGTTCATACTGAAGATCCTGGGGATCATCCTGCTTGCGGTCCTGGGGCTGATCCTGGCAGGTATCCTCCTGGCCCTCTTTGTGCCGGTACGGTACCGGGCGGATGGAAGCTTTTATAAAGTCTCCAGGGGTGAGGCCTGTATTTCCTGGCTGTTCCGTGCCTTTCAGGCCACGGTCTCCTGGGAGGAGAAGCTGGTGGTGACGGTGAAGGTCTTATGGCTCCAGCCGTTCCAGGAGACCCTCTGGGAAAGGGGACCGGAGGCGGAGGATACGGGGAATGAGGATCCCTGGGCCGGGATGGATGACTGCTTTCCGGCATACGGACCAGAGGAGGAGCCGTCTGGGGCCGGCGGTTCCCGGGAGGAGCCGGTCAGCGGTCCGGAGGCCTGGAGGGAGGAAGAGTCCGCTGCTCCGGATCCCCGGCGGGAAAAGCTGCCTGAAGGCGGCGTTCCCTGGCCGGAGGAGGAAGCCGGCATACCTGTGGACCAGGAGCCGGAAATGGTCCATATGGCAGAGCTTCTGGGAGCAGAGGAGGAGAGTCCCGATCGTCTGCCGGAGCAGAACGGGATGGAGGAGGCAGAGAAATGTCCGTCCCGCCTGGAACGGCTGAAAGACGCGGCGGTGCGTATGAGAGAGCGGCTCCACTCTGCAAAAATGAAATACCGGAAGCTTAAGAGGACCCTCACGGATGAGGAAAACCAGAAGACCTTCCGGCTGGTACGGCGGCAGATATTCCGGCTGATCCGCCATCTGCTTCCACAGACCCTTAAGGGGACCCTGCGGTTTGGGTTTGAGGATCCCAGCTATACGGGCCAGGTACTGGCGGCGGTCAGCCCCTTTTACGGCGTTTACGCCAGAAGCTTCACGCTGATCCCGGAATTTGATGAAAAGATCCTGGAGGGAGAAGTCCATATCCGGGGACGGATCCGCGCATCCACAGTCCTGTGGACCGTTGGCCGCGTATTCTTAAATAAAAATTTCCGCAGGCTGCTGCGGGGAAAAGGCAGGAGAAAGGAGTAAGAAATGGCAGAAAATCAGTTTCCTTCAACAGTGGACGCGCTTTTGAAGGGTATGGATAATTTTATTACGACAAAGACCGTGGTGGGAGAGCCGTTAAAGGTGGAGGACGCCGTCATCATTCCCTTAATGGACGTGTCCTGCGGCATGGGAGCCGGTTCCTATGTCCAGAATTCCAAAGCCAATACCGGCGGCGGCATGGGAGCCAGGATGTCTCCCAGCGCCATCCTGGTGATCCAGAATGGAATGACCCGGCTTGTGAACATCCGTCACCAGGATGCCATGACAAAGGCCCTGGATATGGTGCCGGATCTGGTAAACCGCTTTGTGGGAGGGAAGGATATTTCCCCGGAGGCCATGGAAAAGGCAGAGGATATGAAAGCGGGTTATGAGGCGGAGGCAAAAGAAGAAAAATAGGAAGTCCGGCTGCATATGATGTACCAGAACGTCTTTTCCAATGGAGGCTGGTATGAAACGATTGTGCGGCCTTATGATCTTCTGCACAGGCGTCGGCATGACCTGGGTACTGATCCTCCCCAAATCCTTTGTGATGGTGGTCATTGCCATTTCGCTTCTGATCCTGGGTTATAATCTGTTCTGCTGTTCGTAGGACAGAGTGATTCAATAAGAAAGGAAAGAAAAAATTGGGTGAATCGTCTGGAATCAGAAAAAAATTAAAAGAAAAATGGAAGGAGGCGGCCCAGGCGGTGTTTCCGATCATCGGCATCGTCCTGCTCCTCTGCTTTACCATTGCGCCCATCTCCCCCAGCGTCCTCCTTTGCTTTCTCATGGGAGCAGTGCTGATCCTGGTGGGCATGATGTTTTTTACACTGGGCGCGGAAATGTCCATGAGCCCCATGGGCGAGCGCATCGGCACCTGTCTGACCAGAAGCCGGAATCTGCCGCTGATCGTTGCGGTGGCGTTTCTCCTGGGCTTTATTGTCACCATCTCAGAGCCGGATCTCCAGGTGCTGGCGGGCCAGGTCCCGGCGGTGCCCAATATGACGCTGATCCTGTCTGTGGCCTGCGGCGTGGGAGCCTTCCTGGTGATCGCTCTCCTGCGTATGCTTTTTTCCATGGCGCTTCCGCCGCTTCTGGTGGTCTGTTATGGTCTCGTTTTTTTTCTGGCAGCCTTTGTTCCGCGGGACTTTTTAAGCGTGGCCTTTGATTCCGGCGGCGTTACCACCGGTCCCATGACAGTCCCGTTCATCATGGCCCTGGGCGTGGGCGTATCGGCCATCCGAAGCGACCGCCATGCGGCCGACGACAGCTTCGGCCTGGTGGCCCTGTGCTCGGTGGGACCGATCCTGGCCGTGATGATCCTGGGCATGATCTACAATCCCCAGGACGCCGCCTACACAGCGCCGGTGATCCAGGAATTTGGGGATTCCAGGGAAATGGGACTCATGTTCCTTCTGAACTTTCCTTTATATATGAAGGAGATCGCCATGGCTCTTCTTCCGATCTTCCTGTTTTTCATGGTTTTCCAGATATTCCTGTTAAAACTGGCAAAACGGAAGGTGAAAAAGATCCTGGTGGGCTTTGTATACACCTATGTGGGACTGACTCTGTTCCTGACAGGAGCCAATGCGGGCTTCATGCCGGCGGGAAACTATCTGGGCCAGGTGCTGGCAGACTTCCGGTTCACCGGGATCCTGGTACCCATCGCCATGGTCATCGGATATTTCATCGTCAAGGCAGAGCCGGCCGTATACGTATTAAATAAACAGGTGGAAGAGATCACCGACGGAGCCATCTCTGCCGGAGCCATGGGGACCGGGCTTTCCGTGGGCGTGGCCGTGTCCCTGGGGCTTGCCATGATCCGCGTGATCACAGGGATCTCCATTTTATGGTTCCTGGTGCCGGGATATGCGGTGGCCCTTGGGATTTCCTTCTTTGTTCCAAAGATCTATACGGCCATTGCCTTCGACTCCGGCGGCGTTGCGTCGGGTCCCATGACGGCGGCCTTTGTGCTGCCCCTGGCCCAGGGAGCCTGTACGGCCCTGGGAGGAAATATCGTAACAGACGCCTTCGGCGTTGTGGCCATGGTTGCCATGACTCCGCTGATCACCATTCAGATCATGGGGCTCTATGCAAGGATCACAGAGCGGAAGCAGAGGAAGGCATCTGCCGGCGCCGGTGTCCTGGCCTTTGACGGGATCGACGACAATGCTGTCATTGAACTTTAACCAGGAAACAGAGGGCTTTGGAGACCCATGCAGGATGCGGTCTGGATTTTAAAGAATATGAGGTTTATATGAGTGGATTATATATGATGGCGACCATCAGCGACCGGAATCAGGCCCGGCGCTTCCTGGATTTTTACCGGGAGTATGGTCTTTCTGTGACTCTCCTTACATATGGCCAGGGAACGGCGGCTTCGGAGATCCTGGATGCCTTTGGCCTGGAGGCGGCGGAGAAAGCGGTGATCTTTTCCGTTGTCACAGAGGAAGAGTGGAAGCGGTTAAAGACCGGGCTGGAACGCCAGATCAAGATCGATATACCGGGAAGCGGGATCGCGTTCATCGTTCCCGTCAGCAGCATCGGAGGAAAGAAGCAGTTTGAATTTCTCACGGACGGCCGTGGGTTCGTAAAAGGGGAGGAGAGCACGTTGAAGGATACAAAGTATGAGCTTTTAGTGGTGATCGCCAACCAGGGCTACACGGAGCTTGTGATGGATGCTGCCAGGGCGGCCCATGCGCCGGGCGGGACCGTGATCCATGCCAAGGGGACCGGAGCGGAAAAGGCCGAGAAGTTTTTCGGAGTCTCCCTGGCAAAGGAAAAAGAGGTGATCTTTATGGTGACCAGGAAAGAGGGAAAAAACGCCATCATGACGAGCATCATGGAAAATGCCGGCCTGGAGACCAAGGCCAGGGCCATCGTATTTTCCCTTCCCGTGACCGAGACGGCGGGCATGCGGCTGATCGAGGAGGATTACGAACCGTAAAGATGCATGCGCATAAGGAACAGGGGCGGTCAGCTGTGGAGACACGGCGGGCCGCTTTTTTGCGTGCGGCTTTTTTACATGGAGGGAAGTTTCCGGAGCACAACCATAAAAAACGCGCTGAGCAAGTTTCTTGCGGCCATCGCGGCAGCCGCCAGGGTCTCGTGCAAAACATGGTCTCTGACTCGCTGCCCGCGTAAACAAAAAAGGCATATGGACCGGATTTCGGTTCACATGCCTTGGTTTTGTCGTTATCTGGTTCGGAGGTATTAAGCTCTCTCTACGAGACCGGATCTTAAGCAAGAAGTACATACATACATCTTCTGAGCTCCGCCATTAACTTTCACCTTTACAGACTTAACGTTAGCTTTCCAAATTTTATTGGATCTTCTATGGGAATGGCTTACTCCATTACCAAAGTGAGCAGCTTTTTCACAAATAGCGCATTTTGCCATGATTGCACCTCCTTAACACTTCTTGGGATTTATACAAAAATCCATAACACATGTATGATAGCAGAAAGTGTAGAAATTTGCAAGAGAAAAATAAAAAAATACTTCATTTTTATGAAAAAATTTTTCTTAGAGATGGACAGTGAAAGTATGTTATGGTATACTAGCCGCATAACGACGGGACTGCGCATACGGCATTCTCTGTTTTTTTCCAGGGAATCCAGGCGCCGGCGTTTATTTTAATGGAAATGGAGGCAGGACTATGAAGGGATGTATTAATAATAAAATGGGCCGGATCCTGATCGATACAGATGTGATCGCTCTTTATGCCGGAACAACGGCCGTGGAATGCTTCGGGATCGTGGGAATGGCTGCAGTCAGCATGAAAGACGGTCTTGTGAAGCTTCTGAAACGGGAAAGCCTGACCCATGGCATCAACGTCACAGTCAACGACAATGCAATCAGTATTGATTTCCATGTGATCGTATCCTATGGCGTCAGCATCTCCACTGTTGCTGACAACCTGATCGAAAATGTCAAATATAAAGTAGAAGAATTTACCGGGATGCCGGTGGAAAAGATCAATATTTACGTTGAAGGCGTGAGAGTGATAGATTAAGGAGGAAATAATCCATGGGAATTAAATCCGCAGACGCTTCCCTGTTTCAGACAGCGGTTCTTTCTGCTGCCAAGAATCTGGAAGCGAAAAAGGAATGGATTAATGAATTAAATGTATTTCCTGTTCCGGACGGGGATACTGGCACCAATATGACAATGACCATCATGGCCGCCGCCAGAGAGGTGGCAGCCATCGAGGAGCCTGCCATGGGCTCCATCGCCAAGGCGTTATCCTCCGGCTCCCTGCGCGGGGCCCGCGGTAACTCCGGAGTGATCTTATCCCAGCTGTTCAGAGGCTTTACAAAGGAGATCGCCGGCGAGGATACGATCACTGTGACCGTCCTTGCCAATGCCTTTACAAGAGCCACGGAAACGGCCTATAAGGCGGTCATGAAGCCCAAGGAGGGCACGATCCTGACCGTTGCCAGGGGAATGGCAGAAAAGGCGGTGGAGCTGGCCGCAGAGACCGACGATATCGTGGAATTCCTTGAAAAGGTCATCGAGCACGGCGATTACGTCTTAAGCCAGACGCCGGAAATGCTTCCGGTATTAAAGCAGGCGGGCGTGGTAGACTCCGGCGGCCAGGGCCTGATGCAGGTGATGAAGGGCGGCCTGGACGGCGTTCTGGGAAAAGGGATCCCCTTTGACGCCCAGGTGGAAGCCGGCGGCTATACCGGTTCCGCAGCAGCCGGACGGGAAGCGATCGATACTGCGGATATTAAGTTCGGGTACTGTACGGAATTTATCATCAACGTGGAAAAGGAATACGGGGAAAAAGAGGAAAACAGCTTTAAGGGCTATCTGGAATCCCTGGGCGACTGTGTGGTCGTGGTTTCCGACGAGGATGTGGTCAAGGTCCATGTACACACCAATAACCCGGGTCTTGCCATCGAAAGAGCTCTGACCTACGGCTCCCTTTCCCGGATGAAGATCGACAATATGCGGGAGGAGCACCACGAGCGGCTGATCCATAACGCAGAAAAGGCGGCGGCAGCCGAGCGGGAGGAGCAGAAAAAGAAAGAGGAGCCCAGAAAGCCCTACGGCTTCATTGCGGTCTCCATCGGCGAGGGACTGGGAGAGATCTTTAAGGGCATCGGCGCCGATTATCTGATCGAGGGCGGCCAGACCATGAACCCCAGCACAGAGGATATGTTAAACGCCATCGATCAGGTAAACGCCGATGTGATCTATGTCCTGCCCAACAATAAGAACATTATCCTGGCAGCAGAGCAGGCGAAGAGCCTGGTGGAGGATAAGCAGATCCTGGTGGTTCCCTCAAAAACCGTACCCCAGGGGATCGCGGCTCTCATCAGCTTCATGCCGGATGCCTCTCCGGAGGAAAATATGGAGAGCATGACGGAGGAGATGGGACGGATCCGCACCGGCCAGATCACCTATGCGGTCCGCAACACCACCATCGACGGCATGGAGATCAAAGAGGGCAACATCATGGGCATCGGCGATTCCGGTATGCTGGCTGTGGGAGAATCTGTGGCAGAGACCACCGTGGAAACCATCCGGTGCATGGCCGGCCAGGATGCGGAGCTGATCAGCATCTACTATGGTGCGGACGTGACGGAGGACGAGGCGGAGGTGCTGGCAGAGCAGGTGCAGGCACAGTTCCCGGACTGCGAGGTAGAGCTAAACGACGGCGGACAGCCCATTTACTATTATCTGCTGTCCGTGGAGTAAACAGAAACAGAACGAAGATGGATATGCGCCGCGGAGGCCCGGGATACGGGCCGGTACGCGGCGTTTTTTAAAGGGTTGGAAACATGAACACAGATAATATGCAGCCGGTGGAGACCTTAAAGGGCATCGGTGAAAAAACGGCAAAGCTGTTTGAAAAGGTGGGCGTAAGGACGGTGGACGACCTGCTCCATTATTATCCCAGGGGCTACGATACCTTTGAGGAGCCAAAGCCCATCGGAGCGCTTGCAGACGGGGAGGTCATGGCCGTGGACGGCTTCTTAAAAACCGGGGCCTCGGGCCATCATTTCGGCTCCTCGTCCATGGTTACGGCATCCATCAGTGACATGACCGGAGCGCTGCGGCTGGTATGGTATCACATGCCCTATCTGAAAAATACCCTGAAGGCCGGAAGCCGTTACATCTTCCGGGGGAAGGTGAGCCGGAAAAAAAACGGCCTGGTGATGGAGCAGCCCCAGATGTACCGGCCGGAGGTCTATGAAGCGCTGTTAAAGCGGATGCAGCCCGTTTACGGCCAGACGAAGGGACTGGGCAATAAGACCATCACCTCGGCCATGGAGCAGGCCTTAAGGCTCCGGGTCATGGAAAAGGACTACCTTCCGCCAGAGCTCAGGATCTCCAATGAGCTGGCGGAGTACAATTTTGCCATCGAACACATCCATTTTCCCGAGGACCAGGCGGATCTCCTGGCAGCCAGGAAGCGGCTGGTATACGATGAATTTTTCCTGTTCCTGCTGGCGGTCCGCCGTCTTAAGGAAACCAGGGAGGATCTAAAGAGCAGCTTTATATTTGAAAAGGACGCGGAATCCTGCCGACTGGAGCAGTCCCTTCCCTATTCGCTCACAGAGGCCCAGAGGCGGACGCTTTCTCAGGTCTGCACCGATCTTAAAAGCGGAAAGGTCATGAACCGGCTGATCCAGGGGGACGTGGGCTCCGGAAAGACCATCATTGCCGTCCTGGCGCTGGTCTTTGCCGCAGAAAACGGCTTCCAGGGGGCTCTTATGGCCCCCACAGAGGTACTGGCCAAGCAGCATTTTGAAACGGTGGAGGCCTTGTTCCGGAACTATGACGTTCCCTTCCGCGCCGTGCTGGTGACCGGCTCCATGACGGCAAAGGAAAAGCGGCTGGCTTATGAAAGGATCGCCGCCCACCAGGCGGACATCGTCATCGGCACCCATGCCCTGATCCAGGAAAAGGTGGTCTATGATAAGCTGGCGCTGGTGATCACCGACGAGCAGCACCGGTTCGGCGTGGCCCAGAGGGAGCTTCTGGGAGGAAAGGGGACCTCCCCCCATATGATGGTCATGAGCGCCACGCCCATTCCCAGGACCCTGGCCATCATCCTGTATGGAGATCTGGACATTTCGGTCATCGACCAGGTGCCGGCCGACCGGCTTCCCATTAAAAACTGTGTGGTGGATACCAGCTACCGGAGCCGGGCGTATAAGTTCATCGCCGGGGAGGTGGAAAAGGGCCGCCAGGCCTATGTGATCTGTCCCATGGTGGAGGAAAGCGAGATGATCCAGGCAGAAAATGTCCTGGATTATACAAAGGTCCTCCGGGAAAATCTTCCCGGGATCCGGGTGGAATACCTCCACGGCCGGATGAAGGGAAAGGAAAAAAACGGGATCATGGAGGCCTTCGCCCGGGGAGAGATCCAGGTCCTGGTGTCCACAACGGTGGTGGAGGTGGGCGTCAACGTTCCCAACGCCACGGTCATGATGATCGAAAATGCCGAGCGGTTCGGCCTGGCCCAGCTGCATCAGCTGAGGGGCCGTGTGGGCCGGGGCGGGGACCAGTCCTACTGCATCATGGTCAACGCCTCCGGGGACAAGGGAAAAAACCAGAGACTGGAGGTCCTAAATAAATCCAACGACGGCTTTTTCATCGCGTCCGAGGATCTGAGGCTCAGGGGGCCGGGAGATATTTTCGGGATCCGCCAGAGCGGGGACCTGGAGTTTAAGCTGGCAGATATCTATACCGACGCCGTGACCTTACAGAAGGTCTCCGCAGATGTGGACCAGCTCCTTAAGGCCGATCCGGAGCTTTCCGCGCCGGAGCATGAGGCGCTTAAAAAGCGGCTGGAGCTTCATTGCATAAACAGCGATCTTATGCTATGATGGGACATAGAAAATGAAAAAAGGAGAAGGCAGTATGGACAACAAAAAATATGTAGATTATATCCTGGAACAGGCAGAAAACCTCATCAATATCGACAGCCCCTCGGGCTACGGCGAGGGCGTGACCCAGTACCTTCTGGACGAGTTCGGAAAAATGGGCTATCACGCCTACCGCACCGGAAAGGGCAGCGTCATCGCAGACCTGGGCGGAGAGGATGAGACGGACGCGATCTTACTGGAGGGCCACTGTGATACTCTGGGAGCCATGGTCCACGAGATCAAGGCCGACGGCCATTTACGGCTCACCAACATCGGCGGGATGCAGGCCAACAACGCTGAGGCGGAGAATGTCCGCGTGATCACCAAATTCAACGGCGTGTACGAGGGGACATGCCAGCTTGCCAATCCGTCGGTCCATGTGAACGGAAGCTATGGCACCACGCCCAGGACCTGGGATGTGATGGAGGTGATCCTGGACGAGGATGTGAAGACCAGGGCCGACGCCGAGGCTCTGGGGATCATGGCCGGAGATTACGTCTGCTTCGAGCCCCGATTCCGCGTGACCGAAAAAGGCTACATCAAGAGCCGCTTCCTGGACGATAAGCTTTCCTCTGCCATCCTCATGGGCTACGCCAGATATCTGAAGGATGAAAAAGTGGCCACCAAGCGCCGGATCTACCTGCACTTCACCATCTATGAGGAGGTGGGCCACGGCGGCTGTGCACCGGTGCCCCAGGGAGTGACCGAGGCCTGGTCTGTGGACATGGGCTGCGTAGGCCAGGGACTTTCCTGCACCGAGCATCAGGTATCCATCTGCGCCAAGGACAGCGGCGGACCGTACAACTATGACGTGGTGAAGGAGCAGATCCGCCTGGCAAAGGAAAACGGAATTGATTTTGCCGTGGATATTTACCCCCACTACGGCTCCGACGTGGAGGCTACCTTAAAGGCCGGCAACGACATCCGCCACGGACTGATCGGACCGGGTGTGTTCGCCTCCCACGGCTATGAAAGAAGCCATGTGGACGGGGTGGAGAATACCTTCCGCCTTATTAAAGCATATCTGGGATAAAAGGAGTGTTTTGGGATGATCCAGTATCGGAGGCTTGAAAGGCATGAGCTGACGCCGGAGCTGTTCCAGGACTTCATAAGACATCAGACGGTACAGGACTGCTACCGTAAAAGAGAGGGCCGGTGGGTGATCGAACCGGCCCCTTTTATTGATGACTGGAGTCGGGAGGAATATGAATTTCTGGTGGAATGCCTGAAAAATACCATAGATGGAAACGGAGCCGTATACGGGGCCTTCCAGACCGCGGCCCTGGGATTGCCAGGAAGCCTAAAGGGATTTGTGTCCGTGGAGGGAGAACGGCTGGGAAGCCGCGGCCAGTACCGGGATATGACCAGCCTCCATGTATCGGAGGAGCTCAGAGGACATGGAGCCGGCCGGCAGCTTTTTTTACTTGCAAAGGACTGGGCCCGGAGCCAGGGAGCGGAAAAGCTCTATCTCTCTTCCCATTCGGCGGTGGAGACCCAGAAATTTTATGAAGCCATGGGCTGTGTGGATGCAGAGGAGGTCATGGAGGAGCATGTAAGGCGGGAGCCCTATGACAGGCAGCTGGAATGTGCGGCGGACGGCCCGGGAAAAGCAGACCGGCTCCTGTTGGCCATGATCCGGTACGACGCCGGGGATCCCAGGCGGATCCAGCATCTTACCAAGGTGTACGAATACGCCAGACTCATGGGCCGGATGGAACGGCTTAAGAATGAAGAGCTGGAGATCCTGGAGGCCGCCGCCATCGTCCATGACATCGGGATCCACAGAGCCGAAGAAAAATACGGCCGCAACACCGGAAAATACCAGGAGATCGAGGGGCCTCCGGAGGCGGAGGCGCTTTTGGCTGCCCAGGGATGGCCGGAGGCTGCCATACGCCGGGTCTCCTATCTGGTGGGCCACCATCACACCTATGCGGAGATCGACGGCATGGATTACCAGCTCCTGGTGGAGGCCGATTTTTTAGTGAATCTTTATGAAGAGGGCGCTCTCCCGGAAACGCGGGAGGACGTATTCCGGAGGATCTTCCGGACCGAAAGCGGGAAATATCTGTTCCGGCAGATGTTTTCCAGGAAGACAGAGTAAGGGAGCCGCAGAATGAAAGCACTTGTGATCGCAGAAAAACCGTCCGTGGCCAGGGATATTGCCAGGGTATTAAAATGCCGGAAGCAGTTAAACGGGGCCATGGAGGGAGAATCCTATATCGTTACCTGGGGGCTGGGTCATCTGGTGACCCTGGCGGACCCGGAGGATTATGATAAAAAATATAAAGAATGGAGGCTGGAGGATCTCCCCATGATGCCGGAGACCTTTAAGCTGGAGGTGATCCGGCAGACGGCAAAGCAGTATAACGCTGTAAAGGAGCAGATCCACCGGAAGGATGTGGGCGAGATCATCATTGCCACAGACGCCGGCCGGGAGGGGGAGCTGGTGGCCAGGCTGATCCTTAAAAAGGCCGGAGCCAGAAAGCCCCTGAAGCGTCTCTGGATCTCCTCAGTCACCGATAAGGCCATCCGGGAGGGCTTTGCCCATCTGAGGGACGGAAGAGAATATGAGCCCCTTTACGACGCCGCCATGTGCCGGGCCGAAGCCGACTGGCTGGTGGGCATCAACGCCACCCGGGCCCTGACGTGTAAGTACAACGCCCAGCTTTCCTGCGGCCGCGTCCAGACGCCGACCCTGGCTATGATCGCCAACCGGGAGGAGGAGATCCGCCGCTTTGTGCCGAAGCCCTATTATGGGATCCGGGGACGGGCAGGCAGTCTCACCCTGGCCTGGAGGGATAAAAAGAGCGGCAGCGGAAGCTCCTTTCAGAAGGAACGGATTGAGAATGTCCTTAAGGAGATCTCCGGAAAGCAGGCTGTGGTGGAGCGGGTGAAGAAAACACCGAAAAAGACCATGGCTCCCCAGCTTTACGATCTGACGGAGCTCCAGCGGGAGGCCAGCCGCCGCTTTGATTATTCGGCCAAGGAGACCTTAAATATCATGCAGAGGCTGTATGAAAGCCATAAGGTCTTAACGTATCCGCGGACCGACTCCAGATATCTGAGTTCGGATATCGTCCCCACTATAAAGGAGCGGTTAAAGGCCTGCTCCGTGGGCCCGTACCGGGTCCTGGCAGGACGGCTCATAAACCAGCCGCTGCCTGCAAAGCCGTCCTTTGTGGACGATAAAAGGGTATCGGACCACCACGCCATTATCCCCACAGAGCAGTTTGTGGATCTGACCCATATGACCATCGACGAGCGGCGGATCTATGATCTGGTGGTGCGCCGCTTCCTGGCCGTTTTGTATCCTCCCTGTGAATATGAGCAGACGGAGATCACCGTAAGGGCCGGAGAGGAGCTGTTTACAGCCCATGGAAACGTCATACGGGCGGCCGGATGGAAGGCCGTTTATGAAAACATGGATGGAGGCCTGGACGAGGAGGCAGAGGACGCCGGAGGTGATGGAAGCTCTGCGGCAGGCCAGATCCTTCCGGACCTCAAGGAAGGAGATGTGCTCCAGGGAGCTTCCTTTGCCATGACAGAAGGAAGGACGAAGCCCCCGGCCCATTTCAACGAGGCCACCCTGCTTTCCGCCATGGAAAATCCAGTGGCGTATATGGAGTCCCAGGATAAGGCCATGGCAAGGACCCTGGGGGAGACCGGCGGCCTTGGCACGGTGGCGACCCGGGCAGACATCATCGAAAAGCTATTCTCCAGCTTCCTTCTGGAGAAAAAGGGAAAGGATATCCTCCTGACCTCCAAGGCCAGGCAGCTTTTAGAGCTGGTGCCGGAGGATCTGAAAAAGCCGGAGCTGACGGCGGATTGGGAGATGAAGCTGTCCAGGATCGCCAGGGGAGAGCTGTCCCGTTCTGCGTTCATGACGGAGATCCGCGGCTATTCGGAGGAGCTGACCGGGGAGATCCGCCGGGGAGAAGGAAAATTCCGCCACGACAATATGACCAGTAAAAAGTGTCCCCAGTGCGGAAAAAATCTGCTGCTGGTGAAGGGAAAGAACAGCGAGATGCTGGTCTGCCAGGACCGGGAGTGCGGATACCGGGAAACGGTTTCCAGGACCTCCAACGCCAGATGTCCCGTATGCCATAAGAGGATGGAGCTGCGCGGAAAAGGAGAGGGCCAGATCTTCGTCTGCTCCTGCGGCCATAAGGAAAAGCTTTCTGCCTTCCAGGAACGGAGAAAGAAGGAGGGAGCCGGCGTGTCCAAAAAAGATGTGGCCCGGTATATGAACCAGCAAAGGAAGGAAGCAGAGGAGCCGGTAAATAACGCCTTTGCCAAAGCCCTGGCCGGTCTTAAGCTGGATCCGTGACCATAGAATCGTAAGAAATTATTTCGAAAATATCTATATTATCAGACAGAGGATTGTAGTATACTTTAAGCAGAAAGAAATCCACAGTTGAGATAGATGGAGAGGAGGGCTTTCATGCGAGGAGTAAAATACCAGATCCTTGGATTAGGGATCATTCTTCTGGGAATGACGGTGCCGGCAGCTTCCCACGTATCGTATCTGTGCGGAGCCCTGGGATTCGGGCTGGCGGTAATTGGATGTTTTTATACAAGAGATATGGAGTCTGACGCCAAATAGGCGTCGGGCTCTTTTTAAGTATTAAAAAAATCTAAAGAAAGCATAAACAGAATAGAAAAAAACTGTTTGACTGCCCATGACTCCCATGATATGCTTTTATCCGCAAGAAAAAACATGGGGGTAAAACTGGTATTTTATGGTGGCGTCCACGTTCCTGATCACTGCGATCGGTACCTTTGTCACAGATAAGATCGTGGAACCGCGGCTGACTCCGTATACTCCGGATGCATCTGAAGCCGTAAAGGATATTGCCGAAAATGAAAAGCGCGGAATGCGCTGGGCTGGCATCACCGCACTGGCATACCTGATCGTCATGGCTATCCTTGTTGTTCCAGCCAATGGACTTTTAAGGAATCCGGAGACCCATGCATTCCTTTCCTCTCCGTTTATGAGCGGGATCATCTTTTTCATGATGCTGTTATTCCTGCTTCCAGGTATCGCATACGGCATCGGAGCCGGGGTGATCAAGAATGATAAGGACGTGGTTGCTTTGATGAACAATACCATTTCCGGCCTTGCAAGCTTTATGGTGCTGATCTTCTTTGCGGCGCAGTTTACCGCCTGCTTTAATTATTCGAACCTGGGGACGATCATTTCCGTATCCGGCGCGAACTTTCTTCAGTCCGTGGGCTTTACCGGTCTGCCGCTTATCGTCTGCTTTATCGTGCTGACCGCGTTCATCAATATTTTTATTGCAGTGGATTCTGCGAAATGGGCGATCATGGCGCCGATCTTTGTTCCGATGTTCATGCGTCTGGGACTTTCCCCGGAGCTGACACAGGTTGCATACCGGATCGGTGATTCCAGTACCAATATCATCGCTCCGCTGATGCCCTTCTTCGTCCTTACGGTCGCTTTCTTCCAGAAGTATGACAAGAAGGCCGGGATCGGAAGCGTGATCTCCACAATGCTTCCCTATTCTCTGTGCTTCCTGCTGGGATGGATCGTGATGTTCGCCGTATGGTATCTGCTGGGGCTCCCGCTTGGACCGGGATCTCCGATGTTTTATTAAAAAAATTTATATTTTAGGAGGAAGCTGGAATGAAATATCATGTAAAGCCGCAGGGAATCTGTCCCACGGATATTGATTTCGATCTCAATGGAGATGTTGTCACGGATATTGTATTTACGAAGGGCTGCAACGGCAACCTGAAGGCCCTCAGTAAGCTGCTGGACGGATTTACCGTTCAGGAGATCGAGGAAAAATTAAAGGGAAACACCTGCGGGGAGAGGGGAACCTCCTGCGCAGACCAGCTTGCCCGTGCTGTCCGCGCTGCATATGAGGAAAGCAGACAGCAGTAAAATGGAAATTTGTGTGCCTGCCGGCGGGATATCATCTGCCGGCAGGCATTTTTTCTGTGTTGAAATATACAAAAAATATGGTACAATATCTGCGGAATACAATCTCTCCGGCAGAGATCGTATCACCGCGCACACGGAAGTCTGCACAGGCTTCACAGAGATGACACAAAGCTGTGCTATAATATTTATGAAGCAGGCCGTGTATCGCTGTGCACCTGGCCTTTGTGTCTGGTGCAAAAAAGCCAGGCGTTCTGATCTCCCCCAGGGATATCGTGCCGGGGGATATGGGATACGGTACAGGCAGAGATGAAATTTAACTATGGAAGGATGAAGAAATATGAAACAGAGAACGATCGTGCTGGGAGCCGGGGTGATGGCTCTGGGACTGATGCTGGCGGGCTGTTCCGGAGGAAAGGACGCATTTTCGGAGGCGCCCCAGACGGGATTTAAGGAGCTGCGGGACGAGGCATCCGCGGCGGATATGGCCGGGGCAGAGATTCAGGTCCTGGATCTGGAAAAGCCCATTGATTTTTGTTACAGCAGCCCGGAGGCAGAAATGCTGTTTAAGATGGAGGACGGGGTCTGGCTGGACGCCACGGATCAGGAGATCCCCATCGACCAGGAGCGGTTCCAGGCCATGGCAGACGCGTTTTTAAAGCTTCGCGCCGTATCGGAGGCGGAGAGTACAGAGGCTTGGGATCAATATGGGCTGGATGACGTGGAGTATTCCGTTTATATCACAGACGGAGAAAAGGGAGAGAAGTATATTTTCATCGGAGATACGGATCCGGACGGGAATTATTATGCGTCCATTGAGGGAAGCGAACAGGTATATACCATAAAGCCGGAGGCCGTGGACGCCCTGGTCTTCGATTTTGACAGCCTGGTGGTCCGGGACAGCCTGGATCTTACGGTGGCCGCCGGAGATATTGGAAAAGCCATGACCATCGTGGACGGAAAGACGGTTTCTTATAAAACGTCGGATACAGAGGCCATGACCCGGATCGCAGCGGGAATGTCGGCCCTGAAGCCGCAGGAATTCGCCTCCTTCCATGCAACCGGGCCAGAGCTGACCTCTGCCGGCCTTACAGAGGATCAGAGGATGACGCTGGATGTGGAATTTACCAATGGCGGAAGCACGGAGTCTCTGACGGTCTATGTGGGGAATTTCGTGGACGTTATGGGTGAAAAGCGGTATCTCCAGCTGGAGGGCTCCAATATGATCTCCATTGTGGAGGCTTCCGTCATCGGAGATCTCCTGAATCTGACCGAGGAGCAGAATTCCATACAGAACACCAAATAAAGGAGGAAAGGGACGTGTCCCTTGGAACCGAAACAAAAAAAGAGCCGCAGGCTCTGGCGGAGAAGATCTTCCGCCAGGACCTGCGGTTTTTTATGGCTGCCGGAGCCGGGACAGAACAGCCCAGGACCGGAGCCGTTTTATACGCCGCCGAACCGGAAAAGGATCCCGATGACAGCGGATGCAGCGATGAATACCACCGGATGGAGCCCCTTGGTCTTTTTGCAGACCGCCGTGAAATAGTAAAGGACGGCCAGAAGAACCAGGTTGGGGATGCTCACCAGATCCAGGATATTCCCGGATGCCGCGTAAGCGTCCTTATGGAACATGATCAGTGCAAATACGGAAAATCCGGCCGCGGCGATGAGGCCGGTGGATGCCGGGCGCAGCCCGTAAAAGGCGTGCTGGACGTATTTGTTGTCTTTAAAGGCCTTTAAAAAGCCTGCAATGATCAGAATGATCACAATGGACGGCGTGATCAGTCCCAGGGTAGCGATTACGGAGCCGGGAATCCCGGCAGTGGTAAAGCCTACATAGGTGGCCATATTGACACCGATGGGGCCGGGAGTGGATTCGGAGATCGCCACCATGTCCGCCAGCTGTCCGTATGTGAACCAGCCGGTCTTATCGGAGATATCATAGAGGAAGGGAAGCGTTGCCATTCCTCCGCCGACGGCAAAAAGCCCGGCCTTGAAAAATTCAAAAAAAAGCTGTAAATAGATCATCATTTCGCCTGTACCTCCTTATTCTTTAAAAGGATGCCGGCTGCGGCGGCCAGGATCACGAACAGGATCGGAGACAGGTTAAGGAATGCGGAGCCGGCAAAGACCACAAGGAATACGGCTAAGGTGGGCTTGTCGATGACCGACTTTTTCCAAAGCTTTACCACCGCGTTGAAGATCAGGACGCAGACGCAGACGCGGATGCCGGCGAAGGCGTTCTGGACGACGGCCAGATCTGAGAAGTTCTGGATGAAGGCGGCGATGACCGTAATAATGATCAGGGACGGGAAAACCACGCCCAGGGTGGCGATGATGCCTCCGGCGATTCCGGCAGTCCTCTGGCCCACGAAGGTGGCCGTATTGACTGCGATGATGCCCGGCGTACACTGTCCGATGGCGTAGTAGTCCATCAGCTCCTCCTCTGAAGCCCAGCCGCGCTTTTCCACGACTTCTCTCTGGAGCATCGGAAGCATGGCGTAGCCGCCGCCGAAGGTCAGGCCGCCGATGCGGGCAAAGGTAAGGAAGAGATCAAGAAGTTTGTTCATAGTAACTCTCCTTTTTTGTTAAAAATAAGACTAAATATTAATATAACAGAAAAAGGGAAAAAATCAATATACAAATCCTTATCCCTTCCATAAGCAAAACCATCCCCGGGGGAGAACGGGAATAAATCGAACATGGATTCGTTAAAAGCCTTGCCAAATTCCTTTCGGTGAGTGTATAATGGGTAAGACTATATTTTATGGATCACAGGAAATGGCGCGGGATATGACGGCCGCGTCATAAGGATTTTGGAGGTATTTCATGGCGAAGGTACAGTATAATGCTGACAGTATCACAGTTTTAGAGGGCCTGGAAGCCGTCAGGAAGCGGCCCGGCATGTATATTGGAAGCGTTGGAACCAAGGGCTTAAACCATTTAATATATGAGATCGTAGATAATGCGGTAGACGAACACCTGGCGGGATACTGTACGGAGGTCCTGGTGGCCCTGGAGGCCGACGGCTCCTGTACTGTAAGGGACAACGGCCGCGGGATCCCGGTGGGCTTACATAAAAAAGGCGTTTCCGCCGAGCGTGTGGTGCTTTCCACCCTCCATGCCGGAGGAAAATTTGACAATGATTCCTATAAGACCAGCGGCGGTCTCCACGGTGTGGGCTCGTCGGTGGTGAACGCTCTGTCGGAGCGGCTGTCCATTAAGGTATACAGAGACGGATATATCCACTTTGACGCATACGAAAGAGGGATCCCCACGGTGGAATTGAAGGACGGACTTCTTCCCACCCTGGGGCGTACAAAGGAAACGGGGACAGAGATCAACTTTCTTCCGGATCCCGGGATCTTTGAGAAAACGCGTTTCAAGGCCGACTGGCTCAAAAGCCGTCTCCATGAATCGGCTTATCTGAATCCCCGCCTGACGATCCGCTATGAAAACCGGCGGCCGGGCGAGGAGGAGAGCCTGACGTTTTCCGAGCCCGACGGCATCGTGGCGTATGTAAGGGAGCTGAACGGCGGGAAGGACGCCGTCCATGAGCCGATATATTTTAAGGGGACCGTTGAAAATATCGAGGTGGAGGCGGCCTTCCAGTTCGTAGACGCCTTTGAAGAGAACGTTCTGGGCTTCTGCAACAACATCTTCACCCAGGAGGGCGGCACCCACCTGGTGGGCTTTAAAACAAGATTCACGAACCTGATCAATACATACGCCAGGGAGCTGGGGATCCTGAAGGAAAAGGACGCCAATTTCACCGGGGCGGATACGAGAAACGGAATGACGGCCGTGGTGGCAGTCAAGCATCCGGACCCTATTTTTGAAGGACAGACAAAGACAAAGCTGGCCAGCGCCGACGCCACAAAGGCCGTATTCTCCATCTGCGGAGAAGAACTGCAGCTTTTCTTTGACCGGAATCTGGAGGTCCTGAAAGCCATCATCGCCTGTGCGGAAAAATCGGCGAAGATCCGGAAGGCAGAGGAAAAAGCCAAAACCAATATGCTGTCCAAATCCAGGTTTTCCTTTGACAGCAACGGAAAGCTGGCCAACTGTGAAAGCCGGGATCCGTCCAAATGCGAGATCTTCATCGTGGAGGGCGATTCCGCCGGAGGATCGGCGAAAATGGGCCGGAACCGCCAGTACCAGGCGATCCTTCCCATCCGCGGAAAGATCCTAAACGTGGAAAAGGCCTCTATGGATAAGGTTCTGGCCAATGCAGAGATCAAGACCATGATCAACGCCTTTGGCTGCGGCTTTTCTGAGGGCTATGGCAATGATTTTGATATCACCAAATTAAAATATGATAAGATCGTCCTGATGACCGATGCGGACGTGGACGGAAGCCACATCGATACGCTTCTCCTTACCTTCCTGTACCGGTTCATGCCGGAGCTGATCTACGACGGCCACGTTTATATCGCCATGCCGCCTCTTTATAAGGTGGTCCCCAAACGGGGAGAGGAGCGATACCTTTACGACGACAAGGCCCTGGAGGAGTATAAGAGGACCCATTCGGGAGATTTTACGCTCCAGCGGTATAAGGGCCTCGGCGAGATGGATTCGGACCAGCTTTGGGAGACAACCCTAAACCCGGAGAACCGGGTGCTCAAGCGGGTGGAGATCGAGGACGCCAGAATGGCCAGCGAGGTGACCGAGCTTCTAATGGGAAGCGACGTGCCTCCCAGGAAAAAATTCATTTACGACCACGCCGACGAGGCAGAGATCGACGCCTAAGGGCAGGGCAGGACGGCCGGAGAGGCCGGGACCGGAGGGAGCCGACGATCCCCTCCGCCAAAACGGAAAACAGGAAAGAAGGAGAGCCGGACAATGGCTGAAAAGATATTAAGAACCGAATATTCCGAGGAGATGCAAAAAAGCTATCTGGATTATTCCATGAGCGTCATCACTGCCAGAGCCATCCCTGACGCCAGGGACGGCTTAAAGCCGGTGCAGCGGCGCGTACTTTACGATATGAGCGAGCTCCATCTGGACCACGATAAGCCCCACCGGAAATCGGCGCGAATCGTAGGAGATACCATGGGTAAATACCATCCCCACGGCGACAGCTCTATTTATGAGACCCTGGTGGTCATGTCCCAGGATTTTAAAAAGGGGATGGCCCTGGTGGACGGCCACGGAAACTTCGGCTCCATCGAGGGAGACGGAGCCGCCGCCATGCGTTACACCGAAGCCAGGCTGAAAAAATTCGCCGAGGAGGTTTACTTAAAGGATCTGGATAAAACCGTGGATTTCGTATCCAACTACGATGAAACGGAAACGGAGCCGGAGGTGCTGCCGGTACGGGTCCCCAACCTTCTGATCAACGGAGCCGAGGGAATCGCCGTGGGCATGAGCACCAGCATTCCGCCTCACAATCTGGGAGAGGTGGTGGATGCGGTCAAGGCCTACATCGACAACCGGCTGATGACGGTGGAGGATCTGATGCAGTACCTGCCGGGACCGGATTTCCCCACCGGCGGGATCATCGCCAATAAGAAGGACCTTCTTTCCATTTATGAAACGGGAGCGGGAAAGCTCCGTCTCCGGGGAAAGATCGAGGTGGAGCTGGGACGCAGGAAGGCGGACCGGGATAAGCTGGTGATCACCGAGATCCCCTATACCATGATCGGCGCAGGGATCAATAAGTTTCTGTCAGACGTGGCGGATCTGGTGGAGAGCCGGAAGCTGCCGGACGTGGTGGACATCTCCAACCAGTCCAGCAAAGAGGGGATCCGCATTGTCTTAGAACTGAAAAAAGACGCAGACGTCAATAAAATACGGAATCTTTTATATAAGAAGACGAAGCTGGAGGATACCTACGGCGTCAATATGCTGGCCATCGACGACGGACGGCCGGAGACCATGAACTTAAAGCAGATCTTAAACACATTCCTGGAATTCCAGTATAAAAACATGACCAGAAAATATAATGTTCTTCTGGAAAAGGAGCTGGAAAAGAAGGAGGTGCAGGAAGGCCTTATCGGAGCCTGCGATGTGATCGATGTGATCATTGCCGTCCTCCGGGGCTCCAAAAACCTAAAAGACGCCAGGGACTGCCTGATGATAGGAAATACCGCAAATATTAAATTTCGCTCTCCAGGCTTTGAGGAGGAGGCGAAAAAGCTCTGCTTTACGGAGCGCCAGGCGTCCGCGATCCTGGAAATGCGGCTTTATAAGCTCATCGGCCTGGAGATCCTGGCCTTACAGAAGGCGTATAAGGAAACCCTAAAACGGATCCGGGAATACCGCCATATCCTGTCCAGCCAGAAAAACATGGATACGGTCATCAAGGAGGATCTGGACCGGATCCGGGAGGAGTTTGCCGGGGAGCGCCGGACCGTCATCGAAGACGGGGAGGAGATCGTCTGCCAGGAGGAAAAGGAGGCCGCCCGGGAAATGATCTTTGCCATGGACCGGTTCGGCTACTGCAAGCTTCTGGAAAAGGCCGTCTGCGAAAGGAACCCGGAGGCAGTCCAGGCAGAGCATGTGGAGGTGGTCCCGGTAATGACCGACGACCGGATCTGCTTCTTTACGGATACAGGCTCCATGTATCAGGCCAAGGCCGCCGATGTGCCGGTGGGAAAACTAAAGGATAAAGGGGTCCCCCTGGATAATATCAGCCGGTTCGAGGGGGCAAGGGAGCGGATCCTCCTGACTCTTCCCGCAACAGAGCTTCCTGGGAAAAAGCTCCTTTTTGCCACAGAAGCCGCCATGCTGAAGATCGTACCGGGAGAGGAATTCCTCACAGCCAACCGTATGGTGGCCGCCACGAAGCTTTCAGAGGGCGACCAGGCGGCGGAGATCCGGGTTCTTTCCGGGGAAACGGAGATCGTACTGCAGACAAAGGAGGGTATGTTCCTCCGGTTTACGACAGAAGAGATCCCGGAGCTTAAAAAGAACAGCCGGGGCGTCCGGGGCATGAAGCTGGAAAACGGCGACCGGCTGGAGCACGTCTACTTTCCGGAGAAAGAGCCCCTGGCAGTCTATAAAGAAAAAGAAGTCCACCTGAACCGTCTCAGAATGGCGAAACGGGACGGCAAGGGAACAAAAACAAGAATATAATCACAATCATCAAAGGAGGACCATCGATATGGCAAACAACATTCCAACCCCGCATATTTCAGCAAAAGAAGGCGAGATCGCACCCTCTATCCTGCTTCCGGGGGATCCGCTGCGGGCAAAGTACATTGCAGAAAATTTCCTGGCAGGAGCAAAGCAGTTCAACTCCACCAGAAACATGTTCGGGTATACCGGCTTTTACCGGGATAAGCCTGTTTCCGTCATGGGAACCGGCATGGGCTGCGCGTCCATGGGCATCTACTCCCATGAGCTGATGAATTTCTACGGCGTAAAGAAGCTGGTGCGGGTGGGGACTGCCGGAGCGATGCAGAAGACCACCCATATCCGTGACCTGGTGCTGGCCATGGGTGCATGCACAGGAACCGGCTATGTAAAGGAGCTGGGACTGCCAGAGGGCTATTCCTGTATCGCAGACTTCGGGCTTCTCATCAAGGCGGCTCTGGAGGCGGAACAGCGCGGTCTTTCCTACCATGTGGGGAACGTGCTGACCTCCGACGTTTTCTATGCGCCGGAAAAGGCAAAAAAAGAAGGTGTTGGCTATGAGGATGTGGGAGTCCTTGCGGCAGAGATGGAAACGGCCGCTCTTTACGCCAACGCTGCTCTGGCGGGAGCCCAGGCGCTTTCGATCCTGACGATTTCAGATTCCCTGATCACCGGAGAGGCCACTACGGCTGAGGAACGTCAGAATTCCTTTATGGACATGGTACAGGTGGCTCTGGAGATCCTGTAATTCATCTTGATTTTTTTTCCTGTCCGCGGTAGGATAGGGGACAGCAAATCGATAACAGCGAGGAGAGACGATTATGGAAAAGAAACTGAGAGTCGGTATTCTTGGCGCCACAGGAATGGTGTGCCAGAGATTTATTTCCCTTCTGGAGGACCACCCCTGGTTCCAGGTGGTGACTGTGGCCGCCAGCGCCCGCTCTGCCGGAAAAACGTATGAGGAGGCGGTGGGAGACCGCTGGAAGATGGCCGTTCCCATGCCGGAGGCTGTGAAAAACCTGGTCGTCATGAACGTGGCTGAGGTGGAGAAGGTAGCCTCCACCGTGGACTTTGTATTCAGCGCCGTGGATATGACGAAGGATGAGATCCGGGCCATCGAGGAGGCCTACGCCCAAACGGAGACCCCGGTGGTCTCCAATAACAGCGCCCACCGGTGGACGCCGGATGTGCCTATGGTGATCCCGGAGATCAACCCGGAGCATTTTGCTGTGATCCCCTTCCAGAGAAAGCGGCTGGGCACCTCCAGGGGCTTTGTGGCCGTGAAGCCCAACTGCTCCATCCAGAGCTATACCCCGGCCCTGACCGCCTGGAAGGAATTTGAGCCCTATGAGGTAGTCGCCACCACATACCAGGCCATCTCCGGCGCTGGAAAGACCTTTAAGGACTGGCCGGAAATGGTGGAGAACATCATCCCCTATATCGGCGGAGAGGAAGAAAAGAGCGAGCAGGAGCCTCTGCGGATCTGGGGATCCCTGGAGGGCGGCGTCATCGTAAAGGCAAAGGAGCCGGTGATCACCTGCCAGTGTATCCGCGTTCCCGTTCTCAATGGGCATACTGCTGCCGTTTTCGTGAAATTCCGGAAAAAACCGTCAAAAGAACAGCTGATCGAAAAACTGGTGAGCTTTAGAGGCCTTCCCCAGGAGTTGAACCTTCCCAGCGCACCGGAGCAGTTTATCCAGTATATGGAGGAGGACGACCGTCCCCAGGTGACTCTGGATGTGGACTTCGGAAAGGGAATGGGCGTATCCATCGGACGCCTCAGGGAGGACACGGTCTATGACTGGAAATTCGTGGGCCTGTCCCATAACACCGTAAGAGGAGCTGCCGGCGGGGCCGTGCTCTGCGCAGAGCTTCTGACAAAGCAGGGCTACATTACACATAAGTAAGTCAGGGAGGTTATGATGGCAGTAAAAAAAGAGCATTTTGGATGCATGTCCGACGGACGGGAGATCAGCCTTTACACCATAGACAACGGCAGCGTATCGGCCTCCTTCACCGACCTGGGCGCTGTCTGGGTAAGCATGATGGTCCCGGACAGAAACGGGGAACTGGCGGATGTGCTGTTAGGCTATGACGACGCAGAGGGGTATCTGGTCAACGGCCCCCATTTCGGCTCCATCGTGGGCCGGATCGCCAACCGCACCGGCGGCGCTTCCTTCACCTTAAACGGGATCCCCTATGTGCTGGAGAAAAACAAGGGGGAGAACAACCTCCACAGCGGTTCTGATTACTATGACCGGAGGCTGTGGGCCGCCCGGGAAGCGGGCGAGGACTCGGTGGTATTCCTTCTGGACAGTCCAGACGGCGACCAGGGATTTCCCGGAGAGCTGAAGATTTCCGTAAAATATACGCTGACCAGGGAAAATGCCGTGGAGATCCTTTATGCGGTCACCAGCGACTGGGACACCCCGGTGAACATGACAAACCACGCTTATTTTAATCTGGGCGGCCATGCTTCCGGGTCTGTGCTGGAAACCCGCATCCAGATCCTGGCGGACTCCTTTACGCCCACGGACGCCGATTCTATCCCCACCGGAGAGATCCTTCCGGTGGAAGGAACGCCCATGGATTTCCGCACCCCGAAGACCATAGGAACAGACATCGGCTCCGACTATATCCAGATCGTCCAGGGAAAGGGCTTTGACCACAACTGGTGCCTGAACCACGCTCCGGGCGTCTGCGGACTGGCAGCCAGCGCATACCATGCGGCCAGCGGCCGGGCCATGGATGTTTATACAGATCTTCCCGGCGTCCAGTTCTATACCGGCAACTGGCTGGGAGGAGAAAAGGGAAAGAACGGTGTTTCCTATGAGGACCGGGACGCGTTCTGCTTTGAGACCCAGATGTATCCCGATTCTGTGAACCATCCCCAGTTTCCTTCTCCGGTGGTCAAGGCCGGAACCACTCACACGACCCGGACCAGCTACCGGTTCTATATAGGGAAATAGGGCCATGGAAGGAACAACCAGTAAAAACGCAAAGCTCCTGGCGGCCGCCGGCTTCCTTTTCATTACCATGATCTGGGGCGGCTCCTTTGTGGTGATGAAAAACTCTGTGGATCTGGTGCCGCCCTCGTATCTGCTGGCGCTCCGGTTCACCCTGGCTGCTGTCTTCATGGCTCTGGCCTTTCCCGCGCGGATGAAAAAGCTGGACCGGGAATCTCTGACCTGCGGCCTTATTATGGGGGGCTTCCTGACCCTGGCCTACCTGTTCCAGACCTATGGGATCAAGTATACCACGGCCAGCAAGAACGCCTTTATCACAGCCCTTTATGTAGTCCTGGTGCCGTTTTTGTACTGGAGGATCAGTAAAAAGCGGCCGGGGCTCAACCAGATCGCAGCCGGGCTGGTGGCAGTTGCCGGGCTGGCACTGCTGACTCTAAAGCATGAGTCCGGGATCAACCTGGGAGACGCCCTGACCTTTCTCTGCGGCGTATGCTTTGCCATCCACATGATCTGCACGGAGGAGTATGCGAAACGGTGCGATCCCATTCTCCTGGCTGCGGTCCAGGTGGCGGCTGTGGGACTGTTCAACTGGATCCTTGCTCCGTTTCTGGACGGCCCCGGAGCCTTTGATCCGTCCATGCTGCTTCAGAAAAGCCTGATCCTGGGACTTCTTTATCTGTCCCTGATCTGTACCACTGTGGGCTTTCTGATCCAGACTGTGGGACAGAAATATATCAGCGCCACTACGGTTTCGCTTCTTTTGTCCCTGGAAGCCGTATTCGGGACCCTGTTTTCAGTGATCTTCCTCAATGAGGTCCTCACAGGAAGGATGATCCTGGGCTGCGTCCTCATGTTCTCGGCGCTTTTGATGTCCGAGTTGCATTTTACGACGCCTGGAAAGGAAGTTCATGGGTAAATCATTATTTATTGCAGAAAAACCGAGCGTTGCCCAGGAGTTTGCCAGGGTTCTTAAGATATCGGGAAAAAAAGGAGACGGATTCATCGAATCGGAAACGGCTGTGGTCACCTGGTGCGTAGGGCATCTGGTGACCATGAGCTATCCAGAAAGCTACGATCCGGCTCTGAAGCGGTGGAGTATGGATACCCTCCCCTTTCTTCCGAAGAAATTCAAATACCAGGTCATCGACGGCGTGAAAAAGCAGTTTCTAACTGTAAAAAAGCTGCTGACCCGGCCCGACGTGGACACCATTTATGTCTGTACGGACTCCGGACGGGAGGGGGAGTACATATACCGCCTGGTCGAGCAGATGGCCGGAGTCCGGGGGAAAAAACGGCTCCGCGTATGGATCGATTCCCAGACGGAGGAAGAGATCCTGAGAGGAGTCCGGGAAGCAAAAGATCTTTCGGAATACGATAATCTGGCGGCTTCCGCCTATCTGCGGGCCAAAGAGGATTATCTGATGGGAATTAATTTCTCCCGGGTCCTGACCTTGAAATATGGAAATACCGTGGCCTCCTACTTAAAGGAGAAACGAGCGGTTCTGTCCGTGGGCCGCGTCATGACCTGCGTTCTGGGCATGGTGGTCCGGAGGGAACGGGAGATCCGAAGCTTTGTGAAAACGCCGTTTTACCGGGTCCTGGGCTCCTTTGAGATTCCCGGCCGGGAGGACGCTTCCGTGGAGGCAGAATGGAAGGCCGTAAAGGGGTCCAGATACGATGGAGCCCCGGTCCTTTATAAGGAAAACGGGTTCAGGGAAAAGAAGACGGCGGAGGAGCTGATCCGCTTTCTGTCGGAGCCTCCCATGGAGGGGACCCTGGTTTCCATGGGGAAAAAGAGGGAGACAAAAAATGCCCCGCTCTTATATAACCTGGCAGAGCTTCAGAACGACTGTTCAAAAATGTTCAAGATCAGCCCCGACGAGACCTTAAAGCTGGTCCAGGAGCTGTATGAAAAGAAGCTGGTCACATACCCAAGGACCGACGCCCGGGTACTTTCCTCGGCGGTGGCAAAGGAGATCCATAAAAACATCGCCGGGCTCAGAAGCTTTGCCCCTCTGGAGGAGCTTGCCTCTGAGGTGCTGGAGCTGGGGAGCTATAAGACCATAGGAAATACCAGGTACGTCAGCGATAAGCAGATCACGGACCACTACGCCATCGTCCCCACGGGACAGGGCTTCGGCGCCCTGCGGAGTCTTGGCTCCCTGCAGCTTAAGGTCTATGAGGTGATCTCCCGGAGGTTTTTAAGCATTTTTTATCCTCCGGCCGTTTACCAGAAGTTTTCCCTGGATATCGAAAAGCAGGGGGAACATTTTTTTGCTAATTATAAGGTACTGGCAGAGGCGGGATATCAGAAGGCCGCCTATGGGGAAAAAAAGACGGCGGAGAAAAAAAGCGGAGACCGCGGCGCCGATTCCGGAGAAGAAAAAAAGCCAGAGGAGAAAAGCGGAGAGACAGAGATCGAGCTGGACGGAGGCGAAAAGGCCAGAGCCCTTCTGGCCATGCTTTCAAGCCTTAAAAAGGGACAGAAGCTGTCTCTTGGGAGGCTGGAGATCAAAGAGGGGGAGACGTCTCCTCCCAGGCGGTACACCTCCGGCTCCATGATCTTAGCCATGGAAAACGCCGGACAGCTCATTGACGACGAGGAGCTGCGCTCCCAGATCAGGGGCAGCGGCATCGGTACCAGCGCCACCCGGGCCGAGATCCTGAAAAAGCTTTTTACCATCCAATATCTGTCCCTGGCAAAAAAGACCCAGGTGATCACACCCACGCTTCTGGGAGAGATGGTCTTTGACGTATGCAGCGCATCCATACGCCAGCTTTTAAACCCGGAGCTGACAGCCAGCTGGGAAAAGGGGCTTGCCTATGTGGCGGAGGGGACCATCACCCCGGCGGAATATATGGAAAAGCTGGAGCGGTTCGTCACCTTAAGGACCAACGGCGTCCGCCAGGCCGGCAACCAGTATCTGCTGCGGCCGTATTTTGACGCCGCAGCCCAGTTTTATAAAAAGTAGAAAAGGTTTTGTGCCGCCGGCAGCGGCGGAGGAATGGAGGCTGTGATGAAAAAAGAAGCAACAAAAACAGCATGTCTTTATGATCTGGACCACACGCAGGCAAGGCCCTTGCTGGAACAGTGCGAATACCCCTGGGAGGCGCTCCCGCAGATCAGGGACTTTATCCTGGAGCTGGGGAGCCGTCTTCCGGAAAGCGAGTATGAAAAGCGCGGAGAGACCGTATGGGTCCATAAGACGGCCAAGGTCTTTGACAGCGCCTATCTGGGAGAAAATATCATCATCGGAAAGGATGCGGAGGTACGCCACTGTGCCTTTCTGCGGAGCAATGCCCTGGTGGGAGAGGGCGCTGTGGTGGGAAACTCCACAGAGCTTAAAAATGTGATCCTGTTCGATAAGGTCCAGGTTCCCCACTATAACTATGTGGGCGATTCCATCCTGGGCTTTAAGGCCCATATGGGGGCTGGCTCCATTACCTCCAACGTAAAGTCCGATAAGCTCCTGGTGAAGGTCCATACAGAGGACGGGGATCTGGAGACCGGAATGAAAAAATTCGGGGCCATGGTGGGCGACCGGGTGGAGGTGGGCTGCGGCTCCATCTTAAATCCAGGAACCGTCATCGGAAGAGATTCCAATATCTATCCCTTATCCAGTGTCCGGGGCTGTGTGGATGGAAGCTCCATCTATAAAAAGCAGGGAGAAGTGGCCCAAAAGCACGATTAAGACAGCCCCTCAGCCATTTATAGAGCCAGTCAGGGAACGCAGTGCAGCGATGAATGGCTGAGGCTAAATGAAGCGTAAAAAAAAACGGTGTGGCCCGTGGGGCCATGCCGTTTTTTTACTGTACGGAACGGTCTGTCCCGGAATCCTGTCCATCAGCCCGTCTGGCTCATGTGCAAAGAGAGACAGAAAAATACCAGATCGTTTTCATTTAATTTGCATGGGCATGCTCCATCCAGCCAGCACGCCGATAATAAAAGAAAAATACAACCGAGCTGAGCGTCCATGTCAGCGGATAGACCACATAGATCATTTGGATTGCATGGGTCAGCGGGATGCTGACAGCAAGAAATAAGACCCGGACCACACACCAGAATACCATCATGATCGTCATGGAAACGACCGCCTTTCCGGCTCCGCGGAGTATAGAAGCAACGGAGTGAGAGTATGCCAGCAGAAAATAGAACAGCGCGGCAGTCCTTGCTTTTTCTGCCCCCAGACGGATCACCTCCGGCGTGGAATCAAATGCGGCTATGAGCTGCGGAGCCAGGAGGAACACTCCGACCCCGATCAGCTCGGCCAGAATGGCCGTTGTCAGGATTCCGAACCGGGCTCCGCTTTTTGCCCGCTCCGTCTGCCCTGCACCGAGGTTCTGGCCGACAAAGGTTGTAATTGCCATAGTAAAGCTGTTGATCGGCAAAAAAGCAAAGCCCTCGATCTTGCTGTAAGCGCCATAGCCTGCCATTGCCATTGGGCCAAATGCATTGATATACGATTGCACGATCACATTTGCAAAGGCTATGATCGAATTCTGCCCTCCGGAGGGAAGCCCGATGCATATGATCTGTCCGAGCATTTCAGCATCAAATCTGATTTTTTTGATCCGGAGCCGGTAGCTGTCGTTCGTTCTTATCAGCTGGATGAAGCACAGGACTGCACTGAATGCCTGTGAGATTACCGTAGCCAGGGCCGCTCCGCCGACGCCGGTATGGACCCCCCCGATAAACAGAATGTCCAGCAGTAAATTCATGACGGAAGAAATGATCAGATAGTACAGCGGATGGCGGCTGTCCCCGATTGCCTGAAGGATTCCCACAAAAACGTTGTACATGACAAACCCCATCGAACCGGAAAAATAGATCTGTAAGTACGTGGTGGACTCCGCCATGACGCTTTCCGGCGTTCCCATCCACTCCAGAATCTGGGGAGAGAGCAGAACACCCACGGCAGTCATCAATCCCCCCGCAGCGAGTCCAAATGCCGCTTACAAAGCCGATCAGCATAAAGATCAGGCTTCCAGACGAGCTGACCGCCGCAAGCGCGCTGCTTCCCAGAAAATTTCCCACAATTAAAGAGTCTACCGTATTATACAGCTGTTGGAACAGATTTCCCAGTAAAAGCGGTAAAGCAAAGAAAATCATACGCTTGGAAACCGGACCACTCGTCATCGGTTCAACTGTTTTTGCCATAAAGTCCCTCCCAGATTGTCAGAATATCAGCTTGCAATATCGAAAAAAAACGATATACTGGAATTATATATTGTTCTATGTAGTCAGACAAGTACGCATATTTTTTTTTGGAAGTAAAAAAAAATTCACTAATGGAGGTGTGATGCATTGGAAAAGATTATGGTCACATGTGAGATGGAGGTAACGTTAAAAATGATCGGAGGAAAATGCAAGCCGCTGATCCTGGACTGCCTGATCCAAAAAGGGACGCAGCGCTTCAGCGAGCTGATGCGGGAAATTACGCAGGTTTCCCAGAGAACCCTCACCAATCAGCTCCGCGAGCTGGAACATGACGGTCTGATCCTTCGTACCGTATATGCAGAGGTTCCTCCGCGGGTGGAGTATTCGATCACCCCAAAGGGGAAGTCCCTGGAAACCATTCTGGAGTTGATGTGCCAATGGGGAGAAAAGAACATTGACGAGCGGTTTGTGATGACAAACCCGCAATGTTCGGACGATGAGGACGGATGTGTCTGATCGTAAAATAAAAGTCCTGTTTTAAGAAAAAAGTCAGAAATTCAACCAAAAAAAGTCGCAAATATGCCGTGGGTTTCATGTATAATAAAATTACAGCAGCGGATCGGAACGGATATCCCCGATTCAAAATACAGACATGGAAAGGAAGATGGCATGGAAGAAAACAGATATCCCGGTGTATATGAAAAAAGTCCTTGGGAAACAGCCATGGGCCGCGTCCTTATGGGAATCGGCCTCACGTCCCTTACGCTGAATTTCTGGAATCTGGATCATATCCTCCCCGCCATAGGAACAGTCCTGGCGGTCCTGGGCTTTTATGCGCTCCGGAAGGAAAATATCTGGTTCCGTTCCTGCTTCCTTCTGGCAGCCGTCCGGGCCGGGCTCTTCTGGGTCATCTTAATCCTTAATACCACCATTCTCCCGAGTCTTTACAGCCAGGGGGAGAGCGCCTGGATCCTGGTCAGTCTGGCCCTGGCAATGGCAGAGTTCTTCTGCCTGTGGCGCGGATTCAGAGCCGTACGGCAGCGGACCGGACTTCCTCCCCGGGCAGGAGGCGCGGCAGCACTGATGGCATGGTATGGCGGTATGTATCTGCTGGCTGCGATCCATTATCAGGGACTTCTGGCCGCTTCCGGCATGATCGCCGGCCTGGTACTGATCCTCCGAAGCCTTTACAAGCAGACAAAGGAAACCGCAGAGGCAGGAGCAGAGCTTTCGGTCCGTGTAGCCTTGGCAGAGGAGAGGCGCATCGTACTGTCCCTGGTCCTTATCCTGTTTGTGGGCGGAACCTGCGGATATCTTCTTGGAGGGCGGTATCCCATGGAGTGGGAGGAAGAGCCGCTGTCTGTACCGGAGGATGTGGCAAGGATCAGGGAGGAGCTGATGGAGCTTGGCTTTCCGGAATACGTCTTAAACGACCTTTCTCCGGAGGATCTACGGGCCTGCGGCGGCGCGTGCAGAGTCGTTGTGGATGTTTCTGATCAGATGGTCAGCGAGGGATGGAAACGTACCATGAAATATAATAAAGAGGAGGGCCGCCTGGAAGAGGTCAACCGCCGGAAGGAAGAGGAGCTGCGTCTCACAGGAGTCGGGGTCCGGATCCCCGGGGAAAGGGACACGTGGAGGATCTTCCATCACTTCCAGTGGCTGTCCCGCCCGTCCTTCCATGGAACGGAGGCGCTCCAGCTTTGGCCGGTGTACCGGGATATCCCTGAGGGCTGGCAGGCCTGCGGGGAAGTGACGGGAAAGGTCCTGTATGAAAAGGATGGGACGCGGTACCGTTCTCCCTATTATCGCCTGGAAACCCGGACGGCGGTTTCTGATACAGTATTCTGGGGACCCCGGGAACAAACCGATGTATTTGCGGCCTTTTCCATGCCCCGACGGGGGGATGCCTGGAGCGGATACGTGTCCTACCCGGCCCGGGAGATCCAGGATGGATATATCATCAGCAGCTGGTTAAACTACACCCACCAGCGAAGCTGGCTCCAGTATCCTGTTATGACTGCCATGGAAAAGCGGATGTCCAACGGCTGGAACAGCGCCGGAGCCTTTATCACCGCCCAGAGCGCCCTCCAGTTTGATCCGGAAGAGTAAGTTTATATTTCTGGATCATACAAAAATGGAAGGCCGGTTGTTCAGGAAGGGAGGCTGTACCAGTGCTCGATATATTGATTCTTTTGATCCTGGGGAATCTGATGCTTTGGAAGCCGGAGCTTCTGTGGAGGATCGAACATATGCTTACAGTGAAGCATGGGAAACCGACGGAACTGTATCTGGCTTTTATGCGTGTCGGAGGGGCGTTGGTCCTTGCGGCATCCGTCTGTGTCCTGGTATATGCGGCTGTAAAATAAACGGATGAGGAAAATAGAAAAATGAAGCAAAATTATTATGGCAGTCTGTGTACAGAGCTGTATGAGCTCCTGCATAAGGAAGCGCCCCAGGATGAACTGGATTTCTATCTTTCTTTTGCAGAGAAGGAGAAAAAAATACTGGAGGTCATGTGCGGCAGCGGACGCTTTCTTGTGCCGTTCATGGAGCGGGGCTTCGATATCTGCGGGATCGATCTGTCGGCCCATATGCTGGAACGGCTGAAAAGGAAAGCTCCGTCTGCAAAGAGGAAGGTGGTATACCGTAAGCGGGGAGGGAACTTTTACCATGGGGGCGGTCATTCTCAGGATCGAATAAGCGGTGCGGATGTGGCCCTGCCTTAGAATATACGGAAGCTCAGGAGGAAATACAGATGATGGAAAATGCCCATATACGGCTGGCGCCGGCAGATCTGTCCCTGGCGGAGCAGGCGGCGGAATATTATCAGAAAAACCGGGAATTTCTCAAAGCGTTTGAGCCTGCCCGCAGTGAGGATTTTTTCTCGCCCGCGTACCAGAGGAAGATCCTGCGGAAAGAAATGCAGGAATTTGAAGAAAAAACGGGCTTTTACTTTTATATCATGGAAGCCGGACCGGATCAGAGTCTCATCGGCAAGATCAGTCTCACCAATGTGGTCTGGGGCGCTTTCTGCTCGGCCTTTCTTGGATATAAGCTGGATGCAGACCACACTGGAAGAGGGTATATGTCCATGGCTGTGGAAATGCTGGTCCGTTATGCCTTTGAAGAGCTTCATCTTCACCG
>CAJMRM010000025.1 GCA_905215775.1 uncultured bacterium
TCGAAGAAGAAGGTGCTTCCCTTGTAAAGGATCTTCTTGTTGTCTGCTCTCTTACCTGTGGACTGGAAGTAGAACCACTCCTCATCGGCATCCTCGTCCTCGTACGGTGTTGTTAATCTCCAGTCGTTGGTGATCTTTGCACCGCTGGAGTTTACGAAGTAGTAATCTCCGTCGTACTCTACCCAGCTGGAACGAACGAGCATTCCGTCGTCGCCTACATAGTATTCCTTACCATTGCTGGAGCAGAAGGTGTTCTCATATACATCGCCATTCTTGTCGTAGCAGTACCACTCGCCATCTACCATCATCCAGGTGCCCTTTGCAGCTGCGAAGGATGTGATGGAAGCGCCTAATGCTAACAGAGCTGCTGCGGATACTACGGCAGCAATTTTTGTCTGCTTTCTCATAATTAATGCACTCTCCTTTTTTTCTTTTTGAAACTTTTTTGAAATTCCTAATTGCATTACGAGGAACATTATACTTCTTATAAGAGAAATTATAAGAAGTCAGAGAAAATATAAAAATTAAGAAAAAATTAAGAAACAAAGGCAGAATATAACCTTAAAAACCAGTGCACCATATAAAAAATCAAATATATATAATATATATATTGTTTTAAAAACTAAAATAATACCTACTCGAATTTCTTTCCGGAATCCAGGGACTGCCCTTGTGATCGGATCTGCGCGCATTGTTTTTAACAGCGGCATCTATTTGAAACGTTCATCCTTTACCCGCCTAACGGCCTCTTCCTGCCTTCATCCTGGCGGTGGGTATGCGCCAGCGCTTTGGCCCGGGCCATCCGGCCCGGGGGCGGCGGGGGCCGGCCGGAATATCTCCTGGGCCGCGGGTTCCCGGCCGGGAGGGGATGGACTGGCTTTTGGCGGATTCTTCCACCTTCCCCCTTGAATCTCCGCTGAAAATACGATATACTGTCATAAACTGGTTTTTATTTATAGAAACAGAATTGAGGAGAAAGAAAAATGGAACTGATTACTGTTAAGGAGCTTTTTAGCGACCGTGAAAAATATCTGGACAAAGAGGTCCAGGTGGGCGGCTGGATCCGCAGCATCCGTGACTCCAAAGCATTCGGCTTCATCGTATTAAATGATGGAACGTGTTTTGATACCCTTCAGATCGTTTACCATGATACTATGGAGAACTTTGCGGAGGTTTCTAAATTAAACGTTGGTGCGGCGATTATCGTCAAGGGAACCCTGGTGGCAACCCCGGAGGCAAAGCAGCCCTTTGAGATCCAGGCGGATCAGGTGCTGGTGGAGGGCGTTTCCAACGCCGATTACCCGCTGCAGAAAAAACGTCACAGCTTTGAGTATTTACGGACTATTTCCCATCTGCGCCCCAGGACCAATACGTTCCAGGCGGTGTTCCGTGTCCGCTCTCTGATCGCCTATGCGATCCACAAATATTTCCAGGAACAGGGCTTCGTATATGTTCATACGCCGCTGATCACCGGAAGCGACTGTGAGGGCGCCGGAGAGATGTTCCAGGTGACGACCATGGATCTGGCCAATGTGCCGAAGAAGGACGACGGAACCGTGGACTTCTCTCAGGATTTCTTCGGAAAGCCCACCAACCTGACCGTAAGCGGCCAGTTAAATGCGGAAACCTACGCCATGGCGTTCCGGAATGTCTATACCTTTGGCCCTACTTTCCGTGCCGAGAACTCCAACACCACCCGTCATGCGGCTGAGTTCTGGATGATCGAGCCGGAGATGGCCTTTGCAGACCTCAATGACAATATGGCAGTGGCTGAGGGTATGTTAAAGTATGTGATCCGGTATGTGCTGGAGAATGCCCCGGCGGAGATGAACTTCTTCAACCAGTTTGTGGACAAGGGACTTTTAGACCGGTTAAACCATGTATTAAATTCCGAATTTGGCCATGTGACCTATACAGAGGCTATCAAGCTTCTGGAGGAGCACAACGATAAGTTCGATTATAAGGTATTCTGGGGCTGCGACCTCCAGACGGAGCATGAGCGGTATCTGACAGAGGAGATCTTTAAGAAACCGGTGTTCGTTACGGATTATCCCAAGGAGATCAAGGCGTTCTATATGAAGTTAAACGAGGACGGAAAGACGGTTGCAGCCATGGACTGCCTGGTTCCGGGAATCGGAGAGATCATCGGAGGAAGCCAGAGAGAGGACAGCTACGACAAGCTGCTGGGAAGAATGAAGGAGCTGGGATTACAGGAAGAGGATTACGGCTTCTACCTGGATCTGCGCAAGTACGGTTCTGTACGTCATTCCGGCTTTGGCCTTGGCTTCGAGCGCTGCGTGATGTATCTGACAGGAATGGGCAATATCCGCGATGTGATCCCGTTCCCGCGTACAGTTAATAACTGCGATCTGTAAAAAATACGAGTGACTGGGAGCGCGCAGACTGGCTGCTGCGCTCCTTTCGTCTCTGTTCGGTAATTGGGGGATTCAGCCATGAAATTTATTCACACTGCAGACATCCACTGGGGGATGGTGCCTGACAGCGACCGGCCCTGGGGAAAAAAAAGAGAGCAGGCCATCCGCCTGACCTTCCAGGCGATCATTGAGGAGGCCAGGGACAGCCATGCAGATCTTCTTCTGATCTCCGGGGACCTGTTCCACCGCCAGCCGTTAGCCAGGGATCTGAAGGAGGTAAACTACCTGTTTTCCACGATCCCGGGAACCCGGGTGGTGATCATTGCCGGAAATCATGACCGGATCCGTAAAAGCTCAGCGCTCCTGAGCTTTTCCTGGTGTCCCAATGTGACGTTTCTGATGGATGAGTCCATGACCTCTGTGTACTTTGAGGATCTGAATACGGAGATTTACGGTTTCAGCTACCATACGGCGGAGATCACAGAGGACAGGCTGGACGGGTTTTCTGTGCCCGCCACCCGGCGGACCAGGATCCTGATGCTCCACGGAGGGGACGCGAAGCATCTGCCGTTTGATAAGAACGCCCTGGCGGCTCTGCCGTTTTCCTACATTGCCCTGGGCCATATCCATAAGCCTGCGGTCCTCCTGGAAAACCGGATGGCGTATGCGGGCTCCCCGGAGCCCCTGGACCTGACGGAGACCGGCCCCCATGGATTTTTTGTGGGAGAGATCGACGACGCCACCGGCCACGTGGCTTCTCTGAAATTCAAGGCTGCGGCCCAGGCCCAGTACATTCCGCTGGTGGTGAGTGTGACCCCGGCCACTACCAATGCCGAGCTTTCCCAGCTCATTGCGGACGAGATAAAAAAACGCGGAGCGTCCAATATTTACCGCTTCCGGATCCGGGGCATGCGGGATCCGGACACAGAATTTGATCCGGAGCTTCTGGCGGGGCAGTGGAATATCAGCGAGATCCTGGATGAAACAGAGCCCCAGTATGATTTTCATGCATTGTTTGCCGACCATCCCAGCGATATGATCGGCTTTTATATCCAGGCGCTGATGAAGGAAAATATGAGCCCGGTGGAAAAAAAGGCCCTGTATTACGGGATCCATGCGCTTTTGATGACCAAGGATGAAAGGAGTTAGGGAACATGAAGCTGCTGGAACTGCATATCAACGGATTCGGAAAAATTCATGACCGGACCATCTCCTTTGCCGACGGCGTCAATGTGATCTATGGACGGAATGAGGCCGGAAAATCCACGCTCCATACCTTTATCCGGGGCATGCTGTTTGGAATGGAACGGGGGAGGGGACGCGCCGCCAGGAACGATCTGTATTCTAAGTACGAGCCATGGGAGAACAGCGGGACGTATGAGGGCTGGCTGCGGCTGGAGCAGGGAGGCGTGATCTACCGCATTGAGCGGAGATTCCGCAGGGACGACCGGTATCTGCGGGTCATCAACGAGACCCAGGGACGGGAGGAGGAGCCCACCCGTGCCCTGATGGACCAGATCCTGGGGGGGCTCAACGAAACGACGTATAATAATACCATCAGCATCAGCCAGTTAAAGAGCGCCACCGAGGACGGCATGGTTGGGGAGCTGAAGAATTATATCGCCAATATGAATACCACCGGGAATATCTCCCTGAATATCACCAAAGCCACTGCGTTTTTAAAGAGTCAGAAGCGGAGCCTGGAGGCCAATCTGGTTCCGGATGCATCCAGAGAGTATACGGCGCTGCTGGCGGAGATCCGGGCGGTGGATGCGGAGATCTCCTCCCCCCAGTATGAAAACCAGCTGGCCTCCTACCAGACCATGCGGTCCCAGGTGAAGGGAATCATTGAAAATACCCAGGCGGAACGGGCGGCCCTGGCCGAGCAGGTAAAGCGGAGCCGCCAGGTGCTGGCCGAGGGGCAGTTTACCGACCGTTCCTCAGTGGCGGCCTGTGAGGAAAAGGCCAGAGACCTGTATGACAGCTTTTGCACGGCCGAGCGTGAGTGTACGAAAAGATCCCGGAAGCTGCTGGCGGCAGCGGGGCTGCTGCTGGCGGTCTGCGGCGGCCTGACGGCCGGATACCTGGGGATCATGGATCTTTTCCGCTTTCTGCCTCTGGTCGTTGCCGCAGGAGGGGCGGCTGTTCTGTGCCTGATCCTGGCTGTGGTGCTGACGGCCAGGGGAAAACGGTTCGGAAGAAAAATGGAAGAGGACCGGGCGCAGCTTTCGGAGCTTCTGGGGCGGCATCTGGGGGACGGGACCGTGTCTTCGGCGGCCATGGACGCGTTTTATGGCCGGATGGCAGAGTTTTCAAGGCTCTGCGACATGCTGGACCAGTCGGAGCATGCGCTGGATAAATATGCGGAAGACATTAACTCCCTCCAGGAAAAACAGAACAGCTGCAGCGAGATGATCGAGCAGCAGCAGAGGACCCAGTGGGAGCTGGAAAAGAAGCTGGAGCATCTGAACGCCTGCCGGACCAGGGCCGCGGCCTTAAAGCGGGTGCTGGCGGAAAATGACCGGGTCAGAGAGGAGATCCTGGCCATTGAGATGGCCCAGGAAACCATGACAGAGCTGTCCTCGTCCATCCGGGATTCCTTTGGACTGTACCTGAATAAGGAAGCGTCCAGACTGGTATCCGGGATCACCGGAGGGATCTATGACAGTATGAGCATTGATGAAAATTTAAACGTCTTTCTGAATACAAAAAGCAGACTGGTGCCGTTGGAGAACGTCAGCAGCGGGGCTATGGACCAGGTGTATCTGGCGCTCCGGCTGGCGGCTGCAAGGCTCCTCCAGGGGGATGGGGAGCCATTCCCTCTGATCTTTGACGACAGCTTTACGCTTTATGACGACGACCGGCTGCGGACGGCCCTTAAGTGGCTTTCAAAAGCCTATGATGGCCAGCTGATCATTTTTACCTGCCACCGCAGGGAAGCGCAGATGCTCAGGGCGCTGCAGACGGAATTCCAGATGGTGGAAATTTAAGGAAAACGAAAAAGAATATTTTTACAAAAAAAGAGGACGGGAGCAGGCTCCTGTCCTCTTTATCTATACATTTGCGGGAATTAACCGAAGTATCTCTCTAAGAGACCCTGGAAAGCCTTGCCGTGACGAGCCTCGTCTCTTGCCATCTCATGAACTGTGTCATGGATCGCATCCAGGTTAGCGGCTTTTGCTCTCTTAGCCAGGTCGAACTTACCAGCTGTTGCGCCGTTCTCGGCCTCAACTCTCATCTCCAGGTTCTTCTTGGTGCTGTCTGTAAGAACCTCGCCCAGAAGCTCTGCAAACTTAGCTGCATGCTCAGCCTCTTCGTAAGCTGCCTTCTCCCAGTACAGACCGATCTCCGGATAGCCTTCTCTGTGAGCAACTCTTGCCATAGCCAGATACATACCAACCTCTTTGCACTCGCCCTCATAGTTTGCTCTTAAGTCAGCCATGATATCCTCGCTGGAGCCCTGAGCTACGCCTACAACGTGCTCTGCTGCCCAGCTCATTGCGCCTGTCTGCTCCTGGAACTTGGAAGCCGGTGCATTACATACCGGACATTTCTCCGGAGCTGTCTCGCCTTCATGAACATAACCGCAAACTGTGCAAACCCATTTCTTCATAGTGTTTTCTCCTTTATAATTTGATTTTTTTAAATTCGATAATAGTAATTGTTACTGATATCACTATATCATACTTAAGATTCTTTGTCAACAGATAATTTGTATTTTTTGCTGACATTCACTGCATTCTCCGTAAAAGAAAATGGTGTGGGAGTCCACCCGCCCGGGAGCCGGCCCTGTCATAAGCTCTTCCGTTTTGTGTACCAGGCTCCGGGGCAGATCGATGATCGCGCCGCAGGTCTTGCACACAAAATGGTAGTGGGGTTCTGTCACAAAATCAAAGTGCTCAGAACCGTCCCCGCAGGAAAATCTCGCTATTTCGCCCAGTTCCGATAAGAGCTTCAGGTTCCTGTAAACGGTTCCCAGGCTGATATTGGGAAATTCCTCGCGGATGGAAAGGTAAAGGGCGTCGGCAGTGGGATGGTCAGTACGGTTCATCAGACAGTTTTTAATGGACTCTCTCTGACGGCTGTACTTAAGCGTCTTCATACCTGTCTCTCCTTCCTTAAATATTCCTCCCGCATTGGGATGACAACCATTAATAACAATAATTGTTACCATTATTATATACAAATATCAGGAAATGTCAAGCGGTTTTTTCTTGAAAACAGCCGTCTCTGTCATTATACTATAAGAAAGTATGAAGAAAAAGAGGTGAGGCCATGCGAACCAAACATATCCGCCACCTGGCCACAGAGCTGGCTGCGCGGCTGTCGGACCGGGAATTTTTAAGAAAGGCCGGGGTCAGCCGCCGTACTATGCAGGAAATTTTTGTGAGAGATAAATGGGAGGAGGCCTTTGAGCAGCTGTTCCCTATAAAAGAGCGGCTGTCCTGTAAGGAGATCCTGGAGCTCTGCCGTCCGGAGCTATGGGCCCTGTCCGGGGAGCCGGAGGAGGGGTGGATCCCCTTTACCTATAAATTTGCCACCCATATCCTGTACCCGGATCCGGAATTTACGGAGCGGGCGGCGCCCTATGCCCGGGGCGCGTATTTGTATCTGAATGTGCTCCAGTTTTTTTTCGACGAGGAGAGAAAGGCGGTTCCTTTTGATCCCTTCAATGATTTTGCCCTGCTTCCGGAGGAGGAGTACCGGAATTGTGACCGGGCCGGAGAATACGAACGCTTTGTAAGGGAATTCCGAAGCCAGTATATTTATGAAATGATGCGTTTAAACCGCGAGGCCACGCCCTTTGAGACGCTGAGCCATATTGCCGGGGTCCATTATGTGGCCATGACGGTGGCCAGAGGACTCCATAAAGCGGGCGTCCCCATTGATCTTGCGCTGTCCTCGGGAGCGGCAGCCGGCCACGATCTGGGAAAATTCGGCTGCAAGCCCAATGAGCGGGTTCCCTATCTTCACTATTACTATACAAATCAGTGGTTCATGGCCTATAAGATGGAGGGCATCGGCCACATTGCGGCCAATCATTCCACCTGGGATCTGGAGCTGGACAATATCACTGTGGAGTCCCTGGTCCTGATCTATGCAGATTTCCGCGTCAAGCAGATGCGGGATGAAAATGGAAAAGAGATCACGAAGATATACAGTCTGAAGGATTCCTATGATGTGATCCTGTCGAAGCTGGACCATGTGGACGAGGCCAAGAAAAACCGTTACCGGGCGGTTTACTCCAGGCTTTATGAGTTTGAGCGGTATATGCGCTCCCTGGGGGCCGATACGGAGCTTTCGGGAAATCCGCCGAAGCCGGAACGGCGGCCGGATATTGCCATCCAGAACAGCAGCCAGGTGGTCACCTCCTTTCTGTATTTTGCCATCGAGCACAACATCGACGTTATGCACCGGCTGGGTTCGGAGCAGCAGTTCGGGAATATCCTGGAGGCGGCCCGGAGCGAAAAGGACTGGAAGAATGTACGGGCCTATCTGAATATTTTCAATGAATATTCCATCCATCTGGATCATAAACAGAAGGAACAGACCATAAGCTTTCTGTATGAGCTTCTTTTGAACCGGGAGGGAGATATCCGCAGGCAGGCGGCGGCCCTGATCGGGAAGATGTTCGCCAACTTCAACGCCGGATACAGGAAGGAGATCCCCGCCGATATGGCAGACCAGGATGACCGCCTGGCCCATACCCTCTGGGAAACGTATATGGAAAGGCTCATCTGCCCCGACTACCGGCTGACGCTCCAGCAGAAGCGGAGGATCCAGAATTCCTTAAAGTACGTGCTCCTTTCGGGCATCGAGCACAGCGGTGACCGGGTGCGGGAGGAAATGCTGTCCGTATTTTACCAGTGGTTTGACGGCAGCCATGAGCTGGACGAGGACGCCAGGTTTGCCCTTCTGGACGCGGTATTTTCCATGCCGGCCGAGCTTTGTGCCAGGAGCGGGCGTCTGGACTGTCTGGCGGATTTTGCCGTGGACAATATGGACCATGAGGACGACCGGGTGCGGGTGGCCGCAGTCCGGGCCTTAAAGGTGCTCACCGGGGCGGTCACCAGGGAAAACGCCTGCTATGAGCGGGTGGAGAGAGCGGTGACGGAAATGGATACCGGAAGCATTACCATGGTATTTTTACAGTACCGGATCCTTACGAACCTCCGCCTGGATACAACGGCCCAGCGGGAGATCCTGTATGGCAGCGACGTGGTCAGCGATATTTTCCTGGAAAATCTGAAGTCCGTAACGCCCTGGATCCTGAAGGCCATAAACATCAAGCTTCTGGCAGACCAGGTGGATCACGGCAGAAGGGAGCACATCCTCCATATCTGCGCCCATTTGTCCAACCTCATTAAGGTCAGCGAGCATGTGGGCGTGCGCCATGATGCAGGAAAGGCCCTGCTGCGCCTGGGACATCTGCTGTCCACAGACCAGGCCAATGAGATCGCCGTGGAGCTTTTAAAGGGGCTGGAGGTGGGAGAGTATGAGTTTTCCAAGTACATTCCCGAGTATTTGGGAGAATTCGCCCTGTGGCTTCCGCCGGAGCAGCTGGATGATCTGATCGAGCGGCTCCATATGCTGCTGGCCAACGGAAACGAGCAGATCGTGTCTGTGGCCCTGGATACCCTGGGCGTGCTTCTGGAATGCTATTCCCGCTATCCTGCCAGGTTCCGGGAGCCGGAGCAGACGTCCCTGGACCGGAGGACAAGGCTTTTAGGACTGATCTTAAGCTGTCTGGCCAACTATCGGGAGCAGGTGCGCCAGGAGGCCATGCTGGTCATCGGCCAGCATGTGTTCGGCTCGGAGAAGATGTCCGAGCGGGATAAAAACGATCTGTTTGCCCTCTGCTCCAAAAAGCTTCTGTTCCTGCTCAATGAGAATAAGGGCGGAGAGCTGAGCCTTTACTACCGGGCGGCTGCCCTGGCCCATATCAGCCGGTTCATGTCCTGGTACCGGCTTTACACCGGAGACGTGGTCTTAAAGGGCCGCAGCAAGGTGGCGTTTTTTCCCGGCACCTTCGACCCGTTCACCCTGTCCCATAAGGAGATCGCAAGGAGGATCCGGGAGCTGGGGTATACGGTATTTCTGGCTATCGACGAATTCTCCTGGTCAAAAAAGACCCAGCCCCATCTGGTGCGCAGGCAGATCGTCAATATGTCCATGGCCGATGAATTTTATGTCCACCTGTTTCCCGACGATATCCCCATCAATATCGCCAATCCGGCGGATCTAAAGCGGCTGCGGGAGATTTTTGCGGAGCAGGAGGTTTACATTGTGGCCGGATCCGATGTGGTCCACAACGCCAGCTCCTATAAAAAGGAGCCGGAGGAAAACTCCATCCACGGCTTTAATCACCTGATCTTCCGCCGGGCCGGAGACGCCAGGCCGGGGGAGATCTACGAATGCATCACCGGAAAGGTGGAGGAGCTGGAGCTGCCCAAGAGCCTGGAGGACATCAGCTCCACCAGGATCCGGGAAAACATCGACAAGCACAGGGATATCTCCAGCCTCATCGACCCGGTGGTCCAGGAGTATATCTATCACAAGGGGCTGTATCTGCGGGAGCCGGAGTATAAGCCCATCGTGCGGGCCAAGGCCATTTCCTTTGAAAACCAGGATGAGCCGGGCGGGGAGATCCTGGATCATCTGGGCAATACGGTCCTTTACCGGAATCCGGAGGCAGAGGCGATATTATCTAAAATCGGATATGAAAGGGACCGGCTCCTGATTCTTAAGAACGCGGCGGAGGGCGACCGGCCCGTGGGCTTTGTGAGCTTTAGGGAGCTGCGGTCCGAGGAGCTGTTCGGCGTATTGAAGAGCATGGAGCTGGCCAACGCCGTAAGAAGAAGGACCAGCCGGGAGGTGCTTTACATCACCGGGATCTATGCCAGGGAGAGGGAGATCCACGACGGCGAGGCCATCCGGGACCCGGCCCAGCTTCTGCTGGCGGAGGTCATCACCCAGGCATTGGAAAAAAACTGCAGCTTTGCCATTTTTGCCGCAGAGCGGGGCATGGTTTCCAGCGAGGCGGCCTTTGCCCTGGAGCGCCAGGGCTTTATACGCCCGGAAATGCTGGAGGAGGGAGAAAAGCGGATCATTTACATGGTGGATATGCATGAGCCCCTGATGCTCCTTCATAACCTGGAGACCACCATCAAAGAGCCCTTTGGCAGCAGTCCGGCCGTTCTGGCGGCCATTGAAAGGAACCATAAAAAGCTCCAGGCCGCCATGACGAAGCTGTACCCGGGGAATCTGGTGCTTTCCCTGTCCTCCGGCGTCATGCACCACCGGATGGTGGACCGGATCACAGCCTTAAACGGCGTGCCGGGAGAACCGCTGACGCCCAGACGGCTGGGAGAGAACATGTGCGTGCCCTTTGGCAAGATATTAAGGGGGAAGGTGGTGCCCAACACAGTCACCAAGACGCTCCATACGGATAAGGTCTACGAGCCGGAACTGGATTCCTATTCCATCGAAGCGTTCCCGTATTATTCTCCGCTGGAGAGCCAGATCAAGACCATCAAGTCCTTTGACCGGCCGGTGATCCTGGTGGACGATCTGGTCCACAGGGCCGACCGCTTACAGGCCCTGGCCCCGAGCCTTAAAAAGGCCGGGATCCCCATTAAAAAGGTGGTGGTGGGCGTGATCTCCGGCTACGGCCGGGATCTGATGGAGACCTTCCATCTGCCGGTGGAGAGCATCTATTCCATGCCCAACCTGCGCCAGTGGTTCGTGGAATCCACCCTGTATCCCTTCATCGGCGGAGACACGGTGCGCCGCCGGGATATGAAGGTGGCCGGGCTCCAGCCGTCGGTAAACATGATCCTTCCCTATGCGGCCCCCAGACTTTCCGGCTGCAGCCGGGAGGCCCTTTATGAGTTTTCTGTGTGCTGCATCGAAAATTCCAGGGACCTGCTCCAGGTGCTGGAGACGGAGTACCGGAGCCAGTTTGCCAGGAATCTGACTCTTTCCAGGCTCTCGGAGGCAGTGATCCTGCCCCTGTGTCCCGATAAGGGAAGCTGTATGGAATATGACGAAAACCTGGCGGCGTCGGTATATCTGGAGAACGACCTGGAAATGCTGGGAAGAATGAAGAAATATATGGTATGATACCAGGGCCAGAAGGTCAATAAATCCGACGCAAGCTTGCCTGCAGGAGGATTTTTGAACCTGGGACCCTAACAAAACACCGAAAAGCAGCCATTTTTCGTAGAAAAATGAGCGGATTTGAGCGTTTTGAGGATTGCGGGAGCACATAGTGCGGAGCAATCCGGTATCAGAGGGGTCAAAAACTTTTGACACAACATTAGGGTATAAATTCAGGAGGAAACTGCGAATGTTTAAATATTATGAAATAAATGGAAAAACATGTTTTACAGATCATATTGATTTTCAGTGCCCGCCGGAAGCGGACTGGAAGGAGATCCCGGAGCCCCAGGCCGCAGAGGAGCTTTCCTGGCTGTTTTTTAGGGAGCCAGGAAGCTGCCGCGCCTCCTTCCTGGTGAACCATGAGGACCTTTTATGGGAAAAGGAGGAGAGCGTGGACTGGCTGAACAGCCGGAAGCTGGAGGAAAACAGGGAGCTTTACGGGAAAAAAGGCGGCTGTACAGAAGGAGAATGCGCGGCTGCGCTTCCAGAATGGATCAGAGAGCGGATCGCTGCCGGAAAGGTCCGCGCTGTCAACGCCTCCCACCCGCGATTCCTGGAACTCCTGTCCGGAGAGGCATTCCCGGCAGGTCCGGCCAAAAAGCGGGTCCATATCCTGGCCATCGGCGACGTGGGGAGCATGCTCCTTACGGGCCTCCATCTCCTGGGCGGCGACGTGATCTCCCGGATCGGGATCTGCGATATCTCCGATCAGGTGACGGCCCGGTGGGAGTTTGAGGAAAACCAGATCGCCTATCCCTGGGATTATGACGCGCTGCCGGAGGTGGAGGTGGTGAAGCCGGAACACCTCTTTGACTGTGATGTATTCGTGTTCGTGGCATCCAAGGGGATCCCGCCGGTGGGCTCCGGCGTTAAGGACGTGCGTATGTACCAGTTTGAAAACAATGCGAAGATCATGGCCCATTATGCGAAAATGGCCAGGAAAAGCCGGTTTAAGGGGCTGTTCTGCGCCGTTTCCGATCCGGTGGATCCCCTGGCAAAGACCGCATTTTTAGAGAGCAATAAAAATGAAGCCGGAGAGCTGGACTACATGGGACTTTTACCAGAGCAGATCCAGGGCTTCGGCCTGGGCGTCATGAACGCCAGGGCCGCCTATTATGCCAAGAGGGACCAGCGGTTTTCCAGGTTCCTCACAGAAGGCCGTTCCTTTGGCCCCCACGGCCAGGATCTGGTGGTGGCCGACTCCATCGAGCATTACGACGACGCTCTTTCCAGAGAACTGACAGAGCTGACGGTGACGGCCAATCTTAAAATGCGGGAGATCGGCTTCAAGCCCTTTGTGGCCCCGGCGTTCTCCTCCGGAGCCCTGTCCATCCTTCTGGCTCTCCGGGGAGAGTGGCACTGCGGCTCTGTATTCTTAGGCGGGATCTACATGGGAGTGAAGAACCGGTTTACAGAGAACGGGCTGGAAACAGAGATCCTTCCCCTGCCGGCCGCCCTTCATGACCGGATCCGGACGGCAGCGGAAAATCTGAAAAAGATCGTATAGGAGGCGGATGGATTGGAAAATGGGAAGAAGGAAAAGAAGCTTTTTGTGATCTATCCACAGAAAAGAGCGGAGGAGGGCCGTCTGGACCAGGTCCTCCGGGCGGCTCTGGAGGGGATCTCTGCCCAGGTGGTGGATTCCATGGAGGAGCTGTGGGAGAATGGAGACCATGAAAACGGCACGGAGCGGTTCCAGGGCTGCCGGGTACTCTTTGCGGTGCCCCTGGGGAAAAACGGGGTAAACCGTGGATATTATGAGATCCTGGCGTGGCTCCGCTGTGGAAAACCTGTGCTGAAGGGGGCTCTGGCCGGCTTCCTCATCGACGCAGACAGTGAGCTCTACACCAAGGCGGCCGCCAGGGAGCTGGCGGTGGCGGCCAACCAGGCGGGGGCGGCTCTGGTGGGCCGTCCCCTGGTGGAGGGCACGGCGTCCCTGGACAACTATATCATCCAGGCCGCCAATATGGGCACGGACCGCCTGGGCGCATACAAAAAAAGCGCCGGGATCCTGGCGGAGCAGCTTCTGGAGTTTCAATGGAGCCCCAGGAAAGAGCCCCATCTGCTGGTGCTCCATGCCTCCAGCCACAAAACCTCCAATACCCTGGCCGTCTGGAACGCGGTGAAGGAGAAGATCGAAAACCATGTGGAGATCCGGGAGGTCAGCTTAAGAAACGGGACCCTGGAGGACTGCTCCGGCTGTCCCTATCAGATGTGCCTGCATTTTGGCGAGCGGGGAAAATGCTTTTACGGCGGGCCTATCGTGGAATCGGTCTACCCGGGGATCCAGTGGGCCGATGGGATCCTGCTTTTATGCCCCAACTATAACGACGCACTTTCGGCCAATCTGACGGCCTTCATAAACCGCCTGACCGCATTGTTCCGTACCACGAGATTCTATGATAAAGCCCTGTTTGCCATCATCGTTTCCGGCTACTCCGGCAGCGACCTCATTGCCGGCCAGCTCATAACGGCGCTGAATATGAACAAGACCTTTTATCTTCCGGGAAATTTCTGCATCATGGAGACGGGAAACAGTCCCGGCTCGGCCATGAAGCGGGACGGCGTCGGCAGCCGCATCCAGGCGTTTGCGGATACGATCCTGGAGACCATGAAAGACAGAGAGGATAAAAAGGAAAGATAATTTCGACATTTCAACGCGTCAAAGCTAAAATATAAAATTTTTAGAACGAATTTATATATTGTTTAGACATTGAAATATTTCTTTGGATATTGTATAATAGAACTAACATCCCCTAAGGGGCTTGAAATGGGGAAAAAGAAAAAAGGAGGTTACGATATGAAGAAGAAATTTTCAGTATTGACGGCATTGGCGCTGACTCTTGCAATGATACTGACAGCCTGCTCCGGCGGAGGAGGCGGTGAAACAACGGCAGCCGCAGGCGGAGATACGAAGGCAGCCGGCGGGGCCACACAAGCAGCGGCGCCCAGCGGCGACACAGTGAAAATGACCATGGGAACCGGCGGAACCACCGGTACATACTACGCCTTCGGCGGAGTCATCTCCAATGTTTTAAACGCAAAAGATATAGGCGTGAACATCAACGTCCAGTCCACCGGCGCTTCTAAAGCCAATATCTACCTGGTGAACGACGGCGAGGCGGATCTGGCCATCGTCCAGAACGACGTTATGGATTATGCGTATAATGGAACCGACCTGTTCGCGGAAGAGGGCGCGGCAACGGAATTTGCCACAGTCGCCGGCCTTTACGCGGAGGTCTGCCAGGTGGTTTCCACCGGCGATATCAAATCCATCGCAGATCTGAAGGGCAAGAGAGTTTCCGTGGGCGACGCCGGCTCCGGCGTTGAGTTCAACGCCCGCCAGATCCTGGAGGCTTACGGGATCAGCTTCGACGATATCGAAGTCAACAACCTGGGCTTCGGCGATTCCTCCGATGCCTTAAAGGACGGAAAGATCGACGCCTTCTTCTGTACCGCAGGCGCTCCCACCACAGCCATCGTGGAGCTTGCGACCACCAACAGCATCAACCTTCTGGAGATCGACGACGAGCACGCGGCGGCTCTCGCAGAGGCACACCCGTTCTATACGACTTACCCGATCCCCGGCGGCTCCTATAAGGGCGTGGACGAGGACGTTCAGACCGTGGCCATCAAGGCTACCCTGATCTGCTCCCCGAAGCTTTCCGAGGAAACCGTTTATAATCTTACCAAGGCCCTGTTCGATAACCAGAGCGAGATCGCAGCAGCTCACGCCAAGGGCGAAGAACTGAACCTTGAATACGCCGTCAGCGGTATCTCTGTTCCGTTCCATCCGGGCGCTGAGAAATACTTTAAAGAAGTCGGCGCGATCAAGTAGCTCCTTTGAAAGACAAGAAAAAAAGAACATTTACAATGGCTGCAATAACGGTTGTGATTATTGCAGCCATTGCGCTCGCTGCCCTTTATTTTGCAGGGGCTTCCGGAAAAGATACGCTGGTTTTACGGGATGGGGACACAAAAGAGGAATATGCACGGTTCCCCGTTTCAGAGGGGGACGAATTTTCCGTCACGTTCATCCATTCTGTCAACCAGTACCCGCTGACGGACGTATATGAGATCCGGGACCATAAGATCTATGTGGTGCGGACCATCTACAATAATTTCGGAGCCGGAGTACAGACGGAGATCGAAGAGGGGCAGAAGCTGGAATATGGGGAAAACGGAGAAATGATCGTTTCCGGCTTTGACCGGGAAATGCCATGGCTTTCATATATCGTGGGGACGGTTTCCGACCACACCCTCACGATCCATGGAGAAGAGATCAGCTTAAGGGAGCTCTGCGGCCGAAACAGCAAGGTGGAGTTCTCCTGTGAGCCCGGAACGTAGAAAGGAGGGGGAAGGGATGTCAGAAAAAGAGAAAATGAATGTGAACACGGCTCCGGCCGCGGATACTTCCACGGGAACGGCTGAAGACGTGGAAGCTATAATGAAAAAATATGACAGGGAATCCAATACCCGTATCTGGGAAGGCGTTCCCAAAACAGTCGTCCGCTATCTGCTGGCGGCGTTTGCCCTGTTAATGGTGTATATGAACCTGTTCGCCAACTGGGATGAGCGTGTGCGCCGCTCCCTGTTCGTGGGGATCGTCATTATCCTCTCATTCCTGGTGTATCCGGCAAAAAAGGGCAGCACGAAAAAGAATTATATCCCCATTTATGATATCGTGCTGATGGTCCTGGGAGCCGGTGCATATTTCTATTTTGTCATCAACTTTAAGACTATCATCGGCCATGCCACCCGGATCAGCCAGCTGGAGGTCATCGTGGGCATCATCGGTATCCTGGTGCTGGCGGAGACCTGCCGGAGAGTGGTGGGCATTCCGATCCTGTGCGTGGCGACGGTCTTTATCGGCTATGCCTTTTACAGCGGCCTGGGAGCCGGCAGAGCGTTCCCCCAGGTGTTAAAATCCATCGTTTATAACCTGTTTTATACCACCAGCGGCGTCATCGGAACTCCCATCGGCGTCTGCTCCACGTACATCGCTCTGTTTATCCTGTTCGGCGCGTTCCTGGAGGCCACGGGGATCTCGGAGTTCTTTATCCAGTTAGCCAACTCCCTGGCGGGCGCCTCTACCGGAGGTCCGGCCAAGGTGGCCGTCATCTCCTCGGCTCTCTGCGGAATGGTATCCGGAAGCTCTGTGGGAAATACGGTTACCACTGGTTCCGTGACGATCCCGCTGATGAAAAAGACGGGCTATAAGGGCGAATTTGCCGGAGCCGTTGAGGCGGCGGCTTCCACAGGCGGACAGATCATGCCGCCGATCATGGGCGCAGCCGCCTTCCTGATGGCGGAGATGGTGGGCGTCCAGTACAGTGAGATCGCCATGCGGGCCATCTTCCCGGCGCTTTTATATTTCACCGGTATCTTCATTACGGTACACCTGGAGGCCAAACGGCTGGGATTAAAGGGGATCGCTAAAGAGGATCTGCCGAAATTCGTTCCTCTGTTCATCCGCCAGGGATACCTGCTGATCCCGCTGGTGACGCTGGTAGCCATGGTCATGATGGGCTACACCATGTCCCGTTCGGCTGTGATCGCCACACTGTTGGCGATCCTGGTGAGCATCCCCAATAAAAACACCCGCATGAATCCCACCCGGTTCGTCAATGCTCTGGAGACCGGCGGAAAGAATACCCTTTCCGTGGCCGTGGCCTGCGGCATCGCCGGGATCATCGCCGGTGTAGTTACCATGACGGGTCTGGGACAGATCCTGATCTCCGCCATCGTCAGCGTGGCCGGCGACCGTGTGATCATTGCCCTGTTCCTTACGATGCTGACGTGTATCGTCCTGGGTATGGGCGTTCCCACCACCGCCAACTATATCATCATGGCCACCACCTGTGCGCCGATCCTTGTAAACGGCATGGGGATCAACAAGATCGCAGCCAATATGTTCGTATTCTATTTCGGCATCGTGGCGGATATTACGCCGCCGGTGGCCCTGGCAGCCTATGCAGGCTCTGCCATTGCCAAATCCAACCCCATGAAGACGGCCCTGAACGCATCCCGTCTGGCCATTGCGGCCTTCATCGTACCGTATATCTTCGCCTTTAACCCGGCGATGCTGTTTATCGATGCGGACGTGATCCAGGTCGTGACCATCATCGTCACCTCCCTGGTGGGCCTGACCGGCGTATCCGGCGGTCTGGAGGGCTATATGGTGACCAACATGAATCCCATCCAGAGGATTCTGGCCGTGGTCGGCGGTCTCTGCCTGATCATCCCGGGCGCGGTCACAGACCTGGCCGGAATCGCCATCGTGGGAGCCTCTGTGGTCTGGCAGCTTGCGGATAAGAAAAAATGTGCTGCTGCGTAGGAAAAAACAGCGGCAGATCATAAAAAAAAGGGGGCCCGCACCAGCCGGTGTGCGGGCTCCCTCTTTTTACGCGGGCAGCGGGCCGGAGTCCGTGTCTGCACGAGACACCGGCTGCCGCTTTCCATAACCGTGAGAAACTCGCGCAGCGCGCTTCCTACGGCGGTACAAATAAAAGGAATTTGTATGTCAGTTATTTTTCTTCCTTATAATTACTCAGATCATAAGGCGTGGAAAGGATCGCAATGGCGGCCACGGTAATGATGATCCCCAGGATCATAAGGACGCCGGAGCTGTTGTGTAAAAACTTCATGACGGCTCCAATGGGGATCAGCGCGTTTCCGATGAACAGAAGGATCAGGAAATATACGCGTCCCAGGAGCTTTCCGTGTTTGGAATCTAAGAATTTCTGAATGTTCATTATGCTGGCCACACTCCCATCTTACTCATGATAAAGGTAATAAATACAATGTTCAGGACCGAAATGCAGGCAAGGATGCCGGCGTTGAAGAATCTGGACTGGATAACCTTTTTGCCCAGGTATCTGGGATCATTGCCCAGAAGATACCAGGAGTTTCCGGAGATCCAGTTAAATAAGGACTGCATTGCAGCGATAAATACAACGACCATTACAGGCTTTCCGAAGAAGGCGCCTAAGAAACCGATCTGGGGAGCCAGAACGATGAACGGATGGTACCATGCCTTGGTGTCCTTCTTTACGTTGGTGGACTGATAGAAGGAGGTGGCACAGGTAACGCTTAAGCCGATCATGGAGGAGCACACAAGGGCGATGATGCCGATGTAGAAGCCCAGCTGGATCCAGACGGACGGGATCACGGCCACCAGGGCGTTGCAGAGCTCAGTGGAGTCGGTGGGGATTCCTTCCTGTCCGGCAAATGCCTCGGCAAAGGCGATAGAAACGAAGGAAAGCACCAGGGTCACGGGGATCAGTCCGCCGAACACAGCGTCAAAATGGCCCAGGGTCTCATGGTTTTCGGAATATCCACGGGATTCCATGCCGTTGTTGAACAGCACCCAGTCCATAACGCCGATGGTGGCGGTCAGGGAGGCGATCAGCATAACGATGCCGTCGATTCCGCTGGGAAGCGTCGGGATCAGAAGTCCCTTGATCATGGCCTTAAAGTCTACGCCGGTGACGCAGAGGACAGCGCCGAATACCACTAACATGATGCCGATGAGGATCTTCATGGCGTTTTCTACGATCTTAACGCCCTTTGGATTGTCGCCGGAGCCGTACATTAAAGAAAGGGGTACGGAAATGGCTACCAGTAAGATCCAGCTGATGTTCTTGGGAACATTGATGTTTACCACCGAGAACAGGGCCGTAACGGCGTCCGCTCCCAGGGCATACTGGCCGAAGTTATAAACGATGGAGGCCACAAAGCAGGCCACAAGTCCGGTGGCGAAGCTTCCAAAGAATTTTCCGTGGAATTTATCCTGTGCCTTGATCACAGAGATCTCCGATGCGGTCACGAACCGGGTGGCCAGGGCCAGCATAAAGAGGCCCAGGGCAAAGGAGTACAGCGGGATCCAGAGCATGTCGTAGCCGTAGGCAGCGCCTAAGGTAACAGAGCTGGCAAAAGAGCCGGCGCCCAGGGTAAAGGCTGCGTTCATGAAGCCCGGTCCAGAAAGCTTGCAGTAGCCAAAGAATTTCTGGAGGGGCGGTTTTTTATTGAGTTCCTGTAAAAACGCCTTTTCCTTCAGGGCGCTTTCTGAGTAACGTGGATTAACTTCCGTTCCGTTCATTTTTTTACATCCTCCTGATTATTTGCTCGGGTCTTCCAACAGGGTCACGATCATTTCGCACGGGGCGCAGGGACCGTCGGTGAAGAGCGCGGGGCGCTTAAAGTCGATCTTTCCAAAAAATGCCTCGTTGAGAGCAAGATCGATCTCCTCACAGTAGAGCTTTCCGGCCTGCTCAAGGCCGATCTCACGGAAGGCCGTGGAAAACGGACAGACGCGGTTGATCTCTTTCAGTGTATTCCCCTCCACGAAAGAGTCGCAGTCCCATGCCTCATTGGCCGGATAATCGGAATATTCCTCCACTGTGTGGAAGGTGATCTCCTTTCCGTCCTTCCGGATGTTCTCTTTGATCTTTTCAGCCCTCATGTTGGCAAAGCGGCGCACGGCCCGTTTTACCACGGCTTCTCCCTTTTCCTGCCCCATTTCCCGAATCACTTCGTCGGCCATGACCGCAAACAGCTTTGCCATGGTCTCCGTGACCTTTCCCACGGGATCCTCTGGGTTGTACATCATTTCCCCCTCCTTTTTCATTTTTATGAAAATTTTATGGATTACAGAAAAATTTTAACATTTTAAAAGCCAAAAGTGGGAACAAATGATGCAAAAAGCAGGAAAAATGTTGTGGAAATCCGTCAGACTGCACAGGAGGACGGAGCCACGCCGAACAGGACAAAGGATACCTCAAAGCGGCCGTCCCCGGCCTTCAGCTTTAAGGTGCCGCCGTAGCTGGCCACGGCCTCCCGGACGCTGGGGAGCCCCAGGCCGTGGTTTTCGGAGTCCGGCTTGGTGGTGGCAAAGCCGGAGCGGACGGAGGAGTCCGGATCCATGGAGTTGCAGATGCCGCAGACAAGCATCCCTTTTTTGTACAGGAGCTTCACAAGGATCCTGCGGTCGGGATCCCCGCCCTGCTTCATGCAGGCTTCGATGGCGTTTTCCAGGATGTTTCCGAAAATAACGCCGCAGTCCACCATATCGATGTTCATGTTTTTGACCACCATGATCTCGGTGTCCACCTGGATGCCGCTGGCAGCGGCCTGATCCAGCTTGGAGGTAAGGACTGCGTCCAGAAACGGATTTCCCGTGCTCACGATCGGATGGGAGCGGGCGTGCAGCTCCAGCTGGTCCTGGATCCTGGAGGTGTAGTCCAGGGCTTCGGATACTTTTCCGGAGGCAAGGAGGGTCTGGACCATCTGCCAGTGGTTTTTCATGTCGTGGCGCAGCTTCCGGTACTGGTTTTCCCGCCCTTCAATGGCCTTGTAGTGGAGGACCTGCTCGTTGAGCTGCCGTTCCAGGTTTTTCCGCTCCAGGCTCTGGCGGTAGATCCGGGCCGTTTCCGGCACCAGCATGACCAGGTTATAGAGGATCAGCAGGATGGAGCCGGTGACCAGGCTGCGGACGGCGATCATGGGCTGGAAGTTATAAAACAGCAGATAGATGAAAAAGGTAAAGAAGCTGATGATGACCCCGATATAGACCATGTGCATCTTCCGGTTTTCTGAGACCTCGGCGCTGAGGTAGCAGATGCAGACGAGGAGCGTACAGATGAACAGGAACCACAAAGACTGCTCCAGTCGGTAAAAGGAAACGTGTCCGGCCATGATGGATGCGACGGATAGGATAAGGACCGCAAAATGGAACAGGCAGAGAAAGCTGAAGATCCCTGGATAGGTATTGGGAAATTCCAGGGAGATATACCGGTACAGGAGGACCGGGATAATGAAGACGGCGATGCATTTAATGGTGTCGATGGCGTAGCCGCTGAGGAAGGAGCTGGCCAGGGAGGATTCGCAGAAGATCCATACGGCAAAGCCTAAAAAACAGAAGCCGATGGTGGAAATATAGGTTTGTATTTTGTATACATAACGAAAGGCGGAACTGGCCAGCAGGATCACCAGGGCGACAAAGAACAGGACCCCGGAGGCGGCCAGGTGAAAGGGGCCGGACATGGCCAGGTTATTTAACAGGGCGTTCCGGGAGCCAAAGCAGATCCGGGGCGTCGTATGGATCTCGTATTCAGCGGAGGGGACGGGGGCGTCCTTTAAAAAGCCGGAGTCAAACTGGACGTCCAGATGGGAGAGCGCGGGATCGCCGGGCTGGCCCAGGGGGATCAGAAACCATGTATCCGGGCTGATCACAAGGGTCTCGCAGTCCTCCGGGACCGGGATCTCCCGGCGGTCAGCCAGGACTTTGGACGGCTTCTGGCTGCTGACCGCCAGAAACGGACGCTCGACCCGCTCCCCGGGAAGGCTGCAGGAAAAGGACAGGACGCCCTTCTGGGCCTCCGAATGGTCAAAGTGGACGATGCTTCCGGAGTCCGTGAGCTCCAGAAAGGTATGGTAGGAATCGGTTGGCCGTTCCGTGCGGATGGAAAGAAGGAACAGCCAGGAGATATAGATAAAAAGCAGCCAGAAGGCGTGATAGATGCGGTTTGCCACAGGTCCTCCTTTCTGCTCAGACCATGGAAAGGCCGTTGAGCAGGTAATTCTGGTAATGCTCCCGGGAGTCGGCGTACTTCTGGCCGATGGGGATCACGGTCTGGTCGATGCAGACAAATTCTTTTCCGCTGAGATAGTCCACATTTTCAAAGTTGACGATATAGGAGCGGTGGACCCGGTGGAAGGACTCCGGAGGGAGCTGCTGCTCCAGGTTGGTGATATTTCCATAAAATTCGATGGATGCTCCTGCCTTTATGTGGATCTCGATGATCCGGTTTTTGACCTCAAAGTAAATGATGTCGCTTAAAAGGAGGGAGCCGATGGTTTTTCCGAATTTATAGGTGAATTTTTCCTTCCGGCCTTTTTCTGCCAGGGAAACCGCCTTCAGAAAGACCTTTTCGATCTTTTCGGTCCGCATATCCTGTTTCAGCAGATAGTGGAGGGGCATCACATCCAGGGCTTCAAAGACGTGCTCCTTGCTGACCGTGAGAAAAATGATCTGCGCGGTGGGATTGATGGCCCGGAGCCTGGCGGCGGTTTCGATGCCGTTTAGTTTTTTCATCAGGATGTCCAGAAAAAAGATGTCGGTGGTCCGGTTTTTATCATCCGGGTCGAACAGCATTTCCTCTCCCGAGGAGCAGCAGGATACGGAGGCGGCGATATTGTGCTTTCTGCAGAGCTCCCGGACCAGGCTGCAGAGCTCGTCCCGCATGGCGTCGCTGTCGTCGCAGACGCAGATATGGATCATAGGATGGTTTCCCCCTCTTTCCTTTTTGATACTGATTATATCATTATATAACGTTGCGGTCAAAAGGCTTTTGACCAGTCAGGGACATAGGTATCATTATATAGGAAAGCAGGGGGAAAGGCAATCAGAACGCCAGGTTCACCAGTATACAGAGGAGGACGCCGATTCCGGTGGGAAGTAGGATGGACACGGCGGTCCATTTGAGGCTTCCCGTTTCTTTTTTAATGGTGAGGCAAGTGGTGGAGCAGGGCCAGTGGAACAGGGAAAAAACTGCCATGGATAGGGCGGTCTTAAGAGTCCAGCCATTGGCGGACAGCAGACTTAAGATGGCCGTTTGATCCTCCATGGGGGCCAGGACGCCGTTCTGTAAGTAGGCCATAAGGATAATGGGCAGGACGATCTCATTGGCCGGGAAGCCCAGGAGAAAGGCCATGAGGATGATGCCGTCCAGGCCCATGAGGGTCCCCAGGGGGTCCAGAAAGCCTGCAATGCGCAGAAGAAGGCTTTCTCCGCCAACGGTGAGGTTGGCCAGAAGCCAGATCACCAGGCCGGCGGGGGCCGCCACAGCCACGGCCCGGCCCAGGACGAACAGGGTCCGGTCAAAGATGGAGCGGACGATGACCTTTCCCGGCTGGGGACGGCGGTAGGGCGGAAGCTCCAGGGTAAAGGACGAGGGAACGCCCTTTAAAAGGGTCCGGGACAGCAGGAACGAGGCCCCCAGGGTTGCCAGTATGGCCGCCAGGATAAAAAGCGTCAGAACCAGGGCGGTCAGAAGAGAGGAGAGCACGGGACTTTTCACCGGAAGTCCGGCCCAGGCCCCCCCTGTGCCCAGAAGGGCGATCATGGTCAGCAGCAGGGGAAAGCGGCCGTTGCAGGGCATGAGGCTGTTGGTGAGAATGGCGATGAGCCGTTCTCTGGGAGAATCGATGATCCGGCAGCCCACGACCCCGGCGGCGTTGCAGCCCAGCCCCATGGCCATGGTCAGGCACTGCTTTCCGCAGGCGCTGCATTTGTGGAAGGCGCCGTCCATATTAAAGGCCGCCCGGGGCAGGTATCCCAGATCCTCCAGCAGGGTGAATAAGGGAAAGAAGATGGCCATGGGAGGCAGCATGACGGACACGATCCAGGCCACCACCCGGTATACGCCGAAAACAGCCATGTCGATGAACCATTGGGGAAGGCCCAGGGAGAGGGCCGCCTTCGCCAGCCGCGGCTCCAGGGAGAAAAACAGGTCCCAGAGCAGGGAGGACGGGTAATTGGCTCCGGTGATGGTGAGCCAGAAGATCCCCATGAGGAGCAGCACCATGACGGCTGCTCCGGTGAAGGGACCGGTGAGGATTCGGTCCAGCCGCTCCTCCCTTTTTCTGTAATTTTCTTTTGTATATGTGACTGCCTGGGCCGCCAGATCCCTGGGGGAGAAGGCGGAGGGGAGCTTCCGGCAGGGAGAACTGAGGGAACAGGAGGCGCAGGCACAGGGGCAGGAGGACGCCAGGGAGGCCAGCCGCTTCTTTAAGGGCAAAAGACCCCGGGCCGTCCTTCCGCAGCAGGGGACCACAGGGATCCCCAGGGAATGCTCCAGGGCCTTAAAATCGATCCGGATCCCTTTTTTCTCTGCCTCATCACAGAGGTTTACGCAGAGGACTGCCTGGGGCATGGAGGCCGGGTCCGTCTCCTTTCTGCGCTCCAGCAGTCCCGCGGCCTGGGACAGCAGATACAGCCCCCGCTCCAGGCAGGTGGCGTCGCAGACCGTCAGCAGAAAATCATAATCCTCGTTTAAGATAAAATCCTTGGTCAGCTCCTCCTCGGCGGAGCGGGTATCGAAGGAGTAGATGCCGGGAAGGTCCACGGCGGAAAAATCCTGGCCGTCATAGGAAAACTGTCCCATGGCGCAGGAAACCGTGACTCCGGCCCAGTTGCCGGTGTGCTGGCGGAGCCGGGTCAGACCGTTGAAAATGGTGCTTTTTCCCACGTTGGGGTTGCCCACCAGGGCCACGCGCCGCGTCATGAGAGGGCCTCCACCAGGATCAGGCGGCTGTCCTCCTCCCGGAGGGCGATGACGGCCCCCCGGACCAGATAGGCGGCGATATTCTTTTTCCGCTTCCGGAGCACGCAGGTGACGGCGGTCTCCGGCTCAAAGCCCAGATCGAAAAGTCTCCCGGCCATTAGCGGCGGATTGGCCAGCACCAGGATCTTTGCGGTTTCCCCGGTATTTATACTGCTCAATGGAAGTACCATGAAATCACTCACTCGCACGTTGCTTATGAGTGAGATATGAAGGGACGGGCGGCCTTGTGCCTGTACAGATGGGAACCGGGCCTGGGGAGGAAAAAGCTCTGGGGCCTTTGACATGGCAGGGGCTCAGAGGATCACGGGTATCAGTACGCGGGGGCTGAGGAACACCGGAACCAGGGCAGGGGGCCGTGGATCAGAGGATCACCGGAACCGGCGCGTCGAGCTTCATGGTGCGGTCTGTGACGGAGCAGTCATAGGCCCAGACATGGACGCCGTTTTCCCTTGCCCGCGTCAGGGCATCTGCAAATTCCGGGTGGCGTTCCCGGTGGGGAGAAAAAGCGCGGACGCCTTTCATCTGGATCACAAAAAGCGCCGCTGCTCCGTACCCGTCCTTTACGGCCTGCATAAGGCCCTCCAGATGGCGGATCCCCCGCTCTGTGGGGGCGTCGGGGAACATGGCCGTGCCGTCCGCATCCAGGGTCACACCCTTGACCTCCATAAACCAGGGGATCCCGCCCAGGGAAAAGGCCAGATCGAACCGCGAATCCCCGTACCGCACCTCCCGCTTTACCTGGCGCGGCCTGGGACAGAAGGGAAGCCCTTCTCCGGCGGTAAGCCATTCCCACGCCGCCTGGTTTGGGGCCTGGGAATCGATGTTGACCCACTGGGGCCCCTGGACGGTTTCCTTCTGTACGGCGATCAGGGAGTATTCCGTTTTTCTTCCCTGGGCCAGGGCGTCCGGGTGAAACTGCACCGCCGCCGGAACGCCGGGGATCAGGAGCTCTCCCAGCCGTCCGGTATTTTTTACATGGCAGACCGTCTCGTTTCCGTCCAGAAGGACCCGGGCCAGGAAACGGTTGGGTCGGGAAAGGAAAACGGCCTGCATCACATTCTCATAGATCATAGGAAAATACCTCCGTTCCTGGATTATAGCATAAATGGGAGGGATTAAATAGTAACAGAAACTGTGAAATCAATCTTTTCAAACCTGGAGAAATAAGGTATAATCAATTTGAGTATACAGCGCCGGCTTAGGATGCGGCCTGAAACAATATGATGCAAATGGAGGTCCAAGATTATGTTAGTAACAGCGAAAGAAATGCTTGCAAAGGCAAGAGACGGAAAATATGCAGTAGGTCACTTCAACATCAACAATCTGGAGTGGACAAAGGCGATCCTTCAGACGGCGGAGGAGTTAAGATCTCCGGTGATCCTTGGCGTTTCCGAGGGTGCAGGAAAATACATGGGCGGATATAAGACCGTTGTTGGAATGGTCAATGGAATGCTGGAGGAGTTAAAGATCACGGTTCCCGTTGCCCTTCATCTGGACCACGGCAGCTATGAGGGCTGCTTAAAGTGCATCGAGGCAGGATTTTCTTCCATCATGTTCGACGGCTCCCATTACCCCATCGAGGAGAATGTGGAGAAGACCAAAGAGCTGATCCGTATCTGCCGCGAAAAGGGCATGTCCTTAGAGGCTGAGGTCGGCGCCATCGGCGGCGAGGAAGACGGCGTAGTGGGCATGGGCGAGTGCGCAGACCCCAATGAATGTAAGATGATCGCAGACCTGGGCGTTGATATGCTGGCTGCCGGCATCGGAAATATCCACGGAAAATACCCGGCCAACTGGCAGGGCTTAAGCTTTGAGACCCTGGCGGCAGTGAAGGAGAAGGTGGGCGATATGCCTCTGGTGCTTCACGGCGGCACAGGAATCCCGGAGGATATGATCAAGAAGGCCATCTCCCTGGGCGTTGCGAAGATCAATGTAAATACAGAGTGCCAGCTGGCCTTTGCCGATGCTACAAGAAAGTACATCGAGGCAGGAAAGGATCTGGAAGGAAAGGGCTTTGACCCGAGAAAGCTTCTGGCTCCCGGCGCAGCGGCCATCAAAGAGACTGTGAAGACCAAAATGGAGCTGTTCGGTTCCATCGGCAAAGCAGAATAAAAGACGCATGCGAGACGTTCTCCCGTTCCGGGAGAACGTTTTTGCAAATCTGGCTGGGGCCAGTATACATGAGGAGGAAAAATCTATGAGCGAGGCCATCCATGTGGCAGAAATTTTTGGAGAAAATGTATTCGACGATGCGGTGATGAGAGAGCGGCTGCCCAAAAGCGTGTATAAAAAGCTGAAGCAGACCATCGAGGACGGAAGCGAGCTGGACCCGTCCATTGCAGATGTGGTAGCCCACGCCATGAAGGACTGGGCGGTGGACAATGGAGCGACCCATTATACCCACTGGTTCCAGCCGCTGACCGGCGTAACGGCGGAAAAGCACGATTCCTTTATCACCAGTCCCGACGCGGCCGGAAGAGTCCTGATGGATCTTTCGGGAAAGGAGCTGATCAAGGGAGAGGCCGACGGCTCCTCCTTCCCCTCCGGTGGTCTCCGCGCCACCTTTGAGGCCCGGGGCTACACCACCTGGGACTGTACCTCTCCGGCGTTCTTAAAAAAGGATGCCCTGGGCGTAACTCTTTGCATCCCCACCGCCTTCTGCTCCTACGGGGGAGAGGCCCTGGACAAGAAAACGCCGCTTTTACGCTCCATGGAGGCCATCGATAAGCAGGCGGTCCGCATTTTCCATCTGTTCGGCAATACTGCCGTAAAGCGGGTGATCCCGTCGGTGGGGCCGGAGCAGGAATATTTCCTTGTGGACCGGGAAAAATATTTACAGAGAAAAGATCTGATCTATACGGGCCGTACCCTGTTCGGGGCCATGCCGCCCAAGGGTCAGGAGATGGACGATCACTATTACGGCGTGATCCGGGAACGGGTGGGCGCCTTTATGAAGGAGCTCAACGAGGAGCTCTGGAAGCTGGGAGTGGCGGCAAAGACCCAGCATAACGAGGTGGCCCCGGCCCAGCACGAGCTGGCGTCCATCTATACCAAGGCCAACCTGGCGGTGGATCACAACCAGATCGTTATGGAGACCATGAAAAAGGTGGCCAGCCGCCGCGGCCTGGCCTGCCTGCTCCATGAAAAGCCGTTCCAGGGCGTCAACGGCTCCGGAAAGCACAACAACTGGTCCCTGACCTCCGACACCGGCGTCAACATGCTGGAGCCGGGAGTGACGCCCCATGAAAATATCCAGTTCCTTTTGGTGCTGGCCTGCATCATGAAGGCGGTGGACGTCCATGCGGACCTGCTGCGCCAGTCGGCAGCCGTCCCCGGAAACGATTACCGTCTGGGAGCCCAGGAGGCGCCGCCGGCCATTATCTCCATCTTTGTGGGCGAGCAGATCGAGGATGTGATCGACCAGCTCTGCAGCACCGGCTCCGCCACCCATTCCAAGATGGGCGGCACCTTAAGGACCGGCGTGACCACGCTGCCGGATTTTGATAAGGACGCCACAGACCGGAACCGGACCTCGCCCTTTGCGTTCACCAGCAATAAATTTGAATTCCGTATGGTAGGCTCCTCCGATTCTATTTCCTCTGCCAACGTGGTGCTGAATACCATCGTGGCCGAGGCCTTTAAGGAGGCGGCGGATGTCCTGGAGGTCTCCGACGACTTCCCCACAGCGGTCCATGACCTGATCAAAAAGCTGTTTGCCGAGCACAGACGGATCATCTTCAACGGCAACGGCTACACCGAGGAGTGGGTACGGGAGGCAGAGCGGAGGGGCCTGCCCAACTTAAAGTGCATGGTGGACGCCATTCCGTCCCTGGTGACGGAAAAGGCGGTGAAGCTGTTCGGCGATTTCGGCGTGTATACAAGATCAGAGCTGAACGCCCGGGCGGAGATCGAATATGAGGCCTACGCCAAGAGCATCCTCGTGGAAGCCAGGACCATGCTGGATATGGCAGGAAAGCAGATCATCCCGGCGGTGATCCGTTATTCGGGAGATCTGGCCAGATCCCTGAATGAGGTTAGGACCGCCTGCCCGGAGGCGGATCTGAGCGTCCAGACGGAGCTGGTTATGGAGGTTTCCAGCCTGCTGGCGGCCATGAGGACTGCCATGACTGAGATTCAGAAGGCGATCGGGAAGGCCGGGGCCATGTCCGATATGAAGGAGCGGGCCCACTTCTGCTACGATGAGATGGTGCCGGCCATGAACCGGCTCAGGGAGCCGGCGGACCGCCTGGAGATGATCGTGGACAAGGAATACTGGCCCTTCCCCAGCTACGGAGATATGATCTTTGAGGTTTAAGTTTTTCGTGCCGTAAGGCGCGGGACCGGCTGTTCCGGCGGAGACGATCTGCCGGGGCGGCCGGTTTTTTGATGTGGGACCGGGAGATTTCCTTTGGCAGACCGTTGCGGAAAATGCCGGGGGATGGTATACTATACCTGGTTTTTTCTCTAAAAACAAGGAAAAAGAAAGGAAATGCGGCGCGGGCCGCAGCAGAGTAAGAAATATGTCAAACAAAGTAGCTGGAAAGCGGCAGAAAGGGGTGGACAGCCCCGAGCTTCAGGAGAAGGACGCCAAGAGCATGGCCGGGATCATGGGCGTGTTTGCCGTGGCAGTGCTGTGTATCTTTCCCCTGGCATACGATAATTATTATTACAACATTCTGGAGGCCAAGTACCATTTTTACTGCGTCGCATCCGTTGCGGCCATGGCGCTGATGCTCTTTTACGGGCTCTTCAGCGGCCGGATCGCCGGATTCTTCAAGGGGGACGGCAGTGAAAAGGGGGGAGCCGGATTTTTCAGGCGGGTCTTCAGGAGCCTGAATTTTGTGGACTGGGCCATGCTGGCGTTCTGGGGGGCCAATGTCATTTCCTGGATCCTCTGCGTGGACTGGCGCTGGGACGCGTTCTGGGGGACCTTCGGCCGGTACAACGGCGTATTCCTGATCACCCTCTACACCGTGGTCTACTTTCTGGTGACCCGGTTTTTCCGGTTCCGTCAGTGGTATCTGGATCTGTTTCTGGTGACGGGAATGCTGGTCTGCGGCTTCGGCATCACCGACTATTTCCAGATGGATCTGCTCCACTTTAAGGCGGAGCTTTCGCCGGACCAGCATGCCACCTTTGTCTCCACCTTTGGAAACATCAATACGTACACGGTTTACGTGGGAGCGGTGCTGGCGGTGTCCATGACCTTATTCACCCTGGATAAGGACTGGAGGAAGAGGCTCTGGTATTTTGCCGCTATGATGGTGTCCAGCGTGGCTATCATCATGGGAACCAGCGACAACGCCTATCTGACCCTGGGAGCGCTTCTGGGCTTCCTGCCCCTTTATCTGTTCCGGACCTGGAGCGGGATACGGAGATACCTTATGGCGGCGGCAGGGTTCTTCACGGCGGCCTGGATCGTGGAATGGGTCAATGTGAAATATGCGGACAAGGTCCTTGGCATCGACAGCCTCTTTACCATGTTCGTCCAGTACGAGCATTTTAAGGAGATCGTCCTGGCCCTGTGGATCGCTGCTGCGGCGTTAACAGTGCTGACGATCTGGAGAAGGGGAGAAAAGGACCGGATCGGAAAATGGCCGTGCTTTGTCTGGCTGGGCTTTCTGGCCGTTCTTGCGGCTGGAGTCATCTATGTGCTTTATGACGCCAACGCGGCGGGAAATGCAGAAAAGTATGCAGCCATCAGTAAATATGTGGTGTTCAACGACGCCTGGGGCAGCAGCCGGGGCTACGCCTGGATCCGTTCCATGGAGGTTTTCAAGGAGTTTTTCACCACCAAGGACAAGATCTTCGGCTATGGGCCGGAGACCTTCCGGGTGCTCATGGAAAATTATTATCTGGGAGAGCTGGGCAATGTGATCTTTGACAATGCCCATAACGAATACCTTCACTATCTGATCACCATCGGTCTGTTCGGCATGCTGTCCTATATGGCATGGCTGGGCACCGCCATTTTCTGGATGGCAAGGAATCTCAAGGACCGGCCGGAGGTGGCGGCGTGTTTGTTTGCCCTGGCGGCCTATGCGGTCCAGGCCACGGTGAACTTAAACCTGCCGGTGGCCATGCCTGTGACGGTGCAGCTTCTGGCCATGGGCGTCAGCAGACAGTTAAAGAAAAAGGAAAATGAATCCATATAGAACGGAGCGTGTGTATATGCAGGCAGTGATCATGGCCGGAGGAAAGGGAACCCGCCTGGCGGCCCTTACAAAAGACGAAATACCGAAGCCCATGGTGGAGGTGGCGGGAAAACCGCTGTTATTATGGCAGGTGGAGAGACTTAAGGATCACGGGATCACCGACATCCTCATGGTCATCGGCCATCTGGGAGAAAAGATCCAGGAATATTTCGGAGATGGGGAGCGGTTCGGGGTACGGATCCGGTATTTTGTGGAGGAAACGCCCCTGGGAACCGCCGGTTCCTTCTATTATTTAAAGGACATGGTGGAGGAGACCTTCTTTATGATGTCCGGGGATCTGTTTTTTGACATTGATTTCGGCCGGATGCTGGCCTTTCATGAGGAGAAAAAGGCGGCGGCCACACTGTTCGTCCACCCCAACGGGCATCCCTATGATTCGGATCTTCTGGTGCTGGACAAGGACGACCGGGTGCTGAAATTTGATTCCAAGCACAATACCAGGGACTACTGGTATGAAAATTGTGTGAATGCGGGAATTTTCGTGTTTAACAGAAAAATCTGTGACCGGGTTCCGGAGCCGGTGAAGCGGAATCTGGAAAACGACGTGATCCAGGGCATGATCCAGGACGGAGAGCCGGTGTACGGCTACCGCTCCCCGGAGTATGTGAAGGATGTGGGGACTGTGGACCGGATCCAGCAGACCTTAAAGGATATTGAACGGGGCTTTATTGCGGAAAAATCCCTCAGCAGAAAGCAGAAATGTATCTTCCTGGACCGGGACGGCACCATCAACCAGTACCGGGGCCTGGTATATAAGGAGGAGGACTTTGAGCTGGAGTCCTGCGCGGTCCAGGCGGTGAAACGGATCAACCAGTCGGGCCGTCTGGGGATCGTTATCACCAACCAGCCGGTGGTGGCCAGGGGCCTTTGCGGGATCGAGGATGTGGAAAACATCCATCGGAAGCTTTCCTCCCTTTTGGGGAAGGAGGGCGTGTTCCTGGACGATATCCTGTTCTGCCCCCATCACCCGGACAAGGGATACCCGGAGGAGAATCCGGCCTACAAGATCACCTGTGAGTGCCGGAAGCCAAAGACTGGCCTGATCGGGCAGGCGGCAGAAAAATACAACATCGACCTTTCCGGTTCCTGGATGGTGGGAGATACCACCATGGACATCCAGACGGGGATCAATGCCGGAATGCGCACCGCGCTGGTGCTGACCGGAGAGGCCGGGAAGGATAAAAAATACGATGTGACGCCGGATCTTGTCTGCAGGGACCTTTTAGAGGCCGTAGAGAAGATCCTGGAGATGGATTAGGAGGGATCTCATGATCATTACACAGACGCCGTTCCGCATGTCCTTTTTTGGCGGCGGGACCGATTTTCCGGGATTTTATAAGGAGCATGGCGGAGCCGTGATCTCCACCACCTTTGATAAATACTGCTACGTGAACGTACGCCATCTGCCGCGGTTCTTCGATTATTCCACAGAGCTTTCCTACTCGAGGATCGAGCGGGTGACCGATGTGGAGGCCATCGAGCATCCGGCCATCCGGGAGGCCATGAAGTATCTGGACATGCAGGAGATCCGCCTGACCTATGAGGCAGACCTGCCGGCCCGGTCCGGCCTGGGCACCAGCAGCTCCTTTGCCGTGGGCATGCTGAACGCGTTTTATGCCTTAAAGGGAAAATACGCCGATAAGCGGAAGCTGGCTGACGACGCCATTTACCTGGAGCGGGTGCTCTGCAGGGAAAGCGGAGGAGTCCAGGACCAGATCGCCGCGTCCTTCGGCGGCCTTAACCGGATCAACTTTAACGCCGATGGCTATGAGGTAAATCCGGTGATCATCTCTCCGGAGCGGAAGGCCCAGCTAAACCGGAACCTGATGCTGTTTTTCACCGGCTTTTCCCGGTTCTCCTCAGATATCCAGAAGACCACCCAGAAGGACATGGCCGACAAGGAGCGGCAGCTTCTGGAAATGCTGTCCCTGGTGGACGAGGCGGAGAAGGTGCTGACCACAAAGACCGACCTTAACGAATTCGGCCGGCTTCTGGACTATACCTGGAGGTTAAAGCGTGGGATCTCCAGCGGGATCTCCACGGACTCCATCGACGGCCTTTATGCCAAGGGGATCGAGGCCGGGGCTCTTGGGGGAAAGCTCCTGGGGGCCGGAGGAGGCGGCTTCCTGCTGTTTTATGTGGAGGAGGATAAGAGAGAGGCCGTGGCAAAGGCCATGGAGGATCTTTTATACGTGCCGTTCCAGTTTGAGAACAGCGGGACCAGAGTGATCCATTATACGGCGGAGATGTATGAGAAGAGGTAGGAGCAGCCGGGGCGCTGCGGGACAGGAGGCTTTTTGGGCCTGCGTCCTGCGGCGGCCCGGTTTTGTTGCAGGGGAGCATGGCCGATGACATAAAAAATATTCTGCGGAGACTGATATGCAGCGGAAAGGAATCTTGCTGCAGAAGCAGCCGCCGCAGGCGTATGATTTTGGGATGGAAGAATAAAAAATAGAGAGACAGACATACTGATTATGGGTTTTATTTATTAAATCTGCGGATTCTGTGCAAATTGCATTGACAGAACATAGATAAGAGGGGTATTATGGCAGTAAATAAAATGACAGGGGTAATTGGTATGTTATTGGAATTTAGATGCTCCAATCATAAATCCATTAAGAATGAAATTACATTTTCCATGCTCGCCGGAAGTGACGATACCCATGAGGAGTCTTTAAAACTCCATAATGGGATGCGGATCCTCCGAACGGCGGTGATTTACGGCCCTAATGGTTCCGGAAAGAGCAATTTTATCGATGCGGTGAATTTCTGTGCCTTTATGGTGGATAAGAGCATGAACTTTCAGCCGGGGGAAAAGGTACCGCAATTGGAACATAAGACCAGTGGAGAGGGAGATGCCAGCAGCTATGCGGTCCAGTTTTTAAAAGGAGGGATCCGCTATGCATATGGCTTTACTGTCCAGGACCAGGAAATCGCGGAGGAATATCTGTATTACTTCCCCAAAGGACGCCAGGTAAAAATTTTTGAGCGCAGCGGTCAGACGATTACGCCGGGGGACCGGTATAAGAGCTCCTTTCAGCAAAGTCTGAATGTCCTAAAGGAAAACCGTCTGTTTCTGGCCTGCGGGGCGAATTTTTCCAATGTAAAAGAAGTAGAGGCGGCCTTTCTGTTTTTTACCAGAGATCTGGTGATATACGATTCAAAGAAGAATAACTGGATGGATTATTCGCTGAATCTGATGAGGCGGGATCCGGATATCAAGAAAATGTTTCTGATCCTGATGCGGCTTCTGGGAAACCAGATCAAGGATGTAAGGATTCCAGAGAAACAGACAAAACGGATCGAAGCCCAGGTGGTTTACGATCAGTTTGAAACAGACCTGATAACAGAGGAGTCGGATGGCGTTAAAAAGCTGTTTGAAATTTTATGCCCTCTGATCGATATCTTAAGCAAGGGCAGGGTTTTGATCTGCGACGAACTGGAAACCTGCCTTCATGAAGCGTTGATCTACCAGATCGCAGAGTTGTTCCAGAGAACATCAGACAGATTTTCGGCCCAGCTGATCTTCTCTACCCATGATACTAGTCTTCTGGACTCAAACCTGTTCCGGAGGGATCAGATCTGGTTCACAGAACTGAACGAAGAGAGGGCTACGAATCTGTACTCTCTGATGGAGATACGGAATGTGAGAAAAACAGAAAACCTGAAAAATGGGTATATCCTTGGAAAATATGGGGCGATTCCCATGAGAAATAAGAACTTCTGGGAAGAGTTTGAAAAACAGATCGAAAAATAGCAGGGGGAAGCTTTGATGGCAGGACGGAATCTGGAATTGAGACCTCGCGAGGAGGGTACAAGAGATAAGGCGAAGATACCGGTGGTCCGGTTTCCTCTGGATAAGATCACGGATCATTTTCAAGAAAACATAAGTGCAGTCCGGGGGCAGTTTGCAGTGGCGGAGGAGCTGGTCCAGGGCGGGAGGACAGAAGAGGGAGAAAATATCTGGCGTTCCCAGATCGTTTTCCTGGAAAGCGCCCTGGACTTCTTTATGCATGAGCTGACGAAATATGGTCTGTGTGAAATACACGCGGGAAACTGGAACAGCACTGTGAAATATGAGAACATCATGGTACATATGGGAGTGGTTGAGGCGGCCATGAGAGACAGGGACAGTGACGCATGGTTCCTGGATTTTATCAATGATACATACGGAACTGTCACTATGGCATCCTGGGATACGGTAAAGGACCAGATCAGTCTTCTGGGGATGGATGTTATGCAGATCGCCAAAGACGCTTTCTGGGAGCAGGGCTCTTCGGAAAAGCCCAAGGATAAGATGAAGCGCCGGTTAAACAGCCTGTTTCAGCGCCGCAATATGATCGCCCATCAGTCAGACCGTCGCCATGCGGATGCGCAAAAGGAGCCCATTTCCCGGGAGACTGTTGAGGATTTTATTGCAGATGTGGAGAAGATCGTGGCGGCGGTGGTGAAGGAAGCGGAGAGGAAGCAGGAGGCATAGGAATGGCGTAAAATGCGGGAAATCCGGATTTTGTAAGACGGTATAGCACAGCTTTCAGGCAGACAGACAAATTCTGGTATTTATGTCATAATTGCAGATGTTTTGCAGAAATTGGAACGCACAGGCGGAGAAAGATGTGATATACTAGGACCCGGTATCGAAAAGAAGGGTTGAAAAAGCTGTACCGCAATGCTATAATGGGATGAGCTAAAACCGGACAAAAGCTTGAGAGTCTGAAGGCTGCAGGTTTTTGAAAGGGGTTATACTGGTCGCACATAACGTGCCTGAATGAATCTGGGACGCCGGAGCGCGGATCGCGGAGTGGCGGAGCCTACCCTAAAAGGAGAATCATCATGTGGTATGTATTGCAGACAATGACTGGAAGAGAAGAGGAGCTGGTCCATTATATAAAAGAGATCGTTCCCCAGGAAATGTATACCGATTGTTTTGTTGCATATTACGAAAGGGTATGGAGAAAGCAGCAGGAAAGTGTTGTCCATGTGGAGCGGCTGTTTCCCGGATATGTATTTATTGTATCAGATACGCCAAAGGAGCTGTACCTCTGTCTGAAGAAGGTTCCCGCCATGTCCAAGATGATCGCCGACGGGAATTTTGATTTTCTTTCCATAGAAGAGGAAGAAGAAGCTTTTTTCGCGAATATGCTGAAAAACCAGCATATTGTCCGGCTTTCTTATGTGGAGCTGGATGGGAAAGGACGGATCCTCCGGGTATGCGGGCCTTTGAAAGAATATGCAGATTCCATCGTAAAGGCCCAGTATAAGAAGCGTTATGTGATCATCCGGCTGAAGATGATGGGGAGCTATAAGACCGTGGCCCTGGGGGTTATTTTAAAGGAAGATATCCAGCAGGAGATCCGCTACGGAAAGGTTGAGACTCCTCAGGAGATGCCGGAGCTTTATCATGCTGCACAGCCGGAGAAAGATCACGGTTATGCTGCAGGCGACCATGTCAGCGTGATTTCCGGATCCTTTGAAAATATGTCGGGAGTGATCTGGAAAGTCAAAAAAGATACGGTAGAAATCGGAGTACACCTTTTCGGACAGGATATGTCCATGGAGGTGTCGATCGATCATATATGCAAGACCTTCCCATAAGGACGATTATGGGAAGTAAAGCCATGATTGGGGATTGGAAAGAGGCAGATCAGTTTCAAGAATCCACAAAAATATTTAGGAGTACGGACAGATAATGAAAAACTATGAACAATACAAGAGAATGATCCGGTTCCTGACGTCAGTAACGATCCTGGCGGCAGAAATCGGTATCTACTGGTTTGTATGGGAAATAAGCATTTCGGAGATGGCAGGAACACCTTTTTTCCGAAAAGGAGATTGGCTTATGATCGCAGTCTACGGACTGCTTCTTTTATTTTTTTCGAAAATGTACGGTGGGCTAAAAATAGGATACCTGGAACGGGGAAATGTATTATATTCCCAGATACTCGCGGTGGTCCTGGTCAATGGTTTTACATATCTGCAGGCGGCCCTTCTCGCAAAACACTTTTTGAATTTTCCCCCTTTTATGCTGATGCTCGTGCTGCAGGTGGTCGCTATCAGTATT
>CAJMRM010000026.1 GCA_905215775.1 uncultured bacterium
AAACAAAAAAAGAAAGGAAGTATGTTGTTTTTGCTTCTAACAACATCATACAAGGGAAATTATGGGTGAAAATGCAAAACTTACAGAGGTACAGGAAATTGAGCGCTTGAACAATGAACCGGTTTTAAAGCGCTGGCGCGGCTTTGCCAAATACACTGGCCCTGCGTTTATGGAAGCGGTAACGACTCTGGGAGCCGGCTCATTTGCTTCTGTTGCTGCAATGGGTGCGGCGTACGGATATAAAATGCTGTGGATACCATTTTACTCATATCTGCTTGGAATGTTCATGCTTACCCTGGGTACAAAATTTGCCGTTCACAGTAAGCTTGACGTTATCACGGCACAAAATAAATACCAGAATAGGCTGGTAGGTTCAGTGGTTACGGGATTAATCGCTTGTTATTTTGGATATGTAACCTTTACATTTGGACAATACGCACTGGGAACGGATGCCTTAGAAAATATGTTTGCTTTGGTAAATATAAATTTTCCAAGATCTGTAAACTGGATTATAATTTTTGCACTTTCTTTCCCCTTTGCCTGGATGTATGGAAAAAATGATAAGGCAGTACGGTTTGTCGAAAACTTTTGTAAGGTTCTTATCGTTGTAATGCTGATCGTATTCGTGGCCGTTATATTTGCGACTGGAGTTGATTGGGGAGCATTAATCAGAGGATTGCTTATTCCTACACTTCCCAGCGGTATGGAAGGCATCTCAACCGGTATAGCGGCACTAATTTCAGTTGTTGCAGTCGGTGACTGGGTCCAGTACCATTATGCTATGAAACAGCGTAATTTTACACCTGTACATGAGAAACTTGCTCATTTTGATCTTGTTGTGGGAGGTCTTATTCCTGTAACCCTGGTACTTACATTTGTGGGGGTTGCTTTTGCAGTGACATTCAGCGGCGGATCCTTCCCGGATGATACGTATGCTCTGGCAAATGCTCTGGTTGGCGCGATCCCCAGTCTTGGAATCCAGATCGGGTTCTATATTGGAATTCTCGCGATTACTGTGTCGACTATGATAGGAATGAGCACAATAGCAGCCCAGTCCCTTTGCCGTGCTTTCGGGAAACCGTTAGATCCTCATTCAAAACTCTGGAAATTTGGCCTTATAAGCACGCAGATCGGTTTTCTGGGAGCCTATATTGGAAAACCCATGTGGGCTGTTATACTTGTCGCGGGGCTTCAGTCCTGCTTCTCATGGGTGAGCGGTTCCTCTTGGTTCCTTCTCGCCAATGACCGCAAATTTATGGGCAAGCATGTTGTAAAAAATTATCTTTTCAATTTAGGTGTTTTGATCAGTGTGGTAGTATTAAATCTTACGTTTGTTACTTTTGTTTTAACTGAGTTAGGAGTGTGGGCATAATGACAAAAAAGATGTCGAAATTTTTAGAATCTAAAATAGGGCCGCTTCGTGTGCGTTCAGCTTTAACGCTGCTTCTTTGTGTAGTAAATTTTGCTTTAGCATATGGAATATGCCTCTATTATCTGATGGACGGCGGTCCAGTCCTTTTAATGATCAGCCTGTTTGCAACCGTGGCATTGGTTTTGATTTTAGCGTTCCCAAATCTGGAGGTGCAGGATGATGAAAAAGCAACCGATCTTGTTGACTGAAACACATCATGGAGGAATACTTGTTTCCTTTTATAAGGTAATTATGGATTTTTGTGGTAAAGACAAGGGATATAATCTGTTTATGACGGCATCCAGGGCTTATGGAGAAAGAAGAGGTCGCAGAATGGCATTGAGGGCAGTCAGAGACGGAAATCCGCTGGATGTTACCTCCTATTTTGCCTATGGTGAACTTCTTTGCACAGACAAGGGACTGACCGATGAGGGGGCGTATGAGGCCTGCGACGGTACTGTTCATGAATGCCAGAGAGATTGCCTGTGGGCGCGAGAATTCAGAGCTATGAATTGTCTTCAGTGCGGGATAGACTACTGTAAGGAAATTGATGGCTCTGTCGTTAGGGGATTTAATCCGACAATGGGATTTGAGCGTATGCAGAACATGCATTTAAACTCTTCCTGTGAATTTTATTTTCATAGTCCCGAGGTAAAAAGTGATTTTATGACCACCTTTGCTTCAAGACTTAAGCCAGGACAGAGTGTAAAGAGAGAAATGGCATATCACTGTGCCGATGTTTACAATATGTTCTGCCATATTGTTTCGCAGGCTCTTCCTGAAGATTACACGGATCTCATAAATAAAGTCAGAGATTTGTTAAAAGAGCGTTATGGTGAAGAGTTTCTGCCGGTTTTGGATTCATACAGTGATACAGACTTTGAAAAGATATAAGATCATTTACGTATCCTTATAATAAAAGGTTCCTATGCCTTTTGAAGGATGGATAGGAGCCTTTTAAGATTATGTTGTATTTACAAGGTTGCAGCAGAGCAGAAAGCCCGCACCACCTACGACAATATCCTGCGCCTGGTAAAGGAGCCGGATGTGTGCGATCCCATCCGCTTCCTCCGGGAACGGGAGATCGTCCATTTCCAGCGGTTCGGTGAAGCCCTGCGCGGTCTCCAGGACCGGCTGGACAGCCGGAACTTTTATGCCTTCAACCCCAGCTTTGACCGAACGGCAGTCCCCCAGGGACCGGGCGGATGCATGAGACAAGGAAATGCATGATGCGGAAAAGGTATGAAGCAGAAAATGCATGGAAGTGAAGCGCCTGGAATAAGGATCAGCAGATAAAAAAGCCTGGCGGCTGCAGATCGGTGCAGCTGCCAGGCTCTTTCCATATCCCGATGGCAGATCAGCCGCCTCAGGACATTTTATACTGGAAGGAATCACAGTCCGTACATTCCTTCTTGGTGGGGTTCTGCTCGTGGGTCCCCACATGGATCCGCTCCAGTGTGCAGTAATCCGCAGTTCCCGCGTGGTGTACGCAGTTGTGGATGGAGCACTGGATGCATTCATTCTTTTCCTGGTTCATGGTCATTCACCACCTTTGTTTTCTGGGATGGTGTTAGTATGTCACGGACCAGGAAAATCATGTTGGAAGATATTGGAATCGTTTAAAAAGATTTAATAATATCTTCATTCATGGATTTTACGATCTCCACAGCCAGCTTTACGGTGGCCTCAAAATCATAGTAGGAGGTGATGCCGTGAACGGAGTGGATGTACCGCACCGGAACCCCGATGACGATGGACGGGATTCCGTCTAAGGAAGTATGGACGATGGCGCCGTTGTTGCCGCCGCCTTCGCGGACAGACGCCTGGGCCATAAGACCGCGCTTTTCAGCCAGATCCAGGGCGTAGCGCTGGTATCTGGGAGTACAGATGATGGACTTGTCCATGAAACGCAGCATGGGTCCCTTTTTGAAGGCCGTCTGAACTGCGTAGGGCTCGGTAAACGTATCGTCCGCCGGACAGCCCTCAAAGCAGATGGCGATCTGGGGCTTTATGTGGTTTACGGCCACCTTCATGCCGCGTTCCCCCACCTCCTCCTGGGAGGAAAGGACGCCCACCACGTCCACGTCCAGCTGTTCGTCCTTTAACCGGCGCAGGGTCTCGATAAGAGCGGCGCAGCCGATTCGGCAGTCAAAGGCCTTGCCGAACATCAGGTCGTGCTCCTCATCGTATTCCAGGGCAACATCCGGGACCACCGGCTCGCCGATGCGGATCTTAAAGTTTTCAGCGGCATCCGCTGCGCTCACTGCGCCGATGTCGATGGAGAGAGAGGAGATATCGGCCGCTCCGGCGGACGCTTTTTCCGATGCCGACATAAAGTGCACCGGCTTTGCAGCGATGACGCCGGGGATGTACCGTCCCTCAGAGTTACGCACAAGCACCTTGGAGGAGGCCAGGGAGCCCACGTTCCAGCCGCCTAAGGCAACGAAACGGAGGGTTCCGTTGGGACGGATAGAGTGGACCATAAAGCCCACCTCGTCGCTGTGGGCGTCCAGCATGAACACCGGCTTATTGCCGGAATTGGCGGTGCGGTACATATAGAAGTTGCGCAGGCAGTCCTCTTCGGTGGTATAGCCCCCGCCAATATGCTTTGCCGCTGCCTGGACAGCCTCGTCCTCAAAGCCGGAAGCGCCTCTGGCGTTGGAAAGGTCGGCGATCATCTGGAGTGTTTCCTGATTTACTTTGATTCCCATAAGAATTCCCCCTTTATTTTTTTGATGGAGCCATTAGGCTTCCTTGAACTGATCCTTGCCGACGGAGCATAACGGGCATACCCAGTCTTCGGGAACGTCTTCCCATTTGGTGCCGGGAGCGATGCCGTTATCCGGATCGCCGGCTGCCTCGTCGTAAACATAACCGCATACTTCGCATTCATATTTCTTCATAGTCAGTTCCTCCTGTGGATAAAATATAGTGGTTTATTGTTGTATAACCATTTCCAGGGAAAATTATGCAAGAGACTGGAAAATGGATTCAACCAGAGCGTCCAGACAGTCTCCCTGGCAGTTCTTTAAGGAAGACCGGATGGTCAGGCTGTCCTCCAGAACCTTCATGTTCTTTAAGGATGCGAAGGCATCTGTCATGTGCTTGACAGATACCGGAGCCCAGGAGCCGTTTTCTAAGAAGGCCACGGTCCGGTTCTGGAGGTTGTGGGCGGAAATCTGGTGCAGCAGGGTCTCCATGCTGCAGAAGATCCCGTTGTTGTAGGTAATGGATGCAAATACCAGGGCCGAGCAGCGGAAGGCATCGGCCAGGATATAGGACGGATGGGTTTTGGACACGTCATAGACGGCAATGTTCCGGAGGCCCCGCTCGGCCAGCTTGGCTGCGATGGCATCGGCCGCCTGGCCGGTGTGGCCGTATACGGAGGCATAGGCGATGAGCACGGTCTTTTCCTCCGGTTCATAGGAGCTCCAGCGGGAATATTTTTCCAGGAGCCAGTCCAGATCCTTTCTCCAGACCAGGCTGTGGAGCGGGCAGATCATGGAGATTTCCAGACCGGAGGCCTTCTTTAATAAAGCCTGGACCTGGGGGCCGTATTTCCCGACGATGTTGCAGTAGTATCTTCTGGCCTCGGGAAGCCACTGGTTCTTGTAATCCGTTTCATCGGCGAAGATATTTCCGTCGATGGCGCCGAAGGAGCCGAAGGCATCTGCGGAGAACAGGATCTTTTCCGTTGTCTCATAGGTGACCATGACCTCGGGCCAGTGGACCATGGGAGCCATAACGAAGGTTAAGGTATGGGAACCCAGGGAAAGGGTATCGCCCTCTTTTACAGGCGCCGCATACCGGTCCACGTCAAATTCAAAAAACTGCTTCATCATATTTGCTGCCTTGGCGGTGCAGACGATCTTTACCTGCGGATACCGGCAGAGGATATCGGCGATGGAGGCGCAGTGGTCGGGCTCCATATGGTTGATGATCAGGTAATCCAGCGGACGGCCGTTCAGAACAGAGGCCACGTTTTCCAGAAGCTGGTGTGTAAATGCCTGGTCGATGGTGTCAAACAGGGCCGTTTTTTCATCTAAAAGCAGGTAGGAGTTGTAGGAAACTCCCCGGGGAACGGGATAAACATTTTCAAACAGGGCGATCCGCCTGTCGTTGGCGCCGACCCAGTAAAGAGAGTCGGTGAGTTTTCTGCTGCTGTTCATGGAAAACCTCCTTAAACATTGTTTCGGATTCCGGTACGGTCTGGAAAGACCGGATGGACATTTACTCATATTTTAAATTGTATGGACACAGATTTCAAGCGGTTTCGTGTACGAAATAAAAAATGAAAAAAGGGTTGACTTTTTTGTTTGAGAGGGATATAATTCATTTGAAATTGAGAATTGATTTCAAATAAGAGAGACGAGGTGATCCGATGGGTCTGGCAGATGGGATCGTACTGTTCCTGGTGGCGTGTGCGGCTGCTGCTGTGGTGAGATTCATGAGGAATCAGAAAAAAGCAGGGAAAACGGCCTGCGGCTGCGGAAGCTGTTCCGGCTGTTCCGGAGGCTGCGGCTGCTGCGGCGGAGAGAAGGCAAAGGAGGGAGTATAATGCCGATCACCCTTTTGCGTCCGGGAGAGACCGGAGTGGTAAAGCGGATCAGCGGAGCGGCCGATACGAAACGGTTTCTTGCAAGCCTGGGGTTTGTGGACGGCAGCCAGGTCCGGGTCGTTTCCGAACTCTGCGGAAATATGATCCTCCATATTATGGATTCCAGAGTGGCAGTCAATAAAGAAATGGCAAAGCATATCATAGTATAAATGCGCGGAGCCGCGGGGCCTTAAAAGCCTCCGGCTCCATTCAAAAGCCCACGGGTTAGCCGTGGGTAACTAAAAAACAATGAGTTAGTTACGAATAACCAAAAGAGACAGACCGGAACCTGTGAGGGGGACGGAAAAACAAGAAAGAGAAGGGAGAAGACTATGACATTACGGGAGGTTCCGGTGAAAACAACGGTTTCAGTGGTAAAGGTCCGCGGAGAGGGGGCATTCCGCCGGAGGATCATGGACATGGGGATCACCAAAGGAAGTGAGATCTATGTCCGGAAGGTGGCGCCCCTGGGAGACCCGGTGGAGATCACAGTCCGGGGATATGAGCTTTCCTTAAGGAAGGCCGATGCAGACAGCATCGATGTGGCAGTAAACGAGGGCATTTAAGGAGGAGAACGATGAGTATCAGGATTGCTTTGGCGGGAAATCCCAACTGCGGAAAGACCACCATGTTCAACGCGCTCACTGGAGCGAATCAGTACGTTGGCAATTGGCCCGGCGTGACGGTGGAAAAGAAGGAGGGAAGGCTGAAAACCTCCAGGGGAGAGGAGGAGATCATCATTACGGATCTGCCGGGGATCTACTCCCTGTCCCCATACACGCTGGAGGAGGTGGTAAGCCGCGACTATCTGTTAAAGGAACGGCCGGAGGCAGTCATCAACCTGGTGGATGCCACCAATATGGAAAGAAATCTGTATCTGACCTCCCAGCTCCTGGAGTTAGGGATTCCGGTGGTCCTTGCCTTGAATATGAGCGATCTGCTGGAGAAAAAGGGCGACCAGATCGACACAGGGCTGCTTTCCGAGATGCTCGGCTGCCCGGTGGTGGAGACATCGGCCCTTAAGGGAACGGGATTAAAGGAGGCAGCCGGCCAGGCGGTGGCTGCTGCAAGGGGACAGAAATGGATGGCTCCGGGCCGTGTGTTCCCGGCCCGGGTGGAAAGCGCCATATTAAAGGCGGAGGAGGCTCTGGGAGACCGGGTGGATCCGTCCCAGAAGCGGTGGTATGCCATTAAGCTCCTGGAGCGGGATTCCCGGGTGGAAGCCGATCTGGATCTGCCTGCCTCCGCCATGGCCTCCATCCGGACAGAAGCGGAACGCCTGGAAAAGGACATGGACGACGATACAGAGAGCATCATCACCGACGCCCGTTACGGCTATATCGGCGAGGTCGTCGGAAGGGCTGTGAAAAAGGCGTCGGCCCGGCTGAGTACCTCGGATAAGATCGATAAGATCGTTACCAACCGGATCCTGGGGCTTCCGATCTTTGCGGCAGTCATGTATTTTGTATACTATATCTCTGTCACTACTCTGGGGACCATGGGCACCGACTGGGCCAACGATTCCTTTGTGACGGCTGTTCAGGAGGCTGCTGCCGGAGCGCTCGCCAGCTTAGGCGCAGGAGGTCTGACGACCGGTCTGGTGGTGGACGGGATCCTGGGAGGCCTGGGCGCTGTGTTCGGATTTCTGCCCCAGATGGCCATTCTGTTCCTGCTCCTGTCCATTCTTGAGGACTGCGGCTACATGGTCCGCATCGCCTTTGTCATGGACCGGGTGTTCCGTCATTTCGGGCTTTCCGGAAAGAGCTTCATCCCGCTTCTGATCTCGTCTGGCTGCGGGATCCCGGGGATCATGGCCTCCCGCACCATTGAAAATGACAACGACAGACGGCTGACCATCATGACCGCCACCTTCGTGCCCTGCGGCGCAAAGCTTCCGGTGATCGCCCTTATGGGCGGGATCATGACGGGCTGGGCCACAGGCCATTACGAGGCCGCCGGTTATATTGCACCGCTCATGTATTTCATCGGAGTGGCAGCCGTGCTGGTCTCCGCCATTCTCTTAAAAAAGACGAAACCGTTTTCCGGAGAAGCGGCTCCCTTTGTCATGGAGCTTCCGGCGTACCATATCCCGTCTGCAAAGACGGTGCTCATGCACACCTGGGAAAGGCTCTGGGGCTTCATTAAAAAGGCAGGAACCATCCTGTTTCTGGCCTGCATCGTTATGTGGGTGCTTTCCGCCTTCGGCTTTGAGAACGGCGGCTTTGGAGCCGTGGAGGACGTTTCCAACAGCCTCATGGCGCTTCTGGGCGGAGCCATCGCCTGGATCTTTGCTCCCCTGGGCTTCGGCTCCTGGCAGCCGGTGGCGGCTTCCATTTCCGGCTTTTCTGCAAAGGAGGCCATCGTGACCACCATGGGCGTTCTGGCCAGTGTGGACGAGTCCATGGTGGAGGAGACCGCGGTGGTGGGAGCGGCCATCCAGAGCTGGTTCCCCAACGTGGCCGCAGCCTTCTCCTTCCTGGTGTTCAACCTGCTGGATTCTCCGTGCCTGGCTGCCATTGCGGCTATGGCCCAGCAGATGCAGTCCAGAAAATGGTTCTGGTTTGCAGTCCTTTACCAGAATTTCTTTGCCTACGGGGTCAGCCTCTGCGTATACCAGTTTGGCTCTGTGCTCCTGGGAGCACCGGCGGGCCTGGGGACGGCCGCAGCGGCCCTGGTACTGTTATTCCTGCTTTATATGCTGTTTCGCAGGGATCCCTATAAAAATATGAAAAAGGCAGTCCGCCGTTCGGCGGCGGCATAAAACGGCTGGAAAAGGCCGCGATTCCTTAACGGGGACCGCGGCTCTTTTTGCGCCTTTTGCCGTTGTTTTTGCGGGCGGGTCTTGTGGATTCCTGCGATCAATAGTATAATAGGACATAAATCCTTAGAAATACTCAGAAAAGGACAGAAAGCATATGAAGATTATTATTGTTGGCTGCGGAAAAGTCGGAACCAGCCTGGCAGAGCGCCTCAGCGTAGAGGACCACGATCTGGTGATGGTGGATCTGTCGGAGCAGAAGGTGGAGGAGGTCTCCAACCGGTATGACGCCATGGGCATTGTGGGAAACGGAGCCAGTTTTAATGTACAGCAGGAGGCGGGTGTGGATACAGCCGACCTTTTTATTGCAGTAACGGGAGAGGACGAGCTGAACCTGCTCTGCTGCCTGATCGCAAAAAAGAACGCAAAATGCCATACCATCGCCCGTGTGAGAAATCCCCTTTATAATAAAGAGATCCGGTTCATAAGAGAACAGCTGGGGATCTCCATGATCATAAACCCGGAGCTGACCACGGCCAGAGAGATCTTAAAGGTCTTAAAATTCCCGTCTGCCATTAAGATCGACACCTTTGCCAAGGGCCGCGTGGAGCTTCTCCACTTCCGCGTAAAGCCGGAAATGGGCTTTGACGGAAAGACCATTATGGAGCTTATGGGACGGCTAAAGACGGATGTACTGATCTGCGCCGTGGAGCGGGATTCAGAGGTGGTGATCCCCAACGGAAGCTTTGTGCTCCGGGATAACGATATCCTGTCCATTGCAGGATCCCTGGAAAATACGGCGGAGTTTTTTGAAAAGATCGGCGTGCGCTCCAAAAAGGTACGCAATTCCCTGATCATCGGCGGCGGGACCATTGCCCATTACCTGGCCCTGGACCTTTTAAAGATCGGGTTCCGCGTGCGGATCATCGAGCAGCAGAAGGAGCGCTGCGAGTATTTAAGCGAGATGCTTCCGGGAGCCAATATCATCAACGGCGACGGCAGCGATAAAAACCTTCTTCTGGAGGAGGGCCTTGCTTATGCCGATTCCATGGTGGCCCTTACCGGACTGGACGAGGAGAATATCTTCCTGGCCCTGTTTGCAAAGAAGCATTCCAATGCCAAGCTGGTGGCAAAGGTCAATAAGATCGCCTTCAACGATGTGATCGACAGCTTTGCCATCGACAGCGTGGTGTATCCCAAATATCTGACGGCCGACTATATCTTACAGTATGTGCGCGCCTGCCAGAACTCCATCGGAAGCAATGTGGAGACATTGTACAACATCCTGGACGGCCGGGCGGAGGCCCTGGAGTTTTCCATCAAAGAGGCTTCGGATGTGACGGATGTGCCTCTGATGGATCTGAACCTGAAGAAAAACCTCCTGATCTGCTGCATCAACCGGAACGGTACGATCCTTACGCCCCGCGGACAGAACAAGATCCAGGTGGGTGATACGGTGATCGTGGTAACCACCAACCGGGGACTCCAGGACATCCGGGATATACTGAAGTAGCAAAGGAGAAGATTCATGAATTATTCCATGATATTTTTCATCATCGGCTGGGTCCTGAATATCGAGGCGGCCCTGATGGCTCCGTCTGCCCTGGTGGCGGTGCTGTACGGGGAACGGAGCGTCTGGGCCTTTGCGTCCACCATCGGGCTTTGCCTGCTTCTGGGGCTTCCGCTGGTGCGCCGCCAGCCGGCCAATAAGGTATTCTACGCAAAGGAGGGCTGCGTGACCGTAGCCTTAAGCTGGATCGTCATGAGCCTCATGGGGGCGCTGCCGTTTGTGTTTTCCGGAGCGATCCCCAGCATTGTGGACGCTATGTTTGAGACGGTATCCGGCTTTACCACCACAGGAGCCAGTATCCTAAAGGATGTGGAGGCCCTTCCCCAGTGCATGCTGTTCTGGCGGAGCTTTACCCACTGGATCGGCGGCATGGGCGTTCTGGTATTCCTTCTGTGCCTTCTTCCCATGTCCGGCGGCGGCTATTCCATGAACCTGATGAAGGCGGAGAGCCCGGGACCGTCGGTGAGCAAGCTGGTTCCCAAGGTGCGCTCCACAGCCAAGCTCCTTTATGGCCTTTATGTGGTCCTTTCCCTTTTGGAGCTGGGGCTTCTGCTGCTGGGGAGCATGCCGCTGTTCGACGCCTTGTGTACCACCTTTGGTACGGCTGGAACCGGAGGCTTTGGAATAAAAAACAGCAGCATCGGCGGCTATTCCGCGTATATCCAGTCCGTTGTGACTGTGTTCATGATCCTGTTCGGAATCAATTTTAACGTATATTTCCTCCTCTATATGAGGAAGCCCAGGGAAGCATTCCGCTGTGAGGAGGCCGGCTGGTATCTGGCCATCATCGCGGTTTCGATGCTGATCATTACGGTGTTCATACGGAATTCCTTCCCCGATATAGTCACAGCCTTCCGCCACGCGGCCTTCCAGGTGGGCTCCATCATCACCACCACCGGCTTTTCCACCACGGACTTTAACCTGTGGCCGGCGGTTCCCAAGGCGATTCTGGTGCTCCTGATGTTCATTGGAGCCTGTGCGGGAAGTACCGGCGGCGGCATCAAGGTCTCCAGGGTCGTGCTCCTGTTCCGTACCATGACCAGGGAACTGGAGCAGATCATCCATCCCCATATGGTGAAGAAACTGAAATTTGAGGGCCGGGTCGTGGGGCAGGAGATATTAAGGAGCGTAAACGCCTTTATGGTGGCGTATGTGCTTATTTTTGCTGGGTCCATGCTGCTTGTCTGTCTGGACGGCTTCGATCTGGTGACCAGCTTTACGGCGGTGACAGCCACCCTCAATAACATCGGTCCCGGACTGGAGATCGTAGGTCCGATGGGAAATTTCTCCAGCTTTTCCGGCCTGTCCAAGATCGTTCTGATCTTTGACATGCTGGCGGGGCGTCTGGAGATCTTCCCGCTGCTGGTGTTATTTTTCCGGGATACCTGGAAAAAGTTTTAAAGCGTCCGGAGGAAAAGGAGCGGCCGTCCGGGAGGTATCTCTCTGGCCGGAACGCTCGCCTTATAAAAAGAAAAGCTGCGGCAGTGCTTTCTGGCATTGCCGCAGCTTTTTTATGGATTTTTTAGGCGTGAGCTGTCTTAGGCCTCCCAGCGGCCGGATGCGCCGCAGGGCAGTACAAGACCTGTGGAGGTCACCGGAAGACCGATCTCGTCAGAGTGCACCGTACCGCCGAACCGGGGCTTTACGGTGCAGCCCAGCATATAGGTGAGCACAGCGGGAGCCAGGCCGGTGGTATAGGAGTTGATAAGGAAAAACAGGGGCTTTTCCGATAAGAGTCCGGCGCAGAGCTTCACCAGCGGGAAGATGGCGTCCTCGATCTTCCAGATCTCGCCCTTGGGGCCGCGGCCGTAGGAGGGAGGATCCATGATGATGGCGTCATAGTGGTTCCCGCGCCGGAGCTCCCGTTCTACAAATTTCACGCAGTCGTCTACGATCCAGCGGATGGGGGCGCTTTCCAGGTTACTGGACCGGGCGTTTTCTTTTGCCCAGGCAACCATTCCCTTGGAGGCGTCCACATGGGTCACAGAGGCGCCGGCCTTTGCGGCTGCCAGGGTGGCTCCGCCCGTATAGGCAAAAAGGTTTAAAACCTTTACAGGCCGTCCGGCATTCCGGATCTTTTCCCCGAACCAGTCCCAGTTGGCCGCCTGCTCCGGGAAGAGGCCCGTATGCTTGAAGCTGAAGGGCTTGAGCTGGAAGGTCAGTTCCTTATAGTTGATGCTCCACTGTTCCGGAAGCTGGAAAAAATCCCATTCGCCGCCGCCCTTTGAGCTGCGGTGGTAGTGGCCGTTGAGTTTTTTCCACTGGGGGGCCGTTTTTTCTGTATCCCAGATGACCTGGGGATCGGGGCGCAAAAGGATATATTTTCCCCAGCGCTCCAGCTTTTCACCTTTTGAACAGTCGATGACTTCGTAATCCTTCCATCCGTCTGCAATCCACATATATGATACCGTCGCTTTCTATGATTATCGTTTTGTTTCTGTGGATATTATACGTGATTCGGGGGAGCGTGTCAAATACCAGATGGGATTGCGGCAGTTTTGCGGCATTTGAAGGGAGTATGTAAGAGAATTGAAAGATTCTTCTGGTTGAATATTTTGTAAGATACTGGTAGAATGATACCAGGGATATATGGCTCCGGAATGGATCATAAAACGGGAGCCGTATGAAAAAAGGCAGAGGGTAAGGAGATGGATTTATGAAGACGAAGGGACTGAAGGTACTGACAGCTGCCGCCGTGTTAAGCCTGGGGCTTATGACTATGGAGGCCCTGGCTGCAGAGGGCTGGGCCATGTCTGGAAATACCTGGGTATATATGGACCAGTACGGAAACCGGGTGACCAATGAGTGGAGAAAGGGCGCCGACAATCTGTGGAGATATTTGAACGGAAACGGGGAGATGGCGGTCAGCTGCTGGGCTGATGAGGATTATTTTGTGGATTCCAACGGGATCATGGTTGCCAATAAATGGGTAAAGACCCGGCCCTATTACGGCGGGGATGAGGACGTCTGGTTTTATTTTGGAAACAGCGGAAAGGTCGTAAAGGACGGCTGGAAGAAGGTGGACGGAAGAAGCTATCTGTTCGATTCAGAGGGCGTGATGCAGACCGGCTGGACGGAGGACGGCCTCTACTATCTGGGCAGCGACGGGGCCATGAAGACTGGATGGAGATATCTGGAGCCGCCTTACGATGAGGACGAGGACGATTATACCTACGGCCCGGAGAGCGACGACGGCCAGTACTGGTATTATTTTGCTCCCAGCGGGAAGAAATACTGCACCTCCACCGGAGATGAGGAGGGCGAGTACCGGGTCAGCCGGATCGACGGGAAATATTACTGCTTCGATTCCACCGGAAAGATGCAGACCGGCTGGGTGTATATGGACGGAGATCCGGATTCAGCCAGCTCCAACACCATTGAGCACTGGCGCTACTTTGCAGAGCCGGGAATAAAAAATACGACGGTGGGGGCCTCCATCAGCGGATGGCTTTCCCTGGAGCCGCCGGATCGGCTTCTGGACAATGTGGACGAGTCTGTGGAATGGTATTACTTTAATAAGGACGGAGAGCCTAAGACGGGGCCGGAATTCGGAGCGGCTTCCACCGACGATTTTGTAAGGATCGACGGGAAGAACTACCTGTTCGATAAACGCGGAAATCCGGTAAAGGGACTCCACCGGGTGGAGATCGGGGATACCGGCGAATATACCTCCTACTACTTTGATAACAGCTCCAGGACTGTGGTAAAAGGAAAACGGACCGTAGAGGAAGGCGACGGAACGAAGAGCACCTTCTATTTCAATGAGGGGAGCTACGCAGGCCGCGGCTTCACTGGCGTCAAGAGCAATTATCTGTATTATATGGGAAAGCTCCAGGAGGCAGATTCCGACAGCCGCTATATGCTGGTGAGCCTTCCGTCCGGGAGCCAGTATAAGACGTATGTGGTCAATACCTCCGGCCGTATCTCGAAAAATACGACTGTAAAGGACCGGGACGGAAACCGGTATAAGGTAAACAGCTCCGGGATCCTGACAGAGATCAACGGCGAGGCCGCCGGAAACGGCCTGCTGGGAGATCCCATAGAGCCGGTATACGAGGAATTCGACTAAGCTTATAATAAATAAAAGAACGGAAAAGAAAAACCGTCTGTACCAGAGCAGAAGAGCCTGCTCTGGTGCAGGCGGTTTTTTGGCCGCAGCACACCTCACCCCCACACGGCGATGGACGGATTCTTTTCTTTTAAGAACCGGCAGAGATCGTCCCATATCTGGCCGTCATCGGGATCCCGGAAGGGAATGCAGAGATTTTCTCCGGTAAACACGGCCATGATCCCGTCCCGGCAGGCGATCCGGTTGATCCGGCCGTAATAAATTGGGATGAGTTTTTGATCCTTCCGGCGGACGATGGAGAAATAGTTTTCATAAAAACAGACCGTAAATTCCGGATCGCCTCCCAGGATCTGATCCAGCACCGATGAGAGGCGGCGCACCAGAAAGGCCTTTCCCGCAAGGTTAAAGACCAGGAGAAGGAAGGCGGAGCCGGCGTAATAGAGGGCCAGCTTATGGCGGCCCTGGTACCGCAGCCCTCAAATATAAATGCTGGTGACATGGAACCCTCCCTGAATGATATCGTATGACATAAGAAGACCGGCATACCCGCGGGAGCATGCCGGTCTGTTTATATCCTAGATCTCTTCTCCGTCGATGAATACGTGTTTCACAACACCCTCAACGGTGAACGGTGTGCCGTCCATAATAACGATATCGGCGTCCTTTCCTTCCTCCAGGGAACCGACTCTGTCGGCAACGCCAATGTGCTCAGCCGGATTGATGGTGATGGCGCGGAGTGCGTCATACTCGTCCATACCGGCCTTCATGGCCAGACCTGCACATAAGGGCAGATAGTGGAGCGGGATCACCGGAGCGTCTGTGATGATGGAAACGTGGCAGCCTGCCTTTGCCAGAACGCCGGGAGTCTCCCAGGTCTTGTTCTGAAGCTCAAACTTGCTGGCATGTCCGAAGGTGGGGCCAACAGCCAGGGGAACGTTCTCCTTGGCCAGCTCATCTACGATCATATGTCCCTCGGTCACATGCTCTAAGGTGATATCCAGATCGAACTCTCTTGCAATGCGCAGGGCTGTGCAGAGGTCGTTGGCCTGGTGGGCATGGGCCTTTAAGGGGATCTCTTTATTTAATACCGGGATCAGGGCCTCAGATTTCTGGTCGTAAGCCGGAAGCTTGGAGGCGTCGTCACCGGCAGCCTCAACCTTTGCCTTATACAGGGAAGCCTTCTTTAAGGCTTCGCGGATCAGGGCAGCGTTGGTCATACGGCTGGTGATGGTATTCTTCTGATAGCAGCGCTTCGGGTTCTCACCGAAGGCACATTTCATTGCAACGGGGAATTTCACGATCATGTTGTCCACGCGTTTTCCGTGGGGCTTCATGGCCACGAAGGTTCCGCCGATGGCGTTGGAGCTGCCTGGGCCGGTTGCCATACAGGTAACACCTGCCTTTGCCGCCATTTCCATGCACGGATCAAAGGGATTGATACCGTCGATGGAGCGGAGCTGCGGAGTAACCGGATCGTTCAGTTCGTTGTAGTCATGGCCCTCATAGCCGATGCCGTATCCGTCCAGTCCGATGTGGCAGTGTGCCTCTACGAAACCGGGATACACGTTGAGACCGGAAGCGTCGATGACTTCTGCGCCCTCACCGCTTAAGCCGGCGCCGATCTTTACGATCTTTCCGCCGTCAACCAGGATATCTGCCTGAAGCGGTTCCTTGGAAACAGCTGTATGGAGCGTTCCGTTTTTAATTAAGATCATGGGATAATTCCTCCTTTTGGACTCACAGGGAGTCTGTTTTTATTCTTACGCAGCCAGTGCTGCGGTTAGAAGCTGAAACATATGGATCAGGAAACTACGTTTATGGGTGTTCCCTGGAAATACGCTTCGATATTTCCTGCCAGGATGGACACCAGGCGTTTCCGGGTCTCCAGGCCCTTCCAGCCCATATGGGGCGTCAGGATCACATTGTCCATGGTATAGAGCAGATTTTCGGGAACCGGGGGCTCCGTTTCCTGTACATCCAGTCCGGCTCCGGCGATCACTCCGGTCTTTAAGGCCTCGATCAGAGCCGGTTCATCCACCAGGGCTCCCCGGGAAGTATTGATAAGGAAAGCCGTGGGCTTCATCATGGAAAGGGTTTCCCGGTTGATCAGATGTCTCGTTTCCGGCGTCAGGGGACAGTGGAGGGAGACGTAATCGCTTTCCCTAAGGAGTGTGGGAAGGTCCACATAATGGACGCCGTCTGCATCCTCCCGGAAGCTCCGGGTATGGGCCAGGATCCTCATATCCATGGCCTGGGCGATCTTTATGACCTCCCGGCCGATGTTTCCGGCGCCTATGATGCCGAGCACCTTATCGTTGACCTCCACATGGCTTACCTGGAGGTTCTTGGTAAAATTGTCATGGCAGCCCCGGGCCAGCATTTTCATCTGGAGCTGCATGGATGAGCTTAAGTTCAGGATCATCATGATCGCCGTATGGGCTACCCGCTGGGAGCTGTACGCCGGGATATTGCAGACCGTGATCCCCTTCTGGCGGGCGGCCTCCAGATCCAGATTGTTGTATCCGGTGCCGGCCTCGCAGATCAGCTTCACGGAATCCGGAAACTGGCGGATCAGATCCCCGCTTACGGGCATTTCCTTGGTGACCACCACAGCCGCCCCCTGGATCCGGTAGAGGAGCTGGTCCTGGTCTGTGTCCTCATAAACGGCCACATCCTCAGAGAGGACAGAAAAATCGAGATTTCCGTCAAAATTCATTTTGGAGGCATTTAGGACTACGGTTTTATGATTCATGGAGCGTCCTCTTTCAAAACTTATTTGTACCTATTGTAGCATAAATTTTCCAATAAGGAAATGATTTTTGTATAAAACTTCTTAAAAGTCTGTGTATCAGGCCCGTGTTTCGTAGTCGTTTAAGGCGTCGATGGCCTGCTTTGACAGAGGGAATATGACCATCATATTAAAGATGGTCATAAGACCGATGCCCACGTCGCCCAGATCCCATACAAAGGTATAGGCAGCCATGCCGCCCACAAACAGCATGACCAGGGCCAGGAGCTTGTAGGCCGTCTGGGAGATCCAGTTATCGCCGAACAGGTAGGCCACGTTGGAGCGGGCGTAGAACAGGATCCCGATGAAGGTGGAGAAGCTGAACAGCCAGAGGGTGATGGCGATGAAGATAACGCCGAAGGAGCCCAGATGGTAGTTCATGGCAGCCTGAAGAAGGTCCATGCCCTCCAGACCGCTGATGAGCTCTGCCGGAGCCAGGAGCATGATGAAGGCAGAGCAGCTGCAGATCACAATGGTGTCGATGAAGACGCCGAAGGCCTGCATCAGTCCCGCTTTGGCAGGACGATCCACATCGGCTGCGGCAGACGCGCAGGGGGCGGATCCGGAACCTGCCTCATTGGAAAAGAGACCGCGCTTGACCCCGTTCATGAGAACTGCGCCGAAGCCGCCGGCCACGACCTGGCGGAAGCCGAAGGCCTCAGAAAAAATATTATGGAAAACCGCCGGGAGCTGTCCGATGTTCTTGAAAATAATGAACAGCGTGATGAAGAAATAGCAGCCGGCCATGATGGGCACCATAATATCCAGGACCTTGACCGTGGCATGCTTTCGCAGGACGATCACAGCTGCCAGGACTACCAGAAGGATGGTGGTATAAAGAGGCGGGATGTGGAAGGCGTTTGCGAATGCCGTGGAGACCGAGTTGCTGATCACCTGGCTGATGCCGCACCAGCAGATCAGGCCGGAGATGGCGAACAGGACGGCGATCAGGGAGTAGCGGGGCTTTGTCTGCTTCCTGCGGGTGAAAAAGTCATGGATGTAGTAGGCCGGGCCGCCCCGGTATCCGCCGTATAAGGGATCCTTTTCCTTATGAAGCTGGGCCAGGGTGGCTTCCACAAATGCCGTGGAGGAGCCTAAAAGAGCGGTGACCCACATCCAGAATACGGCTCCTGCGCCGCCGGCGGAGATAGCAGCCACCACACCCACCAGGTTTCCCATGCCCACACGGGTGGCGGTGGCAATGATCAGGGTCTGGAAACCGGAAATGGAGTTTTTCTGGGTAGAGGTGCGTTTTTCCACGGCGATCTTCATCATTTCCGGAAACATCCGTACCGGAAGGAAGCGGGTGCGCACCGTGAAGAAGATCCCGGCCGGGATCAGAAGCAGGACAAGAAGCGACAGTCCCAGGGATCCGCCGCCGGGCAGGGGGATCGTGATCAGATCGCCCCAGAGGAAGTTGTAGACCGTTGAGATAAGGTTCATGATAATTTTCTCCTGTAAAGTGTTATGCTTTAAAGTTATACAAGGTATTATACTACATGATATGGAAAAAGGGAAGGGGACTTTGCTGGAGAAAATTCAGACTCATAAACCTGTCCCGCCGTCATATATTGAGGTAAAGGAGCGTGAGGAATATGACGGCAGAAGAACTGAAGCGGATATTCGGACGGGCTGTTCCAGAGGGAGGGGAGCTCCAGGAGATCCGTCTGCGGGCGGGGAAGCCGGTGCTGGTCTTCATGGACGGGCAGGAATATGCGGTGGGCCGGAGGGGGCTTTTTGAAATGGAGGGCCTGCAAAGCGGAAGGAGGACATTCCGGAAGGCCGTTTTGCGTCCGGAAGCAGAGGACGGAACGGACCAGGAGGCGCGGTCCCCGGTCCTGGCGGACCAGGCGCTGATCCGGGAGATCCTGGGAATCTTTTCCAGGCATTCCCTGTATGCCTTTGAGGATGAGATCCGCCAGGGATTTCTTACCATCGAGGGAGGACACCGGGTGGGGATAGCCGGAAAAGCCGTCGCCGGAGAAAACGGACTGAGGACCATAAAGGACATATCCAGCCTGAACATCCGCCTGGCCCATGAAAAGCCCGGCTGCGGGGACCCGGTGCTTCCCTGGCTCTATGAGAACGGCCAGCTCAGGAATACGCTGATCCTGTCGCCCCCGGGAGCGGGGAAAACGACGCTTCTGAGAGACGTGGTGCGTCAGGTGTCCAATGGAAACCAGTACGGGCCGGGGCTCCAGACGGCGGTGGTGGATGAGCGGTCGGAGCTGGGGGCCTGTTTCAAGGGGGTGCCCCAGTGCGATCTGGGGATGCGGACGGATGTGATGGACGGATGCCCCAAGGGCCAGGGGATGGTCCTGATGATCCGGTCCATGGCTCCCGGGGTGGTGGCCGTGGATGAGATCGGAGACAGGGAGGATCTGGAGGCGCTGAAATACGTGATGAAATGCGGCTGCCGGATCCTGGCCACGGTCCACGGAGGCTCCCCGGAGGATCTGAAAAAAAAGCCGGTGCTGGCGGAGATGGTCCGGGAGGAAATGTTTTCCCGGTATGTGGTGCTTTCCAGGAGGCGGGGACCGGGGACAGTGGAAGCCATCTGCGACGGAGAGCTGAGGCTGCTGGCGGGAGCGGGCTGCCGGGATAAAGGGGGAGGATCAGAAACAGAGGGAAAAACGGAGGTGCTGGGAGTATGAAGCACATCGGGATCCTTATGATGGCCGGAGCGCTGACTGCCGGCGGGTTCTGGGCTGCGGGCCAGTGGAAGGAAAAGCTGGAGCTTTTACTTCTGTTCCGGCAGATGATGTTTTATCTGAAGGGGCAGATCCTGTATGCCAACGCCACGCTGCCGGAAGCGCTCCAGGAGGTAGGAGAGCGGTATGCAGAGGGCCGGAGCGGCTTTCTTAAGGAGCCGGGGGCGTTTTTCCTGCGGGTGGCAGGGCGGCTGGAAGATCAGGGAGACGTGCCGTTTCCTGTGATCTGGCGGGAGGAGGCGGGGCGGTTTCCTCCTGGATTTCCCCTGGAGGCCGGAGACCGGAGGAATCTCCTGGCCCTGGGTGAGAATCTGGGCTATGCCCATAAGGACATGCAGGAACGGACCCTTCTTTTCTATCTGGAGGAAACGGACGGCTCCATTGATTTTTTAAGGCGGGAAATGGAAAGCCGGACGAAGCTGTACCGGTGCCTGGGCATGGCGGCCGGACTGTTTCTCATGGTGGTCATGGCGTGAAATGGCATAGGAGGATGGCATGGGTGTAAATCTGATCTTTAAAATTGCGGCGGTGGGGATCCTGGTGTCGGTGATCTGTCAGGTGCTGAAGCACAGCGGAAGAGAGGACCAGGCGTTCCTCACAAGCCTGGCTGGGCTGGTGCTGGTGCTCTTCTGGATCGTTCCCTACATATATGAGCTGTTTGAAACCATAAAAAATTTGTTTGCCCTGTGAGGAAGGGAGGAAGGTGCCATGACGATCATACAGGCGGCGGTCCTGGGGATCACAGCCGTGGCCCTGGCGGTCCAGCTAAAGCCCCTGCGCCAGGAATATTCGGTGTACCTGATCCTGGCGGCCGGTCTGGTCATTGGATTTTTGAGTATTTCCAGGCTGGAGCTGATCCTGGATACGGTGCGGGCCATCGGGAGCCAGATCCGGGTGAAGAATATTTACCTGGGAACGCTTTTAAAAATGGTGGGGATCACATACATCGCGGAATTTGCCTCGGGAATCTGTAAGGATGCCGGATTTTCAGCCCTGGGGACCCAGGTGGAGATGTTCGGGAAGCTGTCCATCCTGGCGGTGAGCGCGCCGGTGCTGCAGGCGCTCCTGGAGACTCTTCAGGTGTTTCTGGCATGAGGGGCCGGGGGAAGCTTCGCCGTTTTTTTCAGGTACTGGCCCTGCTTTTATGCTTTTTTTCCAGCATAGCCCGGGCGGAGGAAACGGTTTTGGATGGGGCTTATACCCTGGAGGATTTTCATATGGAAGAGATCCAGAAATTTCTGGACGGCCTGGACCAGGACCAGATGGGCAGCCTTTCTTTTGGGGGCGTGATGAAGGAGATCCTGGACGGAAACCTTGGAGGCGTGCTTGAGGAGCTGGCGGGAAGGATCCGGGAGGGCTTCTTTTCTGAGATCCGGACCAACGCCAGGTTCGTGGGACAGATCATCCTGCTGGCGTTCATCGGAGCCGTTTTTTCGGGCTTTTCCAATATATTCGGGTCGGGGCATGTGTCGGAAACGGGCTTTTACGTGGTGTATCTTTTGAACATGGTCTTTCTGGCGGCCAGCTTTTTTGCCAGCGTGACCATTGCCGATTCTGTGGCGAAGGAGCTTCTGGAATTCATGCGGGTGCTCCTTCCGGCCTATTTTCTGGCCGTGGCCATGGCGGGAGGCGCGTTCACGTCCACGGCAGTCTGCGGTTTTACCTTCGGGGCCATCGGCGCAGTCCAGGCGGTGGTCACCAGTGTGCTCCTTCCGCTGATGCGGATCTATATGATGCTGGTGCTGGCCGGGAACCTTTACCGGGAGGATATGATCTCCAGGACCACGGAGCTGCTGCGGCAGGGGATCCTGTGGACGCTGAGGACCATGTTTGGGATCGTTGTGGGCTTTCATGTGATCCAGGGGCTGGTGCTGCCCCAGGCGGACGCCTTAAGAAACGCGTCGGCCATGCGTCTGGTCCAGATGATCCCAGGAGCGGGTGCCGGAGCCGGGGCTCTTTCCCAGATGGTCATGGGCTCGGGGATCCTCATAAAAAATACAGCCGGGGCAGCGGCGGTCCTGGCGCTTATTTTCATGGCGGCGGTTCCGGTCATAAAGCTGCTGGTTCTGATGTTTCTTTATTATATTGCTGCGGCGGTGATGCAGCCGGTCTGCGATAAGCGGCTGGTAGCATGTATGACTGGGGCGGCGGCAGGCCATGGGCTGCTTTTAAAGATCGTGGGCTGCTCCCTGGCGTTATTTTCTGTGACCCTCGCTGTCCTCTGCATATCCACCAACGCAGTCTGGTACGCGGCCTGAGCCGGGGAAGGGGGAGACTTGGAAGCAGTATATGAGTGGATCCGCAGCCTGGTATTTTATCTGATCCTGATGACCACGGTTTTAAATTTCCTTCCGGACCGGAAATACGAAAAATATCTGAAGCTTTTTACGGGGATGGTATTTATTCTCCTGGTGTTCGGTCCCCTGGCAGATCGGACGGGGCTGGAGGAACGCATGGCCGGGGCCTTTGGCCGGATCACCTTCCAGAATGATGTGAAGCTCCTGCAGCGGGAGATCGCCGATGCGGACGGGATGCGGATGAAACGGCTGGCGGACAGCTACCGGAGGGCGGTGGAAACGGATCTTATGACCATGGCAGAAAGCGCCGGACTGGAATGCAGACGGGCAGAGGCGGCGGTGGTGGAGGATCCGGAAAGCCCGGGCTTTGGAACCGTGTCAGAGGTATGGCTGACCGTGGGGATCCCTGGAGGCGGGAGCGTGGAAACGCCGGGAGGAAATACAGAGCGGCTTCCGGGACAGGGAGCGGAGACCTGGAGCCGGGAGGAAAGCAGCCGTGAGGCGGGCCTGGAGCGGCGCAGGAGGGCCAACCGGGAGATCGGGAATCTGAAAACAAGGATAGGAGAGTATTATGGAGTGGAAGAAGGACGGATCTGGATCGATCTGGAGGATGAATAAGGAAAAGCTGATCTTTGTATTCTGCTCTGGGCTGCTGCTGTTTGTGCTTTCCATGCCGGGAACAGAAAGGGAAAGATCCCGGGAGGCGGCTGCTGTGGGGAGCGGAGAGCTGGAAAACGCAGACGGAACCAGCCGTCTTTTAGGCGGGGCCGGGGCCGGGCTGGGGGAAGAAACACTTCCGGGGCTTTCCGGCGGAGCCCAGGCATCCTCCGGTGGCGTTTTGTATGAAAAGGAGCTGGAGCAGCGCATCGCCGCCCTTTTGGACCGGGTGGAGGGTGTGGGGAAGGCGGACGTGATGGTAGTGCTGAGATCCTCGGAGGAGCGGGTGTTCCATGTGGACAAAACTTCCAGGACCTCAGCCACGGAGGAAAAGGGCGGAGACGGGCGTACTGTAAGGGAGCAGGAGATCTCGGAGAGCACTGTCATGGGCGGCGGGAACCAGGGGCCTGTGGTGGAAAAGGAGCTGACGCCGGAGGTGTCCGGTATCGTCATCAGCGCCGACGGAGGGGGAAACGCCAGTGTGCGGGCAGAAATTTCTGAGGCCATGGAAGCATTATTCGGTCTGCCGGCACATAAGATAAAAGTATTAAAGAGGGTGAAAGAAGGAGTCTGAGGAATGAAACGGATATTCAGGAGAAACCAGGTGATCATCACCACGCTGGCGATCATGATCGCGGCAGCCGGATATTTAAATTATTCTGCCAAAAAGGAGGTGACGGGCTCAGATGTGTTTGAGGCGGGGATGATGGAGATCTCCGACGAGGATATTCTGGCGGAAAACCAGGCGGTAAACAGGACGGACGACGGTACTTTAAAGGAGATCCAGAGCCTGGACGGGGAGCTTGAAAGCGCCGGAAGCCGGGATGCGGAGGCCGGAGGGGAGGCTCCGGCGGCTGGTTCCCAGGAAAACGGGGAAAAGATGGCAGATGGAGCGGGAAATCCGGAGCCAGGGAACGAAACGGAGGCAGCCGGCCTTGAAAATCCGGGAGAAGCGGTGCTCACCGGAGGAACCAGCGTGTCCGAGTACATAGCCGGCGTCCAGCTGAGCCGTGAGCAGATCCGGGCAAAGAATAAGGAGACGCTTATGGAGCTGATCAATAACGGCCAGATCCCGGATACGGAAAAGCAGGCGGCCATCCAGAGTATGATCCGGATGACGGAGATCTCCGAAAAGGAAAATGCGGCGGAGACCCTGCTCCGGGCCAAGGGCTTTGTGGACCCGGTGGTCAGCATTACGGAGAACCAGGTGGACGTGGTGGTCAACGCGGTGACCCTGACCGACCCGGAGCGGGCCCAGATCGAGGATATCGTAAAAAGAAAGACAGAGGTGGGGGCCAACGGCATTGTGATCACTCTGATGGATCTGGCAGAGTAAGGCGGTTCCTGTATACGCGCCGCAGAAATCTTCTGGAAAAGCCTATGCAAAGTTTTTTTGTTATGGTATAATGTCTGAAAAACAGACATTATACCATCGCGCATCTGGTTTTCGCGTACACCGCGAAAATCCAGGCGCTTAGTTCCCCCGAAGGGGTATCATGTCAGGAGGACATGATATAATGTCTGAAAAACAGACATTATACCATCGCGCATCTGGTTTTCGCGTACACCGCGAAAATCCAGGCGCTCAGTTCCCCCGAAGGGGTATCATGTCAGGAGGACATGATATGAGCAGGAACAGACTATGATCGCAGGAGGTAATCATTGTGGCAGCGGATACAGTAAGAATCAGTCATAAAGTATACGAGAAGGATCAGATCGGAGAGGTACAGATCGCAGACGAGGTTGTGGCGATCATTGCCGGCCTGGCGGCGACAGAGGTAGAGGGCGTGGATTCCATGGCCGGAAACATCACCAACGAGCTGGTGGGCAAGCTGGGAATGAAAAATCTTTCCAAGGGTGTAAAGGTGGAGGTGACAGAGGAGCACGTTTCTGTGAGCCTGTCCCTGAACCTGAAGTACGGGTACAGCATCCCAAAGGTCTGTGAGGTAGTCCAGGACAAGGTAAAGAGCGCCATTGAAAATATGACGGGTCTGATCGTTCTGGATGTGAACATCAAGATCGCAGGCGTGAGCCTGGAGGAGAACCAGTAAAAAAACATGGGCCGCTGTCCGCAGAAATTGCGGGCGGCGGTTTTTCCAATTGCAGAAAAGTCCGGCAGAGGACAACCATGAGAGCTTCGCTGCCCGCGTAAACAAAAAAGAGCTTTATCATTTCTGATAAAACTCTTTTATGACCTGTCCGGGAATCGAACCCGGGTTTACGCCGTGAGAGGGCGTCGTCTTGACCGCTTGACCAACAGGCCGGGCTGTGCTTGAAGCATCAAGCCTGTTTATAATACCATGAATTTCAAAAAAAGCAAGTCTTTTTTAAAAAAAATAAAATTTCATGACCGAATGGCTGTACGGCCGGTCAAAGAACGGGCCTGGCAGCCGGGAAAGGCAGCGGAAAGCCCCTGGCTTTTCCAGGACCGGGAGGAATAGGGGACCGGACAGGAACGCTCTGTTTTTTATGTCCGTATACATAAAGGTCTTGTGAAACTATGCAGATTCATGTATAATCGAAGGATAGGACCAGAAAATGAAATCGAAAAAACGGTGCAGATTATAAATGGAGGTAATCCGATGACCAGAAGGGAAGCTCGGGAACATTGCTTTAAGATGCTGTTCTGCCAGGATTTTTATCCGGCAGAGGAAAAGGAGGAACAGCTGGAGCGGTATTTTGACGCTCCGGTGGAGGACGTTACAGGAAAGGACGGGGCGGATGAGGTGCTCCATCAGGTGGACCTGGACGGAGCAGATAAAACGGCCCTGGAGGCCCGGGTAGAAGCCATTATGAAAAAGATCCCGGAGCTGGATGAAAGGATCAACGGAGTGGCGGAGGGCTGGAAAACCAGGCGTATGGGCCGGGTGGAGCTCACGATCCTCAGACTGGCTCTTTTTGAGATGAAGGAGGACCAGGAGATCCCGGAGAAGGTGGCCATCAACGAGGCGGTGGAGTTAGCCAAGAAATTCGGCGGAGACGGGGCTCCGGCCTTTGTAAACGGGATCCTGGCGAAGCTGGTGGAAGAAAAATCCGAATAAGACCGGAACCGGGGAGCAGCTATGGCGGGAGTATATTCAGTCACGCAGGTGAATTCGTATATCAAAAATATGTTTGTCCAGGACTTCCTTCTTCGCCGGATCTCGGTGAAGGGGGAAGTTTCCAACTGTAAATATCACAGCTCCGGCCACATTTACTTTACCTTAAAGGATTCGGGAGGGACGCTTTCGGCGGTCATGTTCGCAGGGCAGAGAAGGGGTCTGGGTTTCCGGCTGGCGGAGGGCCAGCAGGTGGTGGTCAAGGGGACGGTTGACGTTTATGAGCGGGACGGAAGATACCAGCTTTATGCGTCGGAGATCGAGCTGGCGGGCCGGGGCGATCTGTACGTCCGGTTTGAAAAGCTCCTGCGGGAGCTGGAGGAGATGGGGATGTTTGCGGCCGAGTATAAGCGGCCGATCCCCAGATACGCCAGGTCCGTGGGGATCGTTACGGCTCCCACCGGGGCGGCCATCCGTGATATTATCAATGTCAGCAGGCGGAGGAATCCCTATGTGCAGCTGATCCTTTATCCGGCCCTGGTCCAGGGCCAGGGAGCCAGGGAGAGCATCGTAAACGGGATCCGCACCCTGGACGCCATGGGCCTGGACGTTCTTATCGTCGGCCGGGGCGGCGGCTCCATCGAGGATCTGTGGGCCTTCAACGAGGAAGAGGTGGCCCGGGCCATCTTCGCCTGTGAAACGCCGGTGATCTCTGCGGTGGGCCATGAAACGGATGTGACCATCGCCGACTATGCGGCGGATCTAAGGGCCCCTACGCCTTCGGCAGCGGCAGAGCTGGCGGTTTTTGATTACGCCAGATTTGCGGCAGATCTGGAAGCCAGAAAGTGGAAACTGTCCCGGGAGATGGGCTTTTTCCTGGATCAGGTGAAGGGAAGGCTGAGGCAGGACGAGCTGAAGCTCCGGCTTTACCATCCCCAGCATGTGATCCGGGAAAAAAGGCAGCGCCTGGCGGACCAGGAGGAACGCCTGGAACGGCTCATGGATGTCCGCGCCGGGGAGGCCCGGTCCCGTCTCCAGGTCCGGGAAGAGCGTCTGTCCCGGGCCATGGACCGGAGGATGGAGGATGGAAAAAAACGGCTGGCAGAGACCAGCGGCAGGCTCTGGGGGCTCTCGCCCTTACGCAAGCTGAGCCAGGGCTTTGGATATATCGAGGACCAGGAGGGAAAACGGCTGGGCTCTGTAAGACAGGCGCCGCCGGGGAGCGGCATCACCGTACAGGTGGCAGACGGAACGCTTTCGGCCCTGGTAACGGAAAGGAATGAGGAGTCGGGATGGCAGAACTGGATAAAAACGGAGCAGACATGACCATAGAGGAAACGTTTGCGGCCCTGGATGAGCTGATCGGCCGTCTGGAGGGCGGAAAAGGCTCCCTGGAGGATGCTTTTAAAAATTATGAAGAGGGAATGCGGCTGGTGAAGAGCTGCAATGAGAAAATAGAAAAGATCGAAAAGCAGATCATGGTCCTGGGCGGAGGACCGGCGGAGGAAGAGGACAATGGAACGCAGTTTTAAAGAATTACTGGAGCAGAAAACGGCGGAGACAGAAGCGGCGGTATACGCGTACCTGCCGGAGGAAAAGGGCTTCCAGAAGACGATCTTTGAGGCCATGAATTACAGTGTGAAGGCCGGAGGCAAGCGGCTCCGTCCCCTTCTTATGCTGGAGACGTACCGGATGCTCGGCGGTCAGGGAAAGGAGATCATGCCCTTTATGGCGGCCATTGAGATGATCCACACCTCGTCCCTGATCCATGACGACCTTCCCTGTATGGACAACGACGAGCTGCGCCGGGGAAAGCCCACCACCTGGAAGGTGTACGGCTATGATATGGCGGTGCTGGCCGGGGACGCCCTGATGATCTACGCATTTGAGACAGCGGCCAAGGCACTGGCCCTGGGCGGAGCCCCGGAGCGGGTGGCCCGGGCCATGGGGATCCTGGCAGAAAAGACCGGGATCTATGGAATGATCGGCGGCCAGACGGTGGATGTGGAGCTGACGGGAAAGCCGGTTCCGGAGGAGCAGCTTTCCTTTATCTACCGGTTAAAGACCGGGGCGCTTTTGGAGGCGTCCATGAGGATCGGAGCGGTACTGGCCGGGGCCGGAAAAGAGGAAGAGGAAACGGTGGAACGCATCGCCGCCGATGTGGGCATGGCATTCCAGATCCAGGACGACATTCTGGATCTGGTGAGCACCGCGGAGGTTCTGGGAAAGCCGGTTTTAAGCGACGAGAAGAATGAAAAGACCACATATGTGACGTTAAAGGGACTGGAAAAGGCAAAGGCAGAAGTAAAAACACTCTCAGACCGGGCAGCGGGCGCTTTAAACAGCCTTCCGGGGGACAAGGAATTCCTGGGAACGCTCATTAAGACCCTGGTGGACCGGGAGAAATAGGACTTAAAGGAGTAGGAACGGAATGCTTCTGGAAAAAATAGAACAGTCTTCGGATATCAAGAAACTGAAAGAGGAAGAGTATCCGGTGCTGGCGCAGGAGATCCGGCAGTTTCTGCTGGAAAAGATCAGCCGTACAGGCGGTCATCTGGCCTCCAACCTGGGAGTGGTGGAGCTGACCATGGCCCTGCACCTGGCCTTTGATCTTCCGAAGGATAAGATCATCTGGGACGTGGGCCATCAGGCCTATACCCATAAGATCCTCAGCGGGAGAAAGGACGGCTTCGACGAGCTGCGCCAGTTCGGCGGCATGAGCGGCTTCCCGAAGCGGAAGGAGAGCCCCTATGACGCTTTTGACACGGGGCACAGCTCCACCTCGATTTCCGCGGGCCTGGGAATCGCCCAGGCCAGAGAGATCCTGGGCGAGGACTATTCAGTCATCTCCATCATCGGGGACGGCGCCTTAACGGGCGGCATGGCCTATGAGGCCTTAAACAATGCGGCCCAGCTGAAAAAAAACTTCATTATCATATTGAATGACAATGAGATGTCCATCTCAAAAAACGTGGGCGGCATGTCCCGGTATCTGAGCAGCGTCCGCACCAGGGAGGGCTATGCGGATCTGAAGCTCAAGGTGGAGCGTACCCTGAAGTCTGTGCCGGTGATCGGGAAGGCCATGGTCAACGGCCTTTTCCTGGCGAAAAACGGGATCAAGCAGTTTTTGGTGCCGGGGATGCTGTTTGAGGACATGGGGATCACCTATCTGGGGCCTGTGGACGGCCACAATGTGGAGGAAATGGTCCAGGTTTTAAAGGAGGCCAAGCGGGTCCGCCATGCGGTCCTGGTCCATGTACGGACCACCAAGGGCAAGGGATATGGCCCGGCGGAGCAGAATCCCTCCCGGTTCCACGGGGTGGAGCCCTTTGATATTGAAACGGGAAAGCCGTTAAAGGAAAAGCAGTTCCCGGGCTATACGGATGTATTTGCAGAAAAGATCTGCAGCCTGGCGGAGAAGGATCCCCGGATCGTGGCGGTCACGGCGGCCATGCCCGACGGTACAGGGCTTTCCAGGTTTGCCAAGCAGTTCCCGGACCGTTTTTTTGACGTGGGGATCGCCGAGGCCCACGCGGTCACCTCGGCAGCGGGAATGGCATCGGCAGGCTTAAAGCCTGTGGTGGCGGTGTATTCGTCCTTTTTACAGAGGGGCTATGACCAGATTCTCCACGACGTCTGTATCCAGGAGCTGCCGGTGCTTTTTGCCATTGACCGGGCCGGTCTTGTGGGCAGCGACGGAGAGACCCATCAGGGAATTTTTGATATTTCATTTTTAAGCCTGGTGCCGGGAATGAGCATCATGGCGCCGAAAAATCTGTGGGAGCTGGAGCGGATGCTGGAATTCGGCGTGGGCTTCGACGGCCCTCTGGCCATCCGCTATCCGAGGGGACAGGCCTACCGCGGGCTTTCTGAATTTGACGCGCCGGTGGAGTACGGGAAGGCCGAGATGCTTTTTGAGGAAAAGGACATCGCCCTTTTCGCCCTGGGAAGCATGGTCAGCACCGGAGAGCATGTGCGGGAAAAGCTGAAGGCCAAAGGGTATTCCTGTACCCTGGTAAACGCCAGGTTTGTAAAGCCTCTGGACACGGAGATGATCGACCGGCTGTGCCGGAACCATAAGCTGATCGTCACACTGGAGGAAAATGTGCTGCGGGGCGGCATGGGTATGTGCGCCACCCGGTATATCCATGAAAACCACCCGGAGATCCATGTGATCCAGGTGGCGCTTCCGGACGCTTATGTGGAGCACGGGAATGTGTCGCTGCTGCGGGAGATGCTGAGGATCGACAGCGATTCGGTGATTAAAAGGATCTTTACGGAATATCTGGATCAATATGACAATAATGGAAATAGGAAGATACAGAACAGCTTCGATTGTTCAAATAGTGCAGAGAAGGAGCGGCAGGATCCATGAAGGAACGGTTAGACGTGCTGTTAGTAAAAAAGAATCTGGCAGAGTCCAGAGAGAAGGCCAAGGCGGTGATCATGGCCGGGATCGTCTATGTGGATGACCAGAAGGAGGACAAGGCCGGCTCCATGTTCGAGGAGACGGCAAAGATCGAGGTCCGGGGAAGCACCTTAAAATATGTGAGCCGCGGAGGTCTGAAATTAGAGAAGGCCATGACCCATTTCGGGGTGACCCTGGATCAGAAGATCTGTATGGACGTGGGGGCGTCCACCGGAGGGTTCACCGACTGCATGCTGCAGAATGGGGCCGTAAAGGTCTACTCGGTGGATGTGGGCCACGGACAGCTGGCCTGGAAGCTCAGGAATGATCCGCGGGTGGTCTGCATGGAAAAGACCAATATCCGGTATGTGACCCCGGAGGAGATCCCGGACCGGATCCAGTTCGTCTCCATTGACGTGTCGTTTATTTCCTTAACCAAGGTCCTGGGACCGGTGAAGGCCCTTATGGAGCCGGATGGCCAGGTGGTATGTCTCATTAAGCCGCAGTTTGAGGCCGGCCGGGAAAAGGTTGGGAAAAAGGGCGTGGTCCGGGAGCGTTCCGTTCATCTGGAGGTGATCCGCATGGTGGCGGCCTTTGCGGGAAGCATCGGCTTCGAGGCTCTTCATCTGGAGTTCTCGCCCATTAAGGGGCCGGAGGGAAATATTGAGTACCTTCTGCATTTAAGAAACGACGCCGGCGGAAACGTTTACGAAAACGGCTCCATTGATGCGGAGGAGATCGTAAACCAGGCACATGAAACGCTGGATTAGGAGTTCCGCGGGGGCAGCATATGAAACATTTTTATATCATTGTCAATGAAGATAAAGCAGATACGAAAGCCATGGGGGAAAGGATTTCCCGGTATCTGGAGGACCATGGATGCACATACCAGACGTCCGGCGGCGTATTCAGCAAGGGAAAACGGTTTACGTCTGTTTCCGACGTACCGGAGGATACGGAGTGCGTCATTACCCTGGGCGGAGACGGGACCTTTATCCAGGCGGCCAGGGATCTGGCAGGCACAGGCCTCCCCATTGTGGGGATCAACCTGGGGGACCTGGGCTATCTGACCCAGATGGGAAAGGGGGGCGACCTGGAGGAGCTTCTGGACGCCCTGCTTTCAGACCATTATGAGATCCAGGAACGGATGATGCTTTCGGGACGGGTATACCATGAGGGAAAGCCGGCGGCCAGCCGCATTGCCCTGAATGATATCGTACTGGCCCGGGAGGGGGACATGCGGGTCCTGAAATTTAAGATCTACGTCAACGGTCAGTTCCTGTATGAATACAGCGCCGACGGCGTGATCGTGTCCACGCCCACGGGCTCCACGGCCTATAACCTGTCCGCAGGGGGGCCCATTGCCCAGCCGGACGGGGAGCTGCTGATCCTGACGCCGGTGTGTCCTCATACGCTCACGTCCCGGACCATCGTTCTGGGGCCGGAAAGCCGGATCCGGATCGAGATCTCGGAAAAAAATGAAGGATGCCAGGCAGCCGCCTTTGACGGGGGGACCAAGGTGGTGCTGACCCGTGGGGATTATATTGAGATCGAACGGTCCAAGATGGTGACCCGGGCGGTGAAGCTGGATGACCGGTCATTTCTGGATATTTTAAAGCACAAGATGTACGATGCATAGGGGAAGAGAGCGGAGCCGGCCGGGGCCGGAAACGCAGGCAGAAAGGCAGAGCACGTTGTAACCAGAGGGATACGGAACAGTTACAGGAAAGGGGTAACAGACATGAAGGTAGACAGACACAGCAAGATCGTAGAGCTGATCGGCAAGTACCAGATCGAGACGCAGGAGGAGCTGGCTTCCTATTTAAAGGAGGCCGGATATCATGTGACCCAGGCCACGGTTTCCAGGGATATCCGGGAGCTGAAGCTTACAAAGGTGCAGAAGGAAAACGGCCGCCAGTGCTATTCGGTGATGCAGCATCAGAGGGATTTCGGGGAGAAATATATCCGCATCCTCCGGGACTGCTTCGTTTCCATGGATATGGCCCAGAACATCCTGGTCATTAAAACTGTGTCCGGTATGGCCATGGCGGTGGCAGAGGCCCTGGACGTGATCGGTTTCCACGAGATCGTGGGCTGCGTGGCCGGAGACAATACCATCATGTGCGCCGTAAGGACGGTGGATGACACGATCCTTTTGATGGATAAGCTGAAAAAGATCCTGAATGAGCAGAATTGAGGTGACAGAATGCTGCTGGGCTTACACGTAAAAAACCTGGCCCTGATCGAAAAGGCTGAGGTGGAGTTTACCGGAGGGCTGAACATACTGACCGGAGAGACCGGGGCAGGCAAATCTATCCTCATCGGCTCCGTGGGGCTGGCGCTGGGAGGAAAGGCGTCGAAGGACATGATCCGCCGGGGCGAGGACAGCGCCCTGGTGGAGCTGGCCTTTTCCGTGGACGATGAGAAGAAGAAAAAGGCCCTGGAGGATCTGGATATCACGCCCGACGAGGACGGCCTTCTTATCATTTCTAAAAAGATCACTCCATCCAGAACCGTCAGCCGGATCAACGACGAGACGGTGACCACTGCGAGGCTCAAGGCTGTCACCGGGCTTCTTCTGGATATTCATGGACAGCATGAGCATCAGTCCCTTCTCCACAAGCAGAAGCACCTGGAGATTCTGGACGAATATTCCCGGAATGAAACGGAACATCTGAAAAACGACGTGGCAGAAGGCTACCGGAAATATATGGCTCTCAAGGAAAAACTTTCCGGATTCCATCTGGACGGGGAGGCAAGAAAGCGGGAGTCGGATTTTCTGCGGTTTGAGATCCAGGAGATTGAAAATGCAGCCATCCGCCCGGGAGAAGAGGAGGAGCTTTCTGGCATCTGCCGGAGGTTTTCTCACAGCAGGAAGATCGCCGAGGCCATGCAGGCGGCGTTTATGGCTGTGGACGGGGCCGATCTGGGACGGGCAGTGAAGCATGTGGAGAGTGCCGCTTCCTATGATGAAAATTTAAGCGATATTTTAAAAGAGCTTTCCGACGCTGAGGACATCTTAAACGGCGTGGCCCGGTCTATTTCTGATTATATGAATGAAATGGAGTTCGATGAGGAAGCCTTTAAACAGACGGAGGAACGTCTGGACCGGATCCGCGGCCTGATGGCCAAGTACGGAAATTCGGAGGAGGCCGTTTTAAGAAGTCTGGAGGAAAAAAGAGAGCGTCTTCAGGAACTGGAAAATTACGAGGAACTGGCAGCCCTGGCCTCCAGGGAGCTTGAAGCCCAGACCCGGTCCATGGAGCTGCTTTGCGGAACCCTTTCGGATGCCAGAAAGCGTGCGGCCCGCATCCTGGAGGAGCGGATCGGGGCAGAGCTTATGGACCTGAATTTCCTCCATGTGGATTTCCGGATCGATGTGAGGGATCTGGAGCATTTTACGGCCCAGGGCTCCGACGAGGTGGAATTTATGATCTCCACCAACCCGGGAAGCATTCTGCCCAGACCGCTGGGTGAGGTAGCCTCCGGCGGCGAGCTTTCCAGGATCATGCTGGCCATCAAGACGGTGTTAGCGGATACGGACGATATCCCCACCCTGATCTTTGACGAGATCGACACCGGAATCAGCGGACGCACGGCCCAGAAGGTGTCGGAGCGGCTTTCCTATATTGCCGGAAAGCACCAGGTTTTATGCATCACCCATCTGCCTCAGATCGCGGCCATGGCTGATGCCCATTTTGAGATCAGAAAAACCGTGGAAAATGGAAAAACGTCCACCAGGATCCATAAGCTGGGAAAAGAGGAGCAGACCGAGGAGCTGGCAAGGCTTCTGGGCGGTGCGGAGATCACAGGCGCGGTGCTTGAAAACGCAAGGGAAATGAAGCGGCTGGCGGAAAAAAAGAAGAGGGAGCTGCTGGAAGAAAGGACCGCCATCTAAAAACTGACAGGCTGAAAAGAGAAAAGGATCACATACTAGGAGAGGAGCATATCACTGCCCTCTCCTTTGCCGTTACTGGGGGAAATTGCGGACGCCGGGTGTTATGGACGGGGAAAAGTCGGGGCAGAATCATAAGGAAGAGGAGGTTTTGCCGTGACAAGGAAGGAACGACTGAGAAGGATCCTGGCCGGTATCTTTTGTTTTTCCCTGGTCTTTACCATTGCATTCACATGGGGCTATGTGAAGCTTGCAGTGCCGGACCGCCTGAACCTGGTGGTCAGCGAGGAGGAGATTTTTCATTTTTCCCTGCCTCCGGGCGTTACCCTGGAGAGCGAAAGCGAGGAGGTGGTCCTGGGGAACGCGTCCAACATTCCCGCCGGAAAGGTCCGGATCCAGACCGCAGAGCCGGTGTCCATGTACGGCGCATCGGAGGGAAGCTACCACCTGGGTATGAAGCTCTTTGGGCTGATCCGCATGAAGGATATCCAGGTAGATGTGGTGGACGGGATGTATGCCGCACCATGCGGCGTGCCTGTGGGGATCTATCTGAGATCCAGGGGAGTTATGGTCGTTGGCACCGGGGAGATCGTCAATGACGCGGGCAACGTGGTGGAACCGGCCTTCGGCATTCTGAAGTCCGGAGACTATATCGAAACGGTAAACGGACGGGAGATGGAGGACAAGGACGACCTGATCCAGGCCGTCAGCGCCAGCAGCGGGGAGCCTGTTTCTCTGGAGGTGCGCAGGGACGGGGAGCTTTTAAGAGTGGAGCTGGAGCCGGTGCTGGCGGAGGATGGGAGCTACAAGCTGGGAGCCTGGGTCCGGGACGATACCCAGGGGATCGGGACCGTCACCTACGTGGACATGAACGGCTCCTTCGGCGCCCTGGGCCATGGGATCAGTGACAGCGACACAGGAAAGCTGGTGGATATCCGGGAGGGAGAGCTCTATGATACCCAGATCATGGGGATAGAAAAAGGAACATCGGGAAAGCCCGGAGTCATGTCCGGGGTCATCTACTACGGAAAAGGCACAAGGCTAGGGGAAGTGACTGCCAATACAGAGGAGGGGATCTTCGGTACCGTCAACCGCCGGTTTTTAGAACGGTTCCGGTCCGAGGCCATTCCCGTTGGCTTCCGTCAGGACGTCCGCAAGGGCCAGGCCTTTATCCGCAGCGACGTATCGGGGGAGGTGAGAGATTATGAGATCGAAATTCAAAAAGTGGATCACACGAGTATTCAGAAAAATAAGGGGATGGTGATCCGCGTCGTGGACGAGGAGCTACTGAAGCTCACCGGCGGCATCGTACAGGGAATGAGCGGCAGTCCGATTATTCAGGATGAAAAGTTAGTGGGGGCGGTGACCCATGTCTTTGTCAATGACCCCACAAGAGGATACGGGATATTTATTGAAAACATGCTGGAGCATTGAGTCCAGGCTGGACAGGAGTAATAAAGAGGCGCTGCAAGCTTGCTTGTAAGTGCCTCTTTCTTGCGAGTGTCCAATTTGGCGAAAGCCAAACACCGAGGAAAAGCGGAGCTTTTTCGAGGTGGCCTGGACGGAGCGGAGGAACCATAGGCAAGCTTGCTTGTAAGTGCCTCTTTCTTGCGAGTGTCCAATTTGGCGAAAGCCAAACACCGAGGAAAAGCAAAGCTTTTTCGAGGTGGCCTGGACGGGCCGGCGGGAAGAACCAATATAGCCCGCCTTTTAACGATGCATACCATGTTTGACTTTTTATTTTCAAAAAATATTGTTTCTATTTATGTTTTGTGACACAATATCCACACAATGAGTGGATACATAAGGAGAACGAGATGGACAAAAAAGAAAGGATTGAAAAGCAGATAGGTACATTAAAAGGAATTCGTGAAATGTTGGATATGAACAGGACAGAATTTTCACGATACATGGATATTCCACTAAGAACATTAGAGGAGTGGGAAACGGGAAGAAGGCAGATGCCGGAGTATGTACTCAGATTAATTGCATATTACGTTAAGGTGCAGAAGTTGATGAAGGAAAAAGGAATAGAATTGGAGGAATGATATGAACAAAAATGAAATTGTAATATTTGAAACAGAGGATAAATTGATAACGCTTCCTGTGGAAGTAAATAATGAGATGGTCTGGCTGAATAGAAATCAAATGGCTGAGCTCTTTGACCGGGATGTAAAAACAATTGGTAAACATATTAATAATGCCCTAAAAGAGGAATTGGAAGGTCAAGTGGTAGTCGCAAAATTTGCGACCACCACTCAACATGGTGCTATTGAAGGGCTACGCAGTAAATGATAATCGTATCAGGCAGTTAGGTGAGGTGATACGAATTATGAAGCGGACCGAAAACGAGTTGGATAGCAGGCAGGTTCTTTCTGTAATAGAAAAATATAGCAGTGCACTGGATTTACTGGATTCTTATGATCACCAGAATATGACACGGCCAGAAGGAAATCGTGCGACGTATGTTCTTACATATGAGGAATGTATGGACGTGATCCAGAGCATGCGATTCGGTGATGAATCGGATTTAATCGGAAAAGAAAAGGATGATTCTTTTAAAGGAAATATCAGAAATATTTATCAGT
>CAJMRM010000027.1 GCA_905215775.1 uncultured bacterium
CACCTCCAGATAAATATCCGGCTCCGGCTTCCCCTTCTCCACCTCACAGGCAGTGGCCACCTCCTGGAAATACTCCCCGATCTGCAGGGCCTCGATGACCGCATCCACAATGGGCCGCCCATTGCTGGTGGCGATGCCTGCGGCGATCCCCTGGTCCTTACAGCGGCGGAGAAATTCCAGGGCCCCTGGCTTTAACGGCACCTGGGTCCGGTACTTGTCCACGGCCATCCGGCTCCAGCAGTCCTTGATCTCCTCCAGAGTCAGAGGGAGGGAAAACCGTTCCTTAAAGTACGCGGCCGTTTCGGAAAAGCTCATGCCCTCCACAGCCCGTTCCAGATCCCCGGGACAGTCATAGCCAAACCGTCCCAGAAACTCCACATCGATCTGGGGCCACATCCACATGGAATCCACCAGCGTCCCGTCCAGATCAAACAGGACGGCTTTTTTGTTTTTAAAAAAATCCTTGATCATAGCTGTTCCAACCACTCCCGTTCTTTATCCGTAAGGGGACGGTATTCCCCCGGCTTTAAATTCTCATCCAGAACCAGCGGCCCCATGGACAGGCGCTTCAGAAAGAGCACCGGACAGCCTGCAGCCTCCATCATCCGCTTGACCTGATGGAATTTTCCTTCCCGGATCCGCAGATGGATCTCCGTCTCGTTCTGTACGCTGTCAAAGGACAGGACCGTAAGCTCCGCCGGAAGACATAAAAGCCCGTCGGGAAGCCGGATCCCCCTGGCAAACTCCTCCGCCGCTCCCTCTCTCACTCTTCCGCGGCAGCGGGCAAAGTACACCTTGTCCACATGCTTTTTCGGCGACAGGAGCCGGTGGGCCAGGTCTCCGTCATTGGTGATCAGGAGAAGTCCCTCGGTATCCAGATCCAGCCGTCCCACGGGAAACAGATCCTTCCTTTTTTTATCTCCGATCAGGTCCAGGACCGTAGGATATTTTTTATCCTCTGTGGCAGATACCACGCCCTGGGGCTTGTTGAGCATATAATACTCCATGGTCACGTAGGCAACCTCCTCACCGTCAAAGGTCACCACGTCCCCCGGGATCCTCACCTTCATATCCGCTTTTTTTACAGCCTCGCCGTTGACCCGGACCCGGCCCTTTCTTACGGCCTCCTTAAGGACGCTCCGGGTGCCCTTTCCCATGTCGGCCAGGAATTTATCCAGACGCAGCTCCTTATCCATGCGTTTCCCCCTGTTCCTCACTTCGTATCCAGGATACCGGGGAACGGATCTCTCCCTTTCCCCGGCGCCTTATTCCATACTATATCAAAATCCGGAAGAAAGTACAACTGTTTCCTCCCGCCGCCGTCAGTAGAAGGCCCGGGTACGGCGCTTCTCCAGGTATCGCAGGATCCAGTAGGGATTTACGGAAAGCTCTTCATAATGCTCCGTCCGGATGTAGATCCCCAGGTGAAGGTGGACCGGAAATTGGCCGGTGGTCCCAGGCTCTCCGTATCCGGAATCCCCCATATAGCCCAGAAGCTCCCCTGCATGAACCGTGTCTCCCGGCCTCCACCTTCTGCCGTCCAGTGTTCCTCCATAGGACTCCAGGTGGGCATAGTACAGATATACGCCTGACGGCGTCCGGATCCCCAGACGCCAGCCGCCCTTTTTCAGCCACCCGGCCTGCTCCACCACGCCGTCCGTCATAGATACCACCGGATAGAGCCCCGCTTCCGGCTTCCCGGCCATAAGATCGCACCCCTCATGGGTCCTGGGACCGTCAAAAGACCGCTCCTCCATCCAGCCGTTTTCATAAACGATCCCCGGCGTATCCCCTTGTGCGCTTTCCGGAACAGGGAAGCAGGAAAGGTCTGCGAATATCATGCGGTACGTATCGGAAAGCCGTTCAAATTCCCTCTGACGCCGGACCGGAAAAAGCAGCGGCTCCCCGGAGAGCTTCTTTCCTGTCAGGTCAAAATTTTCCTTCAGCATGGCCATGGCAAGCTCCTCATAATCCAGAAAGGGCCGCTCTGCCGCATCCCTTCCCAGGCGCATGGCCCGGAAATCCCCGCTTTCCCAGACATACGGCTTCATGGTATCCAGAGCCATTCCGCTTTCCAGCCGGAGGACCAGCATGGAATCATACAGGACCAGCAGAACCAGGATCACAATTTTCATATGGGAACGCCCTTTCTCATAAGCTGTATCAACAAATGGTATTCGGGTGCTTATGAAAAAATCCGTCGGTCCCGCCATTCTCATGGTATTCCTGCTGCTTTATCCCCGCTTTGCGGCCGAGGGGGCCAGGTACGGCCTTCTTTTATGGTATACGGCCGTGGTCCCGTCCCTGTTTCCCTTTATGGTGCTTTCCAGCCTCATTGTATCCTCCGGCGGAGTATCCCTGCTGATGAAGCCTGTCCGGAGCCTTTTGGCTCCCTGGCTCCCTCTTTCAGAAAACGGCTTCTACACCCTGGCATCCGGTCTCCTCTGCGGCTGTCCCATGGGAGCGAAAACATGCGGGGATTTTGTCCGGGAGGGCCGGCTCTCTGTCCGGGAGGGCCGTTTCCTCATGGCCATATGCAATCATCCGAGCCCCATGTTCCTGCTGGGATTTGTCTGCCCGCTTTTTGGCTCCCAGATGCAGCCTTCCCGTCTTCTCCTGTCCATTTACCTGCCGCTCCTTCCTCTTGCAGACCTGGCCCGGAGGATCTATTTCCCCGCCCGGAAAAAAACAGCCGGTCTCCAGCCTCCTCCCCCGGAGCCTTCCTCTGAGGACCTCCAGCCCCCGGACCTGCGGGATCCTGCTGCCGGAGAACCCCGGAATCCGGTCCCCGCCCCGGCTCTGGATACGGCCATCCTGGCGGCGGCGGAGATCCTCTGCCGCATCGGCGGCTACCTGATGCTGTTCTCCATCCTGATCGTATTTTTACGCCATGCCCAGTGGCTTCCCGTCCCTCTCCGGCTCCTCCTCATCGGAGCCATGGAGATGACCACCGGCGTCCGGGAGCTGGCTGCCTCCCTTCCCTTCCCCGGTTCCGGAGCCGCTGCCGCTGCCGCTCTGGCCTTCGGCGGCGTATGCGGCGTTTTTCAGACCAGATCCGTGATCGTCTCCGGCCGGCCGGAGAGCCAGAAAACGTGTACAAGGACCAGCGGCGCCAGACGGATGGGAGGCGAGGGATCCGGGGAAGATAAAAAAATTGCCGGATTATCCATCCGGCAATATATTCTCTGGAAGCTTCTTCACAGCGGCCTGGCCGCCGCCGTTTTTCTGCTCCTGGGTCTGCTGGGCTGATCCTCCCGAAAGCCTAGGCCTCCGGTGCAGACGGCTCCTCTTCTTTTTCTGTGATGATCCCGCCGGACAGCTCCTTCCGGTTGGAGGAAACGATGTCGTAGCTGGATCTCATGGAGCTCATGAAGGCGTCGAACCGGCCCTGGGCTCCTTCCATGGTGTGATTGATGATATTCTGAAGGCTCTTTAACATATCATCCGTATACTGGATAGAACCCTGGCGGATATTGTTGGCATCATTGACGGCGCTGTCGATGATGGCCTGGGCCTGGGCCTGGGCCTGCTCGATCACCTCATTGGCATGAGCGTATGCCTTCTGCATGATCTCATGCTCATTGACCAGTTCGTTTGTCTGAGCCGTAGCCTCTGCCAGAAGGGCGTCAGCCCGGGTATGTGCGTCGGAAAGGATCGCCTCCTGATTGCTGATGATCTTCTGATACTGCTTGATCTCATCGGGGATCCTGAGACGCAGCTCCACCAGGAGCTCGTCCAGCTCCTCCTTGTTTACGATGATCTTGGTCGTGGACAGCGGCTGGAACTTGCAGCTGTCAATATATTCTTCAATTTCTCCGATTAACTGTTCGATTCTGCTCATATTGCTTCCTTATTCCTTTCCCCTGATCTTATTCTGAAATTTCTTATGTACCTCTTCTGCCACCCCGGCAGTCACAAAATTGGAAATATCGCCGCCGTACGCCGCCACCTCCTTGACAGAGCTGGAGCTCAGATAGGCATATTTTAAATTGGTGGTCAGAAATACGGTGTCGATATCCGGAGCGATCACCCGGTTCAGCTGGGCGATCTGCAGCTCATATTCAAAGTCCGTGATCGCACGAAGCCCCCGGACCAGGGCGTTGGCCCCGCATTCCCTGGCAAACTCCACCGTAAGGCCGCCGAAGGTCTTTACCTCCACGTTGGGAATGTCTTTTGTCACTTCTTCTAACATCTTAACACGTTCTTCCACGGAAAACAATGGAGTTTTCGCACTGTTATGCAAAACTGCGATCACCAGGTGGTCGAACAGCTGGGACGCCCGGCGGATCACGTCGATATGTCCCAGGGTCACCGGGTCAAAGCTTCCCGGATAAATAGCTTTTTTCATCTCAATTTTCCCTCTTTTTCAAAAATACATGTTTATTCGTCTTATATTCTTTTGTACGGATGATCTCATATCCCAGGGACTCTGCCCAGGAAAAATCCGTATCCAGAGAGGCCTCCGCAATAAAGACCGTATCCCCGCCGGCCAGAGGAGAATCCTGTAAGGCCTCCAGTACCTGACGCTCTAAACCGCAGCCGTAGGGAGGATCCATAAATATAAAATCAAAGGCCCCGTGCTCCCGGCCCAGACGCGAAAGGCCCTCCAGCACACCGCTGTTTACGACCGTTGCCCCCGCCTCCAGCTTTGTGGTTTTCAAGTTATCCCGGATACAGGAAACCTGACGGGTCCCATTGTCAATGAATACGGCCTCTGCTGCTCCCCGGCTTAAGGCCTCGATGCCGATGGCCCCGCTTCCGGCAAACAGATCCAGAAAGGAACGGCCATAAAGTTCGTTCTGGATCATATTAAATAAGGTTTCCTTTATACGGTCTGTGGTAGGCCGGGTATCCATTCCCTCCACAGTCTTCAAAAGCAGACGCCTGGCGCTGCCTGCGATCACTCTCATATGCCACCTCTCGATGCAGTTGTTCTTTTTTTGACCGGAGCGGGGAGCCTTTCTGCCACCGCATCCCGTTCCGTTTCTGGTATCTTTCCAATTATAATCGCAATGAAAGCGATATACAAGCAGTTTTTCCGCAGAATCTGTGAAACCTGCAAAATCCTGCCCCTAAGGAAACAGAAGGAAGCCGTCGGGCCGGAAGCGCCCGGATTTCCATGACCAGGGTTGCCTCCTTCTGCGGTTTTATATTATAATAAGGAATCGGATCCTTTTTCCGCAGAAAAAAACAAGGAGGAAACCCAGATGGATTTTAAGGATAAGGTTGTCGTTATAACCGGCGGCGCCCATGGCATCGGTCTCTGTACTGCCGAACTGTTCAGAAAGGAAGGTGCCCATGTCTGCGTCATTGACCTTGCCGAGGGCAGCCACTATGTAGGCGATATCGGAAACAAGGATGTGCTGGAGGATTTCGCCAGGTCAGTGACTGGAACGTATGGCCGCGTGGATGTTCTTGTCAACAACGCGCCGCCCCAGATGCACGGGATCGGCCAGTGTACCTGGGAACAGTTCCAGGAGGCGTTAAATACGGGCGTTACCGCGCCGTTTTATCTCAGTAAGCTCTTTTCGCCGTATTTTTCCAAGGGTGCCAGCATTATCAACCTTTCTTCCTCCCGGGATCGGATGAGCCAGCCCCAGACCGAAAGCTATGCGGCGGCCAAGGGAGGGATCGCGGCACTGACCCACGCGCTGGCTGTCAGCTTCGCGGGAAGGGTCCGCGTCAATTCCATCTCTCCCGGCTGGATCGATACGACCGGAACAGCTTTCGATGGCCCCGATGCTCTGCAGCAGCCGGCAGGGCGGGTGGGTACTCCCGAGGATATCGCCCATATGATCCTCTTCCTCGCCTCTGAACGGGCAGGCTTTATCACAGGAGAAAATATCTGTATCGACGGCGGAATGACAAGGCAGATGATCTACCATGGGGAAAATGGGTGGACGCTGGAAACGGACCAATAACAGGAAAAGGCCGTTCCGCTGGAAAGCTCCCGGCGGAAAGGCCTTTTGTTAAGAAGAGCTAAGCGGCATTTATTTGCCTGCCATCTTCTTCTCCTGTTCCTCGATCATTTTCTTCACCATATAGCCTCCGATGCTGCCGTTCTGGTAAGAGGTCAGGTTCCCATTATAGCCGTTGGTCAGCGGCACTCCTAACTCAGAGGCCACCTCCATCTTAAACTTGTCCATGGCCTCCTTGGCTTCCGGTACTACCATACGATTGGAAGAATTGTTTGTACTAGACATATAAAACCCTCCTTTTGCGTGTATTGCCGGTCTTGATTTTTCCGGCGTTTTCTTGGTACACTCCTATTATGGTCTCCAGAAAAAATAATACACTAGAAGGTTTTTCGTTAAATGTCATTTTTTGCAAAGCCTGTCTAAAAACAGCCCTGCGATTTATCGTTCTCCTTCAGACAAAGGAACGCGCAGAGATTCCCCCGCCGGTCCGCCGATGTCCGGTGGGAAAACAAAAGCTCCGGATTGCAGTGGGTGCAGATATCCGTCACAGAAATCCCGGTCTCAGGCACGCCCGCTTCCGTAAGGATGATCCGGTTGGCCTCCCAGAGGTCCAGCTGGTATTTTCCGTTCTCCTTTTTATAGAAGAGCGACGGATGGTATTCCTCCCGGAACGCCGCTGCAAATTCGGCGGCCACCTCCTCTCCCACCTCATAGCAGTCCTGGCAGATGCTGGGACCGATACAGGCCGTCACGTCCGCCGGATCCGTCCCGAACTCTTTTTCCATGGCCGTCAGCACCGCCTGGCCCATGCGGTTCACAGTCCCTCTCCAGCCTGAATGGGCCAGTCCGATGGCCTTTCTTTTCCGGTCCAGAAAATATAACGGCACACAATCGGCAAAAAAGGTCACCAGGGTCACGCCGGGCCGGTCTGTGATCAGTCCGTCCACATCCCGGTAATCCCGGTCCTTTACGATGCCCTTTCCCTCGTCCTCTGCGGCCACGGTGCGCACGTTGGTGGTGTGGGCCTGCCACGTCAGGACCATACGCGTCTCATCCACACCCAGAGCCCTGGCCATACGCCTGTAATTTTCCCGCACCGCCTCCGGATCATCTCCCCGGGTAAAGGAAAAATTCATAGTGGAATAGCATCCCCTGCTCACGCCGCCCATACGGGTGGAAAAAGCGTGGGCCACAAGCCCTGTCTCCTCCAGGGCAGGGAATGAAAGCCATGTGACCCCATCCCTTGTCACTTCCTTTAAGGGGCCGCCGTTTCCCTTTCTTTTCCATTCATACATGTATATCTCTCCCGTCTAAAACGCATTTTTCAAATGTGTGATCTGATCTCCGTCGATCCCCACCGCGTCAAACCGGCAGGCTGCCGTCTCCGGAATTCCATGCTCATAAAGATAAACGGCCGCCACCCGGCGCACCTGGCCCGCCTTCCGGCTGTCAATGGCCTCCAGCGCCTGGCCCGCATGCTTCGTTTTCCGGTATTTGACCTCCACAAAGACCAGATATTCCCCGTCTCTGGCAACGATGTCGATCTCGCCGGTGCGGCACCGGTAATTCATCTCCAGCACGTTCATGCCGTTCTGCTCCAGATACCGGGCCGCCAGCCTCTCATACCGGCTTCCTTCCATCCGCTTATTCTGTCCCACAAAGGCTCCTTTCAGAAGCTACACAAAATTTTTTATAAAGGTACGGCGGTGGATGGGAGAAGGACCTAATTCTTTTAAAGCCGCAATGTGGGCCGCAGTTCCGTAGCCCTTGTGCTTCGCAAATCCATACCCGGGATACAGGGCGTCATACTCTGCCATCAGATGGTCCCTGGTGACCTTGGCCAGAATGCTGGCCGCGGCTATGGATACGCTTTTGGCGTCTCCCTTGACAATGGGGATCTGCGGGATCTCAATTCCCGGAATGGTGACCGCATCGTTTAAAAGCAGATCCGGCTTCTGGGAAAGCCCGCCGATGGCCGCCCGCATGGCCTCATAGGTGGCCTGGAGGATATTGATCTCGTCGATCCTGGCCGGAGAAACCACCGCCACGTTCCAGGCCAGAGCCTTGTCCTTGATCTCCAGAAACAGCTCCTCCCGCCGTTTTTCCGACAGCTTCTTTGAATCGTTAAGATACAGGATGGTGCAGTCCCTGGGAAGGATCACCGCGCCTGCAGCCACTGGTCCCGCCAGCGGCCCTCTTCCTGCCTCGTCGATCCCGCAGATCAGCGCACAGTCTTTGTTTTCCTTTTCATATGCCTTCATGGCCTCCAGCCGCAAAAGCTCCTTCTCCAGCCGCTCTCCTGTGAGTGTTCTTGCCATATGTGCCTTCCTTTGCTGATCCGGCGGCAGAGAGCCCCGCCCTCCGCCGCCAGTCTCCTAATTGTTTTTGTTTTCCTGGGATTCGGGATTTTCCGGAAATTCCAATGTGATCCGCCCCAGCTTTCCGCTGCGGTAATCCTCCAGTAAAAGCTTTGCCGCCCTGGGAACATCGTAGCCGCCTCCCTTTAAAAGACAGGACCTGGCAATGGCGATCTGCTCCAGAAGCTCATGGGGAGACCAGTCCTCCAAAATCCCATACCGTTCCGTCAGAAGTCCCGGGCATGCCTTCAGCAAAAATGCACAGAGCTCCGCCGCCAGCTCGTCCTTATTCAGGATCTCGTCGTTGATGGATCCCAGAAACGCCAGCTTAATGCCCACCGACTGATCCTCAAATTTGGGCCACAGGATCCCGGGCGTATCCAGAAGCTCCACCTGCTTATTCAGGCGGATCCACTGGTTCCCCTTGGTTACACCCGGCTTATTTCCTGTTTTAGCCGCTGCCTTTCCGGCAAAGCTGTTGATAAACGTGGACTTTCCCACGTTGGGGATCCCCACCACCATGGCACGGACCGGCCGGTTTAAGATCCCGCGCCTCCGGTCCCGTTCGATCTTTTCCTTACACGCCTCCTGGATCACGCCATGGATCTGCTTCAGGGAGGCCTTCTGGCGTGCGTCGATCTTCATCACCTGGAAGCCCTTCGCTTCAAAATACCGGGTCCAGGCGGCATTTCCGGCTTCACTGGCCAGGTCCGCCTTATTGAGAAGCACCATCCGCGCCTTTCCACGGCCCAGCTCATCGATGTCCGGATTCCGGCTGGATAAGGGCGCTCTGGCGTCCACCAGCTCGATGATCAGATCGATCAGCTTAATATCCTCCTGCATGGCCCTTTTGGCCTTTGTCATATGGCCTGGATACCACTGTATATTCATCCTTCTTCTCCTTTCAGACTGACCGGCCCAAACTGGGAAAATGGCTGGATCCTGAACCATACCTTCCCGATCAGCTGGTCCCTTTTTACATTCCCGATGCTGGGAAAACGGCTGTCCTCGCTGGCTTCCCTGTTGTCGCCCAGAAGAAAATATTCGTCCTCGGAAAGCTCCATGGGATATTCCGCCAGCCCGGCGATGGAGGCGGTATCCAGCGCCCCCTCCGCTTCCAGAGGCTCTCCGTTGATATAGACCCGGTTTTCCCTGATCTGTACCGTTTCACCCGGAAGGCCGATGATCCGCTTCATATTAAAAGTCTGATCCCCCTGGGAAAATACGGCGATATCAAACCGCCTGGGACTTCCCAGGGCATATGCCAGCCGGTTTACTAAGACCACATCGCCGGAATCCAGCACCGGCTTCATGGAGCCGCCATTGACCTCTGCCCGGCCGCCGAAGCCATAGACCAGATAGCAGGCGAAGGCGATGACTACCGCGATGTCCACGATCCAGTTGACCACCGAATGGAGCCGGTTTTCATCCTTTTCCTGGTAAAATTCCACAAAAGCACCTCCGGAATATTGAAAAAAGAGGGGGACAATTTTCATTGTTCCCCTCATTCTGCCAGTTACAAATTATTTTACTAACTCTTTAACCTTAGCAGCCTTACCTACTCTTGTTCTTAAGTAGTTCAGTTTTGCACGGCGTACTTTACCTCTTCTTACAACTTCGATATTCTCAACAGACGGAGAATGAAGCGGCCAGGTCTTTTCAACACCGATGCCGTTGGAATTCTTTCTGACAGTGAAGGTCTCTCTTACTCCGCCGTTCTGTCTCTTGATAACAGTTCCCTCAAACACCTGGATTCTCTCGCGGTTGCCCTCGCGGATCTTAGCAGATACTCTTACAGTGTCACCTACGTTGAAGCTCGGTACAGTTTCTTTTAACTGAGCAGCTTCGATATTCTTGATAATTTCGTTCATATTCATGAACCTCCTTAAAGTATTCGATGTTCTTACCCGCGGTATGAGTATCAGTACGCGGCAGCGGACCATCTCTTATTTCACGATTTATGATTATAGCATAGGTCTGTCCAAATTGCAAGGACTAAATCGTATCTTCTTCCTGGTTTTCCGCCTTTTTTTTCAAAAGCTCCTCCAGAAAGAGTTTTTCTTTTTTGGAGAGCACCGCATCCTCCAAAAGCTCCGGCCTGCGCTCCAGGGTCCGGATAATGGACTGCTCCCGTCTCCATTTTTCGATATTGGCATGATGGCCCGAAAGAAGGATCTCCGGCACCTTTTTCCCCATAAATTCCTCGGGACGGCTGTACTGCGGGTATTCCAGAAGATTATCGTGGAAGGATTCAAACTCCGCCGAAACGTCGTTGTTTAAAACGCCGGGCACCAGCCTGGAAATACAGTCGATCATCATCATGGCCGGCAGCTCGCCGCCGGTGAGCACATAATCTCCCGCAGAAAGATAATCGGTGGCGATCATCTCCAGGACCCGCTCGTCCACGCCCTCGTAATGGCCGCAGAGAAAAACAAGCTCCTCTTCCTTTGCCAGCTCCTCGGCGATCTTCTGGGTAAAGGTCTGTCCCTGGGGCGTCATATAGACCACCCGGGGCTTATGGCCAATACGGTCACAGAGAGCCGTATAGGCACGGTAAATGGGCTCCGCCTGCATGACCATTCCGGCTCCCCCGCCGTAGGGGTAGTCGTCCACCTTTCCATGGCGCTCCAGGGTATAGTCGCGGATGTTAATGGCCTCGAAGGACAGAAGCCCGCTGGCGGCGGCCCGCCCCAGGATACTGGTATTCAGCCCGTTCATGACCATCTCCGGAAACAATGTCATTACATGAAAATTCATGGTCTTCCTCCATTACAGATCCAGGAGACCGTCCAACACATGAACCAGCATCTCCTGCTTTTCCAGATCTACGTTTAAGATGCAGTCTTTAATGGCCGGCAGGAGAAGCTCTCTTCCGTTCTCCATCTTTACGCAGTACACGTCATTGGCCCCGGTCTGAAGCACGTCCGTGAGGGTTCCCAGGACCTCTCCTTTATCTGTCACGGCCGTGAGTCCGATGAGGTCCGCAATGAAGTTTTCATCCGGCGCAAGCTCCACCGCCTGGTCCCTGGTGATCAGAAGATCCCTCTGGCGCCACATCTCCACATCATTCTTATTGTCAAACCCTTTGAATTTTAAAATGACCATGTTTTTAAAAAATTTCACATGCTCGATCTCCAGGGGTGTTTTTTCCTTTCCGGTGTCCATGAGGACGTGCTTTAAGGTCTTGAAACGGCTGTTATCATCCGTGGTAGGGAATACCTTCACTTCTCCCCGGACGCCGTGAGCCGATGTGATCACACCGACGCGAAGCAGATTTTCCATTGTCTCATCCTTTCAAAAGCAGAACCGGCCCATACCTCTCGGATGCGCCAAGTCCGCAGCCGAACAAAAAAGACTGTGATCAAATTTCTCTGACCGCAGTCTTTTATGAACGTTACTGAATCTCAACCATAACCTTCTTTTCCAGTCTGGAAGACGCGGCCTTGACAACGGAACGGATGGCCTTTGCGATCCTTCCCTGCTTGCCGATGACCTTTCCCATGTCAGAAGGAGCAACCTTGAGCTCGATGATCAATTCGTCGTCGTTCTCAGATTCTGTAACCACAACCTCGTCTGGATTATCAACCAGTGCTTTGGCGATAACTTCAACCAGTTCCTTCATGAAAACACCTCACATTACTGGGTGATGCCGGCTGCCTTTAAGAGCTTGCCAACGGTCTCAGTCGGCTGTGCGCCTGTTGCTAACCACTTCTTAGCTGCTTCCTCATTGAATTTGATGGTGCTGGGCTCAGTGTTGGGATCGTAGATGCCAACCTCTTCGATGAATCTTCCGTCTCTCGGAGAGCGGGAATCTGCAACTACGACTCTATAAAAAGGAGCCTTCTTCTGTCCCATTCTTCTTAATCTCATCTTTACTGCCATTGTACTTTTACCTCCATGATTATTAAAAAAAGTTTTTAAAAGTTTTTATAAGCCATGCATAAATGCATCTGCTGTCGTTTCTGCGGGCTAAAACGGCATCTTAAATTTGCCCATCATGCCCGAAAGTCCTCCCAGCCCGCCTTTCCGCCTGCCGCCCATCATTCCGGGAAGCTGCTTCATCAGCTTTTTGGACTGTTCAAACTGCTTGACGATCCGGTTGACCTCTGCCACATCCACGCCTGCACCCCTGGCGATCCTTTGCTTCCTGGAAGGATTCAAGATCGACGGATTGGCGCGCTCCTCCTTTGTCATCGAGAGGATAATGGCCTCCACACGGTCCATGGACTTCTCGTCTATATCAACATTTCCCTTCAGCTGGGACATTCCGGGCATCATATTCAGGATGCTGCCCATACCGCCCATCTTTTTGATCTGGTTCATCTGATCCAGGAAATCGTTGAAATCAAATTCGGCTTTGCGGAGCTTCTGGCTCATTTCCTTTGCCTTCTCTTCGCTCACCTCAAACTCGGCTTTTTCGATCAGGGAAAGGATATCGCCCATTCCCAGGATCCTGGAAGCCATCCGGTCGGGATAAAACTGTTCCAGGTCTGAAAGCTTTTCTCCCATACCCACGTAAAGGATGGGACGTCCCGTGACAGAGCGGATCGAAAGCGCCGCACCGCCTCTGGTATCGCCGTCCAGCTTTGTAAGGATCACGCCGTCCACACCGATCTTCTCATTGAAGCTTCCGGCCACATTGACTGCGTCCTGGCCCGTCATGGCATCGACCACGAGAACCGTCTGGTCCACATGGACCGCTTCCTTGATCTGGACAAGCTCCTCCATCATAGCCTCATCGATCTGAAGCCGTCCGGCCGTATCCAGGAATACCAGGTTACAGCCCTCTTTTTTCGCATGCTCCACTGCCGCTTTTGCGATATTTACCGGAGAGTTGTTCTCTCCCATGGAAAATACGGGAACTCCCACCTTTTCGCCGTTGACCTGCAGCTGCTTAATGGCCGCAGGACGGTAGATATCACAGGCCGCCAGCAGAGGATTCCTTCCTTTGGCCTTAAATTTTCCCGCCAGCTTTGCTGTGGTGGTCGTCTTACCAGCGCCCTGGAGACCGATCATCATGATCACAGTGATCTCATTCTGGGGCTTTAAGACGATCTCAGTGGTCTCGGAGCCCATGAGCTTCACAAGCTCCTCGTTTACGATCTTTATCACCATCTGCCCCGGCGTCAGGCTTGTGAGGACATCCTGTCCCACCGCCCGTTCCTGTACAGAACTGATGAACTGTTTTACGACTTTAAAACTTACGTCCGCCTCCAGAAGAGCCATTTTTACTTCCTTCAATGCGGTCTTTACATCGGCTTCGGTTAAACGTCCTTTGCCTCTTAAGTTTTTAAAGACATTCTGCAATTTATCGGCTAAGCTCTCAAATGCCATTTAACCTCTCCCTTTATGGTTACAGCTGCCCGATCTCCTCAGAGATTTCCTCGATCCGGTCGATCAGGCTCATATCGCCGTTTTTCTTATACGTACCGGCCAGCGCTTTGATCTCCTCTACCATCCGCTTCGTCTGGTTGAACTTTTCCACCAGCTTGAGCTTTTCCTCATATCCAGCCAGGATCCGATCGCACCGTTTGATGAGATCGTGAACCCCCTGGCGGCTGATCCCCTGCTCCTCGGCGATCTCGCTCAGGGACATATCATTAAAGACCACGTCCTCATATACGTGCCGCTGGTGGTCCGTCAGAAGCTCTCCATAGAAATCATACAGCAGGCCCTGTTCCACAATTTTTTCCATATCAGGTCACCTCGCATATAATACTATAAAATCCGCGGGCTGTCAAGTGTTTTTTCTTTACAAACATACATTCGACTGAAGGATCACAATACATGTGTTGCAACTGAATATTTAAAAAGCAGAGCTGCCGCCTTTGCCATTCTCTCTAAGCAGGCTTTCTTCCCCGCCTTTACGGTATGCTCTCCTTTGGGGCACAAATGCGCTGCTTCTCCAGGAGAGGATTCCTTTTCCGTCGATCATTCATTTTTCAATGTGCCGCTCATCGATGCACTGCCCTGGGTCTGCACGAAAAATGCAGTTCCCGGAATCTTACAAGTATTGCATTCCCGCAATTCTCCTATATAATGGAAGTATGCAGATGAGGTACGTATCTATGGCTTTACCCGGAACATCGGTCAGAAGCGAGACAGGCTTTGCAGCTTCTGAACGCACGGATGATGGGCGGACATGACGCGGAGATTGAAAAAATTAAAAATGTATTGTTAGACAAAGAAAACGAAAATACGATCGTTGCCGTTGATAACGGCGGAGAAGTTACATTAAACGAATTATTGCCCGAAAGGTGGGACAGAAAATGGGCTTGAATCAATTCACCAGCCGAATCTATCTTTTAGAACATGATCCCGAAGCGGACAGACCCATGTTAGCCTATCTCAGAGGAGATAAATTTTCCCTGGCAGTCGACGCGGGATATTCGGCTTCTCATGTTCATGATTTTTACAGGGCAATCGACGCGGAACAGTTTAATAAGCCGGATTTTACGGTTATCACACACTGGCATTATGACCACACCTTTGGAATGCACGCCATCAATGGAATCAGTATTGCTCACGACAGAACAAACGGGTTTCTCAAAGATCAGCAGGAACGGGCAGTGGACCCCGGCTATATCGAAATCCTGAAAAAAGAAGATGTTCATTTTCGGAAGGAATATTGCGGACAGGATCAACTGACCATTGTGCTGTCTGATGTATCTTTTTCCGATAAATTAACCTTGGACTTAGGCGGCATCACTGCTCAGATTTTTCATACGGTTTCGCCGCAGTCAGAAGATACCGTTTGTGTTTATGTACCGGAAGAAAAGGTTCTGTTTTTAGGGGATTCCACCAGTGAGGATTTCTTTAACGGCGGATATATGGACAAGGACAAGCTAAAATCTTTGATGTGCATGATTCAATCAACAGATTGCAAGTATTGTCTTCTTAGTCACTGTGAGCCGCTTGCAAAAGAAGATTTGCTCTGCTATTTGAAAAGCATACTTTGATCGGTCCTGTCATTGGTTTTCAGGTTAAATCGGAAAGGAGGAAAATCGAGCTTACAGCTCATCGTTTTTCAGCATAAATTATACCACGATGGAGATGAGGAGTCATTATTTTCCGGCTCTCCGACAAAAAACGAGATACAGAAAAAGACGATGAAAAATTCCGCAGCAGGCTCCATTTAGTCTTTCAGATCTCTTCCTGCATCCTTCAGCCGGTTCAATAGTTCTTCAGATTTATTGTTTTTTCCATAAGCAGCAAACATACCGCAGTCCTGAAGATCCAGGTATTGTAAAAAGGAATTCTGATATTCAAAAACAGCCCCGCTGTAAACCAAATCACTGCCAGATGACATAAGCAGCGCTGCTTTCCGGAGTTTTTTCGGCTTATCCAAAGCATAAATACGATTAATGGCGCACTGGAGCTGACCAGAAAAGCTATGATAATAGATCGGAGAAGCCAGTACGATCATCTCTGCCTCTTCCAGCAGCGGATATACCTCCTGCATATCGTCCTGCTGAATGCACCTGCCATTTCCTTTCGTATGGCAGTATTCACAGGCAAGACAGCCTCCGATCCTTTTTTTGCAAACGTCCACAATATGAATGCTGTGTCCGGCTTCGGCGGCTCCCTCTGCATAAGCATGGACCATGGCAGATGTATTTCCGTCTGGGTGCGGGCTGCCGTTGAGAATAAGGATCTTCATAATTATACTCCTTTTCCTGCCTGATAAGCTTTTTCAAGCGCAGGGTGCCCGGCGATCTCTCCAACGCCGCCAACACCGCCAGCAAAAATGGTATCCGCCAATTTACAGCGGCTAAAGCAGTCCACCCAGCCTTGTACTGCCTTTATGCTTCCTTCCACAGCCGATCTGTCTGCCTCTGCCGCCGCAGCCAGTAAATAGACTTTGGTAAACGCGTAGTCCGTGTCATATAGCGGGTTTGCCCGGTCTAACATGGTTTTCAGCTGCCCGCTGACACTATAATAGTAAACGGGTGTAGCGAACACAAGTACATCCGCTTCGTGCATTTTACTGGCAATTTCTGCTGCATCATCCTGGATCACACAGCGTCCGCTCTTCTGGCAGGCGAGACAGCCTTTACAAAATCCGATGGTTTTATCGTAAAGGGAAATTTTTTCTACAATATTTCCTGCTTCTTTTGCGCCACGGGCAAATTCATCTGCTAAAGTTTCAGAGTTTCCGCCCTTTCGCGGACTGGCAGAAATAATCAATGCTTTTTTACTCATTCCATTTCCTCCGTATGTAATATTTGGGTGATTTTAACGGGTACACCGCCTGCGGCAGCATTTTCCGGCACATTTTTATGGCAGCCTGCCGCTGTTTTTCCCACAGTCGGTATGAAGCGGCGAAAACAATCCAAATGACTGGTCAGCCGGCTTTCCGATCCCTGTTTTCCCGCAGTTTGTATGCTCCAAGAATAGATCCGTTCCATGGACCTCCCATGTCTTTCACTCTGCTTGTTTCTAGTATATATCACTCTGATATAAAACAGCAAATGCCTATATAGAATAGAATTGTATGCTTTACAGGCATATCAATCAGAGCTATACTTTTATTGACCAATGAAAAGGAGATACCGGCTTATGGAAATTCGTGTCCTGCGCTATTTTCTTGCTGTGGCCAGAGAAGAAAGCATTTCTAAGGCCGCGGAATATCTGCATATTACACAGCCTACGCTTTCAAGACAGATTATGGAACTGGAAGAACAACTGGAAACCAAACTCATTAACCGCGGAAAACGAAATCACAAAATCACCCTGACGGATGAGGGGATGCTGTTTCACAAACGGGCGGAAGAGATCCTTCAGCTGGTAGATAAAACAGAGGCTGAATTTGCTGTGTCCGACGAAATCATCAGCGGCGATATTTATATCGGCAGCGGAGAAACGGACGCCATGCGTCTGATCATCCAGATCGCCCAGGATCTCAAAAAAGATTACCCGCATATCCGTTATCATCTGTTCAGCGGCAATGCAGAAGATGTGACAGAAAAGCTGGACAGGGGATTGCTTGATTTTGGGATTCTGATCGAGCCCGCCAATATAGAAAAATACAATTATATGAAATTACCCGCATCCGATAGATGGGGGCTTCTTATGCGGAAAGACAGTCCTTTAGCGCAAAAGGATGTGATCACACCCGGAGATCTCGCTGCGATCCCGCTCATCACATCACGGCAGGCATTGATTGGCAACGAATTATCCGGATGGAGCGGACAGGACTATGAAAATTTAAACATCGTCGCCACCTATAATCTGATTTATAATGCGTCTCTTATGGTCGATGAGGGATTTGGCTACGCCCTCTGCTTAGATAAACTGATCCGTACGTCTGAAAGCAGCCCTCTGTGCTTCCGGCCACTCTCACCGCCATTAGAAGCGCACTTAGATATTGTCTGGAAAAAGCATCAGGCATTTTCTAAGGCTGCGAAAAAGTTCATGGCAGCACTAAAAAAAGGAATCGCATCTGCGAAATAGAAGCCGGCTGTAAAATAGCTTTTTCCTGACACACAAAAACCAGCCATGCATCTTCCTTCCCGCCTGGGGCGGATCAGAAAATACATGGCTGGGCGGTTGCAGATTATTTTCCTCCATCCTTTCCTGCAAACCGGTTCATAAAGAACTCCGTAAAGGCGGCCAGCTCCTCCGCCTGCTCCACATACACATACAGCTTCTCATCCTCCAGCCAGTCGTAGGCGTTGATGCCGATATACCCTTTTTTATCCGGGTAAATAATGAAGGCATCCGTCGGATATTTGTTCCGGTAGGCCTTAAGGATCTCGGACCGGCGGTAAAAGACCGGAGCGCCGCAGTCAGAAAGATCCGGAACCGTAGGGACGGCCACGATGGTCTGGCTGTCCTCGTTCCAGCCGACGATCAGATTCCCGATCTTTGTCCGGCTGCCATGGACAAAGCCGTAATTGAACCGGCTCACATCCTCCGTATACCCAAAGATCAGCCGGTAGGCGTCTCCGTTTTCCACTGCCTGGTTAAAGAGAAGGCGCATCTTTTCTGCATTCTTCCTGCTCTTTTCCATGTCGATCTCCGGTCCCTTAAACAGCCTGCTGAAAAACCCCATACATGTTTCCTCCTGAATTCTGATATTTTATATGAAGCTGCCCGATGTGTCCGCAGCGTCATAGTCCGGTTTCCTGCCCGAGTCATAATAAGAATATAATTTATATTTTGTTTTTATTTTATTTAAAAAAAGTCCCGCCCGGATTTTATAATAAACCTCCGTATCCGGACGGGGTTTTCCATTGCGTTTTTACTGGAGACCGCTGTTTTTCATAGCCTCCAGAGCGTCTGCAATGGCTTCGATCTGAAACGTGATCGTCTCATCCATCGCTTCGGGTACAAAAAACGGAAGCGTATGGGGAACTGCTCTCCGTATGACCATGGCCGTCAGGCTCAGATTTATAAACAGGCCGATCCGTTCTGTATTGGAAGCGATCCCGAAGCATTCCAGGATCTGGCCGAAAAGACGGTGCTGCCTTTCACGGAAGAGCCGGCAGTTCTCCTCAGACAGTCGTTTGAAGATCTGCTGCTGCTCTTCAATCGTCAATACAGCGATCCCCTTCTGCTCCCCATAGCAGCAGTCCCATAGAAACTGCCTGACCCCCTCGCGCCAGCTCAGGTCCGGATCCTCCATCAGCCGCTTCGCGTATTCCAGGATCCTTGGCTGCTGCAGATACAGCATTTCAACGATCAGATCCTCCTTTGCCGGAAAGAAGGAGTAAAAGAACGTGCGCGAAATACCAACCTTTTTATAGATCTGCTCCACAGTCGTATGCTGGATCCCCTGTCTGGACATCAGGTCAAGTCCCGTTTTTACCAGCTCACTCCGGATCCGCTGCCTGTCTTCCTCTGAATATGCGACCTTTGGCATCCATCCCACCTCCCGGAAAGTAATAAAACCACTTTAATAAATTTGTTCTTATTTTACCATATCGAATGCTTCCGCACAAGCGTAAATTTCATTCTCTCTAAAGGAACCGAACGCCCATCACATCATCCTCCCCAGCACCAGCCGGAAAACCAGGAGCAGTGCTGCCTGGACAGCAAGGACGACGGCAAGGACCTGCATGACCGTCCGGTCAAAAAATCCGCTGGCCAAAAAGCCCAGATACAAAAAAAGGAACATGGCATACCCGGAATACGCCCAGCTTCTGAGCCCCAGGAGCCGGTTTCTCTCATCACATTCCTCCACTCTTCTCTGCTTTAACGAAGCCTCGTCCTTCAGATAGCTTCGGTTTCTCCAGACGGATGCCGTCCCTCCGGCCATAAAGCCGATCCCCATCCATGTATAAAATTCCCGGATAAAGCCGTCTCCGGCTGCAGAGCCCGCATAGCTTCCATAAAGCCACGCGGCTGCCACTGAAAGAAGCCCCAAAACCACCGCGGCCTTTCCCACCAGGATCCTCTGCCGGCATCTCCTTTCAAAATCCACAGGCGCATCCATAAACAATTCTTTTAGCTTCATATGCTATTCCTCCTCATCAAATAAAAATATGTCTTCAATGGTGCAGGAAAAATACCTGGCCAGCTTATGGGCCAGCACCAGGGAGGCATTGTACTTCCCATTTTCCAGCGAAATGATGGTCTGCCTGGTAACGCCCACCGCCTCCGCCAGATCCTCCTGGCGGATCCTTTTTTCCTTCCGCAGCTCCTGGATCCGGTTTCTCATGTTCACCTCATCCCTTCGTGATAAATATGTAATGTATGCTTTACATTTACATCATAAATCCAACGCACAAAAATGTCAAGTTGATTTTACATATGTTTTTTAGGTTAGAGTTTACATAATAATATTATGTAAACTATGTTCCAAATCTTCTGTGGGCCCGGCAGAGGCCATACAGACCTTTCCGAATCTGCGTCTCCCCAGTCTTGCCTTTTTTTCCGAATCAGGTATAATGGAAGCAGCAGATGTGGGGCAAAAAGAGTTCCAACCTTTTGACCCTGGTATCGAAAATACAGATAGAAGGAGCCAGAATATGGAATATAATGAGACCTGCGGAAAACGCCAGCTGGAATTTGTGAAACAGTTTGACTATATCCGGGAGGCCGGAACAGACGGTGAGAAAAGAGCGGCCCTGGAGATCCAGAAAGAGCTTACGGACATTGGCGTGGAAAGCCGCCTGGAAGAATTTGAGATCGACACATGGAGGATAGTGAAAGCCGAATTCACCGTAACGGAGCCCTTTGAGAAAACGTATACGGCTGCCGGCTACGGCCGCTGCGGCAGCACTCCGGCGGATGGGATCGAGGCACCGTTCCTGTACGCGGAAAACGGCGATGATATTAATCTTTCCCAGGCAAAGGGAAAGATCGTCATGGTAAACAATCCCGTCAATAAAGACATGTACCAGAAGCTGGTCCGCGCAGGAGCCGTCGCTTTTCTCTCCATCACCGGAACCCCCATCGACGAAGGCCCGGACCGTCTCCTCTACACACGAGGGCTTCCCAAAATGGAGGAAACGCCCATCCAGGGACTGGTGATCCATCACCGGGATGCCATGGAGCTGGTGGAGAGCGGAGCCTGCCGCGCCCGTCTGACCTTGCTGCAGGAGCCGGAAAAAGCCGTCTCCCGCAATGTGATCGCAAGGATCCAGGGAACAGAGACGCCGGAGGAGATCCTGACCCTGACCGCCCACTACGACTCGGTTCCCCAGGGGCCCGGAGCCTATGACAACATGGCCGCCTGCGCCATCATCCTGGAGCTGTGCCGGTATTTTAAGACCCATACGCCCCGCCGTACCCTGGAGTTCATCTGGTTTGGAGCTGAGGAAAAGGGACTTCTTGGCAGCCGGAATTATACCGAGATCCACAAAGCCGAGCTGGAGCATCATTGCTTCAATATGAATGTGGATCTGGCCGGGCAGCTGGTGGGAGGAACCGTCATCGGCGTCACCGGCGATCCCTCCATCTGCTCCATGATCGAATATATGGCCCATGAAACCGGCATCGGAATGGTCACAAGAAATGCCATCTGGGGCAGCGACTCCAATACCTTTGCCTGGAACGGCGTACCGGCCATGACCTTAAACCGGGATGGCTTCGGAATGCATACCCGCCATGATGTGGCGGACCATATCTCCCCCTGGTCCCTGGAGCGCAGCGCAAGGCTTTTGGGCCATATCGCAGAGAGTCTTGGAAATATTCCGGTCATTCCATTTAAACGGGAAATTCCCGATGCCTTTATGAAGGAGCTGGACCGTTACTTCGGAAGATAGCATATGGCTGGCGGTGCCGGAATACAAATAGAAAAAGCCTTCCGTCTTTCCTGTTATGGAAAAAGCCGGAAGGCTTTTTAAATATCCGATTTTATTCCGCCAGCTCCTTTAGTGCCCTCACTGCCGTATCGATCTCCTCTTCCGTATTGAACCAGGAAAAAGAAAACCGTACCATACCCTGGTCCACGGTTCCCATGGACTGATGCATTAAGGGCGCACAATGGGCGCCTGGGCGGGTGGAGATCCCGTATTCAAAGGAAAGCTCGTCGCTGACCTCAGAAGAATCATACGTTCCCAGATTCAGGGCCACCACCGCAGCCCTCTGGTCTGTGGAAAAATCTCCGTAAAGCTTAAGACCCGGGATGTCCTTGATCCCATCCAGGAAGCGGCGCATAAGGCCGATCTCCTTTTTATGGATCGTATCCGTACCCGTTTCCTTAAGGAAACCTAAGGCCGCATGGAGTCCAGCCACGCCGTGGCCATTTAAGGTTCCTGCTTCCAGAGCTGTGGGCATCTCATGGGGATGCTCCTTCAGATAAGTGTGGATCCCGCTTCCGCCGGATTTCAGAGGCCGTACCGTGACTCCCGGCCGAACGCAGATCCCGCCGGTCCCCTGGGGACCGTACAGCCCCTTGTGGCCTGTAAAGCAGACAACGTCGATGTTCATGGCCTGCATGTCAATGGGCAGCACTCCGGCTGTCTGGGAGGCGTCCACCACAAAGAGCAGTCCATGATCCTTACAGAACTGCCCCAGATACGTAAGATCATTGGCGTTCCCGGTAAGATTGGACGCGTGGGTACACACCAGTGCCTTCGTATTCTCTTTAAGAAAGCTCTCCAGAAGGTCTGTTCTCAGCCGTCCCTTTTCATCACAGGGAACGAAGGATACCTGGCACCCCTCTTCCTCCAGGCGGTACAAGGGCCGAAGCACCGAATTGTGCTCCATGACCGTGGAGATAATATGATCGCCCGGCTTAAAAAGCCCCAGGATCGCCGTATTCAATGCCTCCGTGGAGTTTAATGTAAAGGCCACCTGTCTGGGATCCCCCAGGTTAAAAAGCTCCGAGAGCATTTCTCTCGTCTCGTAGATCAGCCTGGAGGCATCCAGGGATGCTTCATGGGCCCCCCGGCCGGAATTTCCCATATGCTTCATCGCGTTTACCACCGCGTCGATCACACAATCCGGCTTCTGCATGGTAGTCGCCGCATTATCCATGTAAATTCCCATAATAAAGACCCCTTTGCGTACCTAATATAACAGCTCTGCCATATCCTCACACTCAATGGCGCATTCCTTTAAAAACGCCTCCATATCTGCCCGGTCTGCCGGAACCGTACACCAGGCCAGGCCGCACCCGGCCGAAAGCTCCCTGGGTACAGGGATCATACGGCCGGATCTGCCCTTCTCCTTGCACGCCTTTTCAAAGGCAATGGCATCGGAGGTGGTGTGGAATGTGATGATCAGTTTCCATTCTTTTTGTCTCATGTTTCCGTCTCTTTCTAAAAGACCTGTCCTTACTGGATGATGAGCTCAAATCCATCGCCCGTTTCTGTCACGGTCACATTCTTTCCCTGGCTCCGGGCAAACTTTTCCACGTTGGCCTTGGAGTGAGGCTCTGTCACCAGAACCTTTACCGCTTCGTTTCCATGACTCTTTAAGGCTGCCTGGGTCAGCATCACCGGCTCCGGACAGGATAAACCTCTTGCATCTACTTCGTACATAATGATTCCTCTTTTCTCTGCAATTAATTCTTTTTATTTTTTGGCATGAAACCAATAATGAACAGGATCACGATACATGCGATCACAGCCACCTGGCCATTGATCCCCGGGCCGCCTGCCACTGCCGGAGCGTCTGCGGTCGCTGCGGATGCGGCAACGCCTGCCAGTCCGAAGTTATGGCAGAATGCAGCTCCCAGGAAGAGGCCTAAAAACGTCACAGCAGAATCGGAAGAGCCCTGTCCTGCCAGCACCAGCTGTCTTAAGGGGCATCCGCCTGCCAGTACGGCTGCAAAGCCCACGGCGTACATACCAAGGATATTCCAGATATGCTGGGCATGAGCCACCGGCTGTCCCGTAAAGGACAGATGAAAGTTTCCTGTGGCCACGTTGTAGATCACCATAACTACGAAAATCCCGCCTACGATGGTCAGAAGATCAAAATTCTTCATTAAAATGATATCGCGGACACAGCCTGCAAAGCAGCTTCTGCACTTCTGGGCGATGGCTCCGAATAAAAGGCCGCCGATGAGTGCGATGAATACCGGTGCATGCATGCTTCCGGGACCCTTTTCGCTGCTTACGAACAGAGTGGTCGTCAGGCTTAATACAAAAAGTACAACCATGGCAATGGGAAGGATCGTGCCGGAAGCTTTATCTACCGTATACGCTCTCCCCAGGGAGAAACCGCGCTTTAAAGCCAGGGTTCCTGTAAATACTCCGGCCACAAAGCCGATCAGAGCCACATAGGCGTTTAAATCGCCGGCAGCCATACGGAGCACCATACGCAGCGGGCAGCCTAAAAACGCCAGAGAACCGATCATCATGATCACGCCCAGCACAAAACGTACCATAGGAGAGGAGCCGGCTGTGGACCGGTATTCCTTTGTGATCACAGCGATCAGGAAGGCGCCGCAGATGATGCCGATGATCTCCGGACGCACATACTGGACAACAGCCGCCTGGTGGAGCTTCATGGCTCCGGCCGTGTCACGGATAAAGCAGGCGATACACATGGCCATGTTCTTGGGATTTCCCATATAGGCCAGGACCGCTGCGATGGCTCCCAGGAGCACGCCTGAAAGCGCCAGTGTCTTTTTGTTTGCAGTTAAGTTCATGCTTACTACCCCTTTTCTGTATTGTTGATCATGGACAAAATTACACAAGGTATTTCCATCCATCTTATACAAGTTTATCAAACCAGACAGGGGAAGTCTAATTAAAAATATTATTCCAGAGAATCGGTTGTATAGCTTTTTTCTATGGAAGAACGGACAGCCCTAGAGCTGCCCGTCCTCATGAAGCTCCCTGGAGGCCTTTTCCCGGACGAACTCCAGGAAATGCTCCGCAATGGGAGATAAGCAGGCCCCCTTGTTATGGGCCAGATAAAAACAGCGTTTTTTCTCCAGACCGCGGATCCGGAAATACCGGATATTCTCCTGCTCCGCCGTCCGTTTTATAACCTGCTCCGATACGATGGACACGCCCAGACCGCGGCTCACCACCTGCTTGATGGCCGCCGGATTGCTCATACGGGCGATCACGTCCACATTTTTAAACACCGGCTTACCGTAGACCAGCGCCTTCTCCATTTCCTGGCGGGTGCCCGAGCCGTCCTCCCGCATGATAAAGGGCTCGTTGATGAACAGCTCCACGGGGATCGCCTCCCCGTTCTGGTAGATCCGGTATACGTCCGTGTCGGGAGTGATGAGCACCATCTCGTCATAAAACACGGGCTCAAAGCACAGGCCCCCGCTTCCCTTATAGCCGGTAAAGCCCAGCTCGCCCCGCTGGTTCATGAGGTTTTCGTTGACCAGCCGGCTGTCGGACTGCTCCACATAAAACCTCACCCGCGGAAACAGCTCATGGAACTCCTCCATCACCTTGGGAAGGTAAAAATATCCGGGAATGGAGGAGGTCTGGATCTCCAGGATCCCGTCCAGGTCCTCCTTCAGATTCTTCATGGACATAACGGCCCTGGATCTGGTATTCAGAAGCTCCACCGCATAGGAATAAAACTCATGGCCATGGGGGGTCAGGCTGATCTCACGGCCCGACCGGTTTAAAAGCCGTACTCCCAGCTCATTTTCCAGATTGCTCACATGGGTGCTGATGGTGGGCTGGGTCAAAAACGTAGCGTCAGCCGCCTTGGAAAAACTTTTGTATTTTGCAGCATTTACAAATGCCTCCAGCTGTCTGAACTCCATAACGTCTCCTTATTTCAGCAGAACGCGCACATCGCCCTGGAGCCTGGTGATCTTCTGCTGGTCCAGATGATCCAGGATCAGCAGCACATATTTTCTCGAGGTGCCCAGCATATCGCGGAATTCTGCCAGGGACATGGTGTCGTGGGAGGCAAAATGACCTCTCAGAAGCTCCATGGCCTTTTCATAATGATCCTTGTATAAATAGGCGCCCGGATTCAGCTTCACCAGTGTGCCGTCCTTAAACAGATCCGATAACACCTGCTTTGCCTGTTTTTTATCCTTAAACTGGGCCATGACCTCGTCGGTGGACGGAGCCTCAAAGCCGGCAGCCGCATACGTCTTGATCATGGTCTGGCGCATATCGGAATGCTCGTCGGAATACTGGGCGGAGAAGCCTGCCGCCGCCACCGTACTGCCGGAGGCGCTGATGATCCCCCGCTTTAACAGCTCGTTTAAGAGCACATCACCCTTTTTGGCCTCTTTCAGATAGAAGCTTTCCAGGATCCGGCTCTTGAACTCCTCCTTTTCCATTCCGGCCGCAATGGGATTGGCCTGATGGAAGGCCGTCAGCATCTCTGTGGTCTTTCCCGTGACCCGTTCCCAGAACTCCTTGTGGAAGAAATTTCCATCGTTTAAGGAAAGCGCTTTTTTCTGTTTCTTCAGCTTCTCCAGCCGCTCCTCTGTCTCCTTATCGGTCCAGTTGAGCTTGGCTGCCAGAAGGTGGACTGACGGGAAGCGGATGCTCTCCTCCTTCAGGACCAGCTCCAGAATCTCCTCGTCTGTTCCTGTTTCACGGATGGCCAGGGCATTGATCAGCTCCTTCTGGTGACGCTTGTGCTTTCCGGGACAGGCATCCAGGATGATGCCTCCGCCAAAGGTCTCCACCGGAGAATAAAACCGGATGATGAACCGGTCCGTGCGCTTAACGGCCAGCGGCTCGTCGAACCGGAGCTGGACGAAGGCGCTTTCTCCTGCACCGATGGAATCCTTATCCAGAAGCACTGCCTTGGCGATGGTCTGGGCAGATCCGTAGTTAAAATGGATCCGGTCGCCATTCTTTAAAAGCCGGTCCGTGGTCTTAAAAAGACTGATCTTCACATCCAGGAACGTGCTGTTTGTAAGGCTTCCGGGAGCCGCCAGAACCTCTCCGCGGCTCAGCTCCTCTTTCTTAATGTTGGCCAGGTTGATGGCGGTACGCTGTCCGGCGTAGGCGGCCTCCTCCTTGGATCCATGGCTCTGGATCCCGCGGATCTTAAGGATCCGCTCCTCCGGATAGACCATGACCTCTTCTCCGGCCCGGCAGCTTCCCTCCAGAAGCGTTCCCGTCACTACGGTGCCGAAGCCCTCCATGGTGAACACACGGTCGATGGGCAGACGGAACAGCTCGGTCTCGCTGCGGCGCATCCCCACAGACCGGACCTTATCCAGGATCATCTTCTTTAATACGTCGATGTTCAGGCCCGTAAAGGCAGAAACCCGGATCCGGTCGGCATTCTCCAGGAAGCTTCCCTCCACCAGTGCGGAGACATCCTCCTCCACCATTTCAGCCCAGTCCTCATCCACCAGGTCCGCCTTGGTAAACACGATGATTCCCTGGCGGATATGGAGCATTTTTAAAATTTCAAAATGCTCCACCGTCTGGGGCATAACGCCCTCATCCAGGGCGATCACCAGCAGCACCAGATCGATGCCGCCGATGCCCGCCAGCATGTTCTTAACAAATTTTTCGTGGCCCGGCACGTCAATGATGCCGATGTGAAGCCCCTCGTCATTGGGAAGGTTGGCAAACCCCAGCTCAATGGTGATCCCCCTCTTCTGCTCTTCCCTCAGCCTGTCGGTCTGGATCCCTGTCAGTGCCTTGATAAGACACGTTTTTCCATGATCCACATGACCAGAAGTTCCTACAATGACGTTCTGCATTCAGCTGTCACTCTCCTTAATTTACTCCTGCCTGGGTGGCCGCAAATAAAACGGCACTGGCAGCAGTCTCGATTTCCTCTTCTTTTATGGTCCTTACAGAAAGGAGCACCTTATCATGGGCTACCCGGACGATCACCGGTGTCTCAGCCCTTCTGAACAGCCGTTCCAGCCGCTCCGCCGGTACAGCCTCAGAAGCAATGGAAACGGCAATGCCGTTTAAGCGGACTGTGGGTGCAGAGCCGCCGCCCACCTGATCCTTACAGGGCTCTGAGTCCAGGGTAAAGGCGTCTGTTTTTGCCTTGATAGCCTCGATGAGCCGGTCAGCCTTATTCTGAAGCTCTTCCCTGGAAACGGTGATCATCTGAAGCACCGGTACGGTCTTCTTTGCGTTCTCCATATCCAGATACTCAAAGAAGGTGGCCTCCATGGCAGCCAGGGTCATCTTATCCACACGGAAGGCCCGGGCCAGGGGGTGCTTTTTCATTTTATCAATATATTCTTTTTTACCGATTAAGATACCGCCCTGGGGGCCGCCTAAAAGCTTATCGCCGGAGAACAGGACCACATCCGCCCCATCGTTCACCGCATCCAGGACTGTGGGCTCATCCACTCCGTAGCGGGTCAGATCGGCCATAAGACCGCTTCCCATATCGTAGATCACCGGCAGGTCCATTTCCTTTCCCAGATCCACCATCTCCCTCAGGGTCACCTCCTGGGTGAAGCCCAGGATCCGGTAGTTGCTGGTATGGACCTTCATCAGTGCTCCGGTCTTTTCCGGATCGTAGGCGTTCCGGTAATCCGACGGCTTGGTCTTATTGGTGGTACCCACCTCTTTTAAATGGGCGCCGCTCTGCTCCATGATCTCCGGGATCCGGAAGGAGCCGCCGATCTCAACCAGCTCGCCTCTGGATGTGATGACTTCCTTTCCATAGGCCATGGCAGAAAGGCACAGCATGGTGGCTGCCGCATTGTTGTTGACCACCATGGCAGCCTCTGCTCCTGTGATCTTGGCAATGATCTTTTCCACATGATCGTGGCGCAGGCCTCTGGCTCCTTTTTTCAGGTCATACTCCAGATTGGAATAGGAATCTGCTACGGCCGTAACGCTTTCCACTGCAGCCCTGCACAGGTTGGAGCGGCCCAGATTGGTATGAAGCACAACGCCGGTGGCGTTGATCAGCGTTCTTAAGTTTCTCTTTTTCTTTCCTGTGATCCGGTCGCAGATCTCTGCGATCAGCTCATCCTTTTCAGGTGCGTCCTCTCTCTCTCCGGAAAGGATCTCCCTTCTCAGCTCATCAATGATCTCCCTTGCAGCGTCTACCACAACGGATCTGGGCGTGGATTCCATAAAAAAAACGAGCTGCTCATCCAGTAGCAACTCGTCTATCTTAGGAAGACCACGCAGTAATAACTGCCTGTTATCCATAATAATATTCCTCCTACTTCGATGAATCGAAAAACGGAGGAGGTGGGAATCGAACCCACCCGAAGGGCTCCTAACCCTTCACAACGGTTTTGAAGACCGCGAGGCACACCAGCAACCTATCTACCTCCAAATTCACATCGCATGACTAATACAGGATACCATAGAACCATATATTTGTCAAGTTGAATTTTGTAAATTTTTTGTACAAATATAACATTTTACCCAGATCCTGGGGAACAGGGACGATCCCTGTCCCCCAACCTGGGAAAACCGGTCACTTAACCAACGTAACCAGCATTCTTTAAGATCTCGTACGCCTTGTCCTTCTTGTCTGCAGCCATCAGAACGATGGGACCAGTACAGCCCATACCGCTCTCTGCATAGATTCCCTCTTTCCAGAGCGCCTGTACAGCGTCTTCCAGGTCCATAACCTCGATACCCGGAATCTGTGCAGTACAGATCTCCTTGGGAGGAGCCGTTACAGCTGCAGCCGGAGCTGCTTCTTTTTTTCCAGCATTCTTTAACTCGTCGATGATCGCCTCAAAGCCGGCTTTCTTTGCTTTTGCAAACTCGTCGTCTGCGATCTTCTTCCAGTTATGCTTTACAAGATTGGTAGCAAATTCCATAGCGCCTGCGATCACAGGAGCGCCGGAAGCGCGGGAAACGATCATGATCAGGCGATCATAGCCGTCACCGATACCAGGACCGTAGCCAAAGCCCAGGGACTCATAGCTGCCGCCAGTGGTATAAGCAGAGAAGATCTTCATCATGAGGTTTCCGGTTAAGGAATCCATAACCATGATATCCGGAGTTCCGGCTAACAGGTCGTTTCCTCTCATGACGATTCCGCCGTCTGCACGGGCAGATTCTGCGAAATTGATATCATAGCCCTGCTCTTTTAATTTTAACAGAGCCTTCTCTGTCTGTCTTGCACCGTCGATGTTGGCAATACCAACCGTCGGATTCTCAATGCCGTCTGCCTTTGCGGCAATGATGCCGTAAATGGCGTTCTTAACCATACCAGCGATACGGTCTGTATCAGACGTACCTGTGGTGGTGGCGAGATACATGGGCTTGCCAATACCAGGGGTGATCACCTTACCAACGGTGGAAACACCGATGGGGAATGGATAGTGCATGGTAACGGCAGCATCGATCTCACCGGAATCCAGAAGCTTTTCCATTTCTTTATGGATATCCTCTCCCTCGATGAGACGGGCATCCAGGCCCTTATATGCAGCCAGTTCCATGGCTCTCTTAATATTGTCTTCACCATGCTCACTGCCTTCGGAGGCAAAGCCAATCACCGGCTTTTTGCCGTACTGTCCTGTTTCCAGGGCATCCGCAACTTCCAGGAAGGTATCTGCAATGAGCGTCTTAATTCTCTTATCTGACATAACGCACCTGTCCTTTCTGTTTACGGATTATTCTTCAGAACCAAGAAGGCCGTTGGCAAACTCACGCATTGCCTGACCGATCATGGCTTTTACCTTAGCCTCGTCGAAGCCAGCCTCTCCGCCGTTGGCAGCAGAGCCGTCGTTGGCCTGTACCACGAAGGAAACGCCGTCGAACAGGTTTGTCATTCTGCCCAGGAATAAGCTTCCCTTACCGATGATCATCGCACGCTTTGTCTCGCCTGCAAGAACCTCCTCGCGGAGCGGTCCGATATACGGAACACCAGACGGGATATGGCCCTGTGTGGGAGCCCAGCCAGTCATACCGTGCTCTTTTACGAAGCTCGCAATATCTGTTCTTGCGATCTGGCCCTTCTTAACAGCAAGAGCAGCGATCATCTTATAGTTTGCTTCCGGAACATCGCCAGCGCCAGCCGGTTTTGTGATATCCGGGTTCTGCATCTCCGGAGAGTATTTGTCGATATCAGTCATAAGGAGACCTGCACGCTCTAACGGATCTGCCACCAGGGAGCCGATTACGTTCTGCGGAGCGGAACCTGTTCCGATGGTATGTCTTCCGATGATATCAGTGCGGATCTGCGGGCTTACGCCGTCGTCTGCGCTTACAAGAACAGAGAAGCCTGCGATGGCATCCTCAAGGATCGGAAGGCCTTTCTTCACATGGTCCTTACCGTTCATACCAAGCTTTGCAGTACATCCGCCAGCGGTTACAACAACGTTCTTGAAGGTGCCTGCCTTAACAAGAGCAGCTGCATGCAGCATAGCATGAGCCGGTCCTGCACAGAATCCACGAACGTCAGAGCCTGTTGCATTGGTATAGCCTGCGATCTCAGCTGCAGCCTTGGCGAAGTTTCCGCCGCCGCGCTGGTTCATATCACCGCATGCTTCCTCACAGCAGTCGATCACATAGTCAACCTCATCCGGATTTACGCCGGCCTTCTTTACCAGCTCGATCAGGGAAAGAACGTTGGAAGCCTTTGTAACAAGGTTCTCAAGCATAACATGGGCAGACAGGTTTACGTCTACGTCATGGGCACGCTTTACAGCGCCAACCAGCTTATTCTCAAAGTATAACGGCTCCGCATGCTCGTCATTTACGAGAAATGCGATCTTTGCGTCGTCATTTTCGCTATTTTTATCAAGAGCTGCCAGCTGATCCTCTTTTAAAAGGTTCTGTGCAGCCAGTTTTTCTTTTACAGAAGCAGCAAAGCTCTTCTCGAGCATTACTAACTCGAATACGTCACAGATCTGGATAAGGCCGTAGAACTCGTCCTCCGGCATGATCTGGCCGTACTTACCATCGCGGGAAGCATTCTCCCACTTTTTGTCATAGAACGGAAATTCTGTTGCAGCCAGGTCAGCCGGCTTTGCATTTCCGATGTATACCTGGTTCGGGATATAAGAAACTGCATCCTCGAAGCTTCTTAAGTGACTCGGGAGCTCCTTTAAATATTCGGACTCCGGATTTACGATCATTTCTGTGGTCTGTGTTGTACCGTTATGGATTACCATATCCGGTGTAATGGCCAGAGTATAGCTGGCCCCCTTAAGTACTGGATACCCGTTCATGAAACACACCTCGTAATTTTAAAAAAATGGGGCGCCGGACGGCGCCCCTACACCTTGTTACAGGTATTTACAGAACTCGTCGCGGATGGAAGACATTTCGTTAGCGATGTCATCTACATCCATAACCATTTCCATCATGCTGATCTGTTCGTCGTAAACACCAGCATCAACTTCTGCTTTGATTTCATCCTCACAAATGTGATATACAGTCAGTCCCAACTGGACTCCTGCTAATGGGCCTGCGAAAGTCGGATCTTCCGCAATAACGTTCTCAGCTGCTAACCCTGCAGCCTCCCCCTCAGCAGCACCGAGAACTACAACAACGTTCTCTGCGCCATACTGCTCTGCGAAATCTTTTACTCTCTTCTGGTTTTCCAGGTCCATAGCACCCGCGGATGTTCAGACAAAGCATTCAGTAGAAGAATATACTACATCTGCTCCGGCTGTCTTCACACAGGCTTCAATGGCTGGTCCCGGAATACCGTCACGGTCTCCGATGATAACAACTTTCTTGCCATTCAGAATAGCCATAGCATCATTTCCTCCTTATTTTATTTTGGTTTGTTTATATAGCAATGGACATTTCTGTCCATATTGCCCGAATTTAGATGTGGGCTTTGATCATAGCCTCGATGTTCTCTACGGTAGCGTCATCCTTCACGCACTCAGCGATCTTCTCGCCGCCCTTGTAAAGAGCGATAACCGGAAGGCCAAGGATCTTCTGGCCGATAGCCAGACGACGAGCCTTTGTGGTGTTAAGAGCTGTGAATTTGATGTCCTTTCCGTAAACATCCTCCATAGCATGTACATGCGGCATAAGAGCCTGGCACGGAACGCATCCGTCACCGTAGAAATCTACAAGAACGGTTCCCTCTGCCTCTAAAACCTCAGCTGCGAAAGTGTCTTTTGTTAACTCTACCATGACTAAAACATCCTTTCTTAATGAAAATTATTAAAGAAATTAGTTCTCGTGCTCAGCTACATACTTCTCAGCCTGCATAGCTGCGATGGCGCCGTCAGCGGCAGCCGTAACAACCTGACGCAGTGCCTTTACGCGGATATCTCCAGCGGCAAATACACCCGGAATGTTGGTGTGCATGTTGTCGTCGGTCTTGATGTATCCGTGATCCATATCAAGCATTCCCTCGAAGAGCTCGCTTCTGGGGTTGTAGCCGATGAAGCCGAACAGGCCGAATAAGCCGTCTTCCTCGTCAGCATCGATACGGGTAAGCTCGCCGGTCTTGGTGTTCTTAACGATCATTCCGCTTAAGATGTCCTCGCCCAGCAGCTCATCTACAACTGTATCCCACATGAAGTGGAGCTTCGGATTCTTGAACGCCTTCTCCTGGATGGATTTGGCAGCACGGAGCTCGTCTCTTCTATGGATGATAGTAACCTTTCTTGCGAACTTTGTCAAGTACATAGCTTCCTCAACGGCAGAGTCGCCGCCGCCTACTACGTATACTTCAAGGTCCTCGAAGAAGTTGGCGTCACAGGTAGCGCAGAAGGAAACTCCCTTGCCCATGAACTCGCCTTCTCTCTTGCATCCGATGGGACGCGGGAAAGCGCCTGTGGCGATGATCAGTGTCTTACACTGATATGTATCTTTGGTTCCGTAAAGTTTCTTTACGGGGCCTTCCAGCTCGACCTTTGTAATGGTGTCGCTTGCGCGCTCAGCGCCAAACTTTTCAGCCTGTGCTGTCATTCTGGCGATCAGGGACGGGCCGCTCTCGCCTTCTACCATCTGGCCGGGATAGTTTTCAATTTCATCAGTAATAGCAATCTGGCCGCCATCTTTTGCCTTCTCAATAATCAGAGTAGACAGGCGGTATCTTCCGGAGTACAGGCCGGCAGCTAAACCTGCCGGACCTGCGCCCAGGATAATCACGTCGTAGAGCTTATCCATGGATATATCTCCTTATTATTTCCATTCAAATACAGTCTGGTCCTCAACCGGAGTCTGTAAAGCTTCCAGTGCTTTGGAAACGATCTTTGTTCTGATTTCCTTCTCTTCCTCATGAGTAAGAGCGGGGTTTCCTAACGGATGCGGAATTGCTACAGCCGGAACAATACGGTTTGCGCCTACTGTCTGGGAAATCGGAACTACGGTCGCAATATGAACAACCGGAATACCATAAGCTTCAATAGCCTTAACCATCGTTGCACCGCAACGAGTACAGGTTCCTCAGGTAGAGGTCAGGATCACGGCGTCAACATGGTCATCAACCAGCTTCTGTCCGATCTCCGTCGCAAACTTTTTCGCATTGGCTACGGCAGTACCGTTACCAACAGTTGTGTAGAAGTATTTGTGAAGGCTGCCGATCTTTCCTTCCTTGATGAACTCATTGATTACATCAACCGGAAGTACGCGGTCAGCGTCCTCATTTGCATATACCGGGTCATATCCGCCGTGAGCTGTCTCATATGTCTCAGCTGTCAGGTCGGTTACGCCTTCGATATCATACTGGCCATACTTGGAAGCACTGGAGGACTCGATGTGGTCCGGGTTGCCCTTCGGAACGATACCGCCGGAGGTAACCAGTGCGATCTTAGCCTTGCTCATATCCTTGATAGCTGCACCAGGAGCTACACGGTCAAAGCTGGGCATCTCGTACTCGGTCTCGAATTCCTTGCCATTTAACTTCTTAATAAGCATCTCAACTGCACGTGCAGCACCGCGTTTCTTCTCGAAGAAGTTCTTACGGATCCCGTTGGGCAGGTAGCCTTCTTCAGCAGATGCGCCGATAGCCTCTCCCTTAGCAACCTTTAATGCTAACGGAGCCATCTTCTTAACGGCATCTCTCATACCGGCTGCGCTGTTCTTTGTGGAAATGATGTACACTTCCTTCTTGAACATATCAGCACCCGGGTTCTCTTTGTACATACCGGTGATTACCGGAATGCCCTCTTTCTTAACGGCAGCAGCTACGGTACCGCAGGCTACGCCGTAACGACCAGCGTTGAAAGCCGGTCCGCAGATTACTAAATCCGGATTCTGGCTCTTGATCATATCAAGAACTGTGGCAGTGGCAGAATCTACATTCTCGTTGAAGTAGGAGTCACCACAGATTACAGTGGCAACGATCTCTGCCTCCTCACCAAAGCTCTGCTGGAACGCAAGACCAGGTCCTACGTTGCCTTCGCGAAGCTCCGGCTTGTAATCAGCTTTTTCCTCGCCACCGATGTTGGCGAAGAACTGATTGATATAATGAACAACTCTTAACTTCGACATCATTTCCTCCTATTATCTGGCACTTAACGGATTGAAGCCCATCTCGTTTGTTGCACCTGTGATAACCTGAAGCTCAGCGACGATGGAACCATCAGCCTGAAGGCTGCCATCGAAACCGCCGGCAATGATATCCGCAACTTCCGGATATCCGATTACCTTGTCCATCTTCGGAAGGTGGATCACTTCATTTGCGTTACCGCCTGTTACAACAGCGTTAGCTGCAGCATCAGCGTCTGCTAAAGACTGGGAAGCGCCGTCACGGCCTGCATACTCATCGGTGATGATTACAGTCTTAACGCCCTTGCCCTCGATCTTCTTGCAGTTCATGATCAGGTCAGTATCCGGGTTACCGAAACCTTCCTGAGATACGATAGCGCCGTCTAAGCCAAGCCACTCGCAAAGTTTGGAGGACCAGTCAGAAGAACGCATCTTATCTGCCAGATATACATTCTCGTTGGTGATGATAACGCCAACGAAGTTTAAAGTCTTTCCATGCTGGGCAAACAGATCTCTGATTACCGGGTTATTCAGATGGTGGTAGGTTGTGTTCTTATCGCAGGCAGATACACAGTTACCGCTTACGATAGCGCCGTCCATGATCTCTGTCGGCATGATGATTGTGGACAGAGACTGCTTAGCGTCAACGCCGTATACATAAGTATCGTGCATAAGGCCCTGGCTCTGTAACATAAGAACATAGCCAACTCTCGGCAGCTCCGGCCACTTCTCGATACCTTCCTTAACAGAAACGGTCTCGAAGGTCTCAACCTCTTCTGCTACGATATCTTTTGCCAGCTTACCGATATAATCGGCAGTCTTTAATCCGGCCATACGAACAGCCTTCTCATGTGCATGCTTTGCAAGTCCATCGATCGGCTCACAAACAACTACAAGGTTGTTGAGTTTGGAGAACGGTGTGTATTTGGATCCCTCTCCTGTCATGTCGATGATACCTTCCTGGAAGCCCACGATCTTACCAGTTGTAACAACTGCGCTGCCGCGAAGTACGTTTGTACGTCCGCTTCCCACAGGAGCTACCTTGGAGATCATTCCCGGGAACATAGCACCCTCACCGCTTACTTTTACACGGGGCTCAATAACGTCTTTAACCGGCATGATACGAACGCTCTCGCCAGGTCTTGCGATATCAAGCTCAACGGATTTCAGGTTCTCGTCCTCAAGAATAAGGGCTTTCAACTCGTCGGCATTCACATAGATGGTACCGGTTTCCACCTTGGA
>CAJMRM010000028.1 GCA_905215775.1 uncultured bacterium
GGAAACTGTATCGCCCTGGACGATGGGGAGGAATGTGTCTGTGTCCAGTCTATTTCCTACTCCCTGCAATCGGGATCCCGCAAAGTCCTGTAGACTTTGTGGGGAGAGGAGGAGCAGTGAAACGAGTGGGCTTTGCTGTTTGCGGCAAAGCGAAAGAGGTGCAGCTTGCGGCGACGAGGTTTCGGGCGGCGGTATTGCCGCAGGATACAAATTTTTAAATTTAGTTGAAGAAATTGTTTTTGTATGATGAGCACGTTTTGAAACTTCACTAATGAAACCCCTGTGAGACCTCCACGCTTAAGGTGTGCGCTCTTTCCCTCCATATATCTGCCGCATTTACTTTGTTTCTGCAAATGTGGTAGCTATTAGACTTTGTTGCTTTTAGCCAACTTATCTCTCGAAACCCAGTCTCATATGCGATTTCTGTTCGTCAGATCCGAGGTTTGTTTACAACCTCCTTCAGATTCCACCTCACGATGGACACCCTTGCTGTTCAGCTATACATTTCCCTATACCTGGGCATATTCGGGACCTGCACCCGTTAGAGCGCGCCCATAGCGCGCAAACTAAAGAAACCAGCCCGTTTCCGAGCTGGTCCCAATGCACATTATGTGCAAGCCACTTCTCTAACCACTGCTTCCTCACAACTGGCTCATCGAGAATCATTGTTATCATATTTGTATGGAATCCACCGGAAGTACTGGATTCCTATTTTTAAGTATCTCGAAAATGACCTTGATGTCTGCCTCACGCATCTCAAATATATCAAAGGCAGGAAAACAGATAAAAAGGATTGCTGATCTCTACAAATTTGACCTTGTGAGATGTTCCTTCGTTCCCCCAAAGGATTTCCGCCAACTCCGGGAACTTGCCCGTTACCGTTTCCAACTGGTCTGCATGAAATCTTCTGAGAAAAACCGCATCCAAAACTGTATGACCGTTTCCAATGTCGGTTTTGCCGGCATGCTTTCTGATCCTTTCGGCAGTACGGCAGCTGAAATCCTGTCATATCTGCTGGAACATACCGCTCGTTACTTATGATATGGCTCTCCCTGGATGATACGATAGCTACGATAGATCTGCTCCAGCAGGATGACCCGCATCAGCTGGTGTGGAAAGGTCATCCTTGAAAAGCTCAGCTTATAATCGGCCCTGGAAAGCACCTCCTTTGATAGTCCCAGGGAGCCTCCAATGACAAACACAAGCTGGCTCACGCCGGAGATCCCCCATTTCTCGATCTTATCTGCCAGCTCCACAGAATCCAGCATGGTTCCATCGATGGCCAGGGCGATCACAAAGCTTCCGTCCTTGATGTTTTCCAGAATCCGCTTCCCTTCTTTTTCTTTTATCTGAGTCTCCAGGGCTTCTCCGGCTCCATCCGGCGTTTTTTCATCCGCCACCTGAATCATATCCAGCTTGCAGTAACGGCTCAGCCGCTTGGTATATTCGTTTATAGCGTCCTGGTAAAATTTTTCCTTGATTTTTCCCACAGTGACCAACGTGATCCTCATGACGCCTGATCCTCAAATTCCAGGAGCATATCATACCATACCGCGCCTCCATGGACGGACGCAGATACCCCCATGTTTTTATAGCCAAATTTTTCATAATAATGGATCAGCCGGTCCTTACATGTCAGGATCAGTCCTCTGCGCCCGTTCTCTCTGGCGTCCCTGATCATGTGCTCCATGAGCATGGCGGCGATCCCGCGGTTTCTGTATTCCGGAAGCACATCCAGCCCAAAAATGCTCTGGTACGCGCCGTCCGGATCATGCAGGCTGCTGTCTTCATACATTTCATCACGGATGGTCCTTTCATTGGTCACGCATCCGTTGATGAATCCTATGATCCGTCCGTCATGGACCGCCAGAAAAAAAGCCTCCGGGAATGTTTCCAGACGGCGGGCAAAGGACTGGCGCCCCGCCGCCTCAGCGGCGGGAAAGCAGACGGCCTCCACGGCGGTAACTGAATCAAGATCTGCCAATGAAGCCTGGATGATGCGGATATCTGTACCAGTAATTGTACCGGTGTCTGTATTCGTATTAGCATTAGTATTCGTATTTTGCATTCGATTCTCCTCTGAATGTGGTTTTCTTGCTTTTTCCTGCAGCCGCGCAGGGATCGGCACAGGCTTTTCCATGGTCCGCAAACGTTCGCCCTATGAAAAAACGCAGCCATCGATCTGCGTTCATGCAGGCATGACGCAGACCGCGGGCTGTGTTTTTTGCACTTCTCTCTGCTATGCGCGGAAGTAGTAGCCCACGCCCCATTTGGTGTGGACGTATTTGGGATCGCTGGGACTCGGCTCGATCTTCTCTCTCAGTCTCCGGACATGGACGTCCACGGTCCGCACATCTCCATTGTCCATGGCCTTATTCCCCCAGACGTAGCCCAGGAGTGCCTCACGGCTGTATACCTTATTGGGATTGGTCACAAGAAGCTCCAGAAGATCAAATTCCTTGGCTGTCAGCTTGATCTCTTTTTCCTGTATGAAGACCCGTCTTCCCTCCCGGTCCAGCTTCAAGTCGCCGAACACGACTATGTTATTGTCCTGTCTTCCGTTTTTTCCATTCCGTCTGGAGTTCCGGCGCATGATCGCCTTGATCCTCGCCTTCACCTCCAGGATATTAAACGGTTTCGTAATATAATCGTCGGCCCCGTATTCCAGACCCAGGATCTTATCCATATCCCCGCCCTTGGCGGTCAGCATAATGATCGGCATTTCAGAAAACTCCCGGATCGCCTGGCAGACCTCAAACCCGTCATGTCCAGGCAGCATCACATCCAGAAGCACCACATCGTACTCCTTTTCCTTTGCCTTTTCTATTGCCTCATTTCCATCGTATGCGCAATCGACCTCCATTCCATCCTGCTCCAGGCTGAACCGGATTCCTTTTACGATCAGCTTTTCATCGTCAACAACCAGAACTCTTGCCATTTTTTCCTCCCACTCAAACTGTTATCCTGTCTTTTATCTTTTGAAAACCAGCGTCCTTGATGCCGGGAACCTTCATAATCTCCTCAATCGTCCGGAATCCTCCGCTCTCCTCCCTGTAACGGATAATATCCTCCGCCTTGGATTCCCCGATCCCGCTTAAAGTCATTAATTCTTCCTTACCGGCTGTATTGATATTCACAAGTCCTCCGGCTCCCGTTTCCACGGCTCCGTCCGGCCCGGTCTTTTTTAAAGCCTCCGCTTCTTCCCGGTCATATACCGTGATCTTCATTCCGTCGGTGATCTTCTCCGCCAGATTTAAATATTCTCCGGCTGCATCCCTGGTAAACCCTCCGGCCGCCTCAACAGCCTCGAATACGCGGCTCCCTTCCGGCAGCTCATAAACCCCCGGCTCCTTTACCTGGCCGCAGATATGTACAAAGTACCCGGGCCTTTCATCCTCTGCCCGGGCGCTTCCTGTTTCCGTATTCTGGCCGGAACCGGCTTCTTTGCCAGCCCCTGGGACTCCGCTTTCCATCCCGTCTGCCGGCTGTATCCCGGCTTCCTCCGCCGGTGTCTCCTCCAGGATTATACTTCCTTCCCGGAAAAAAGAGCTTCCGTAGCAGACTCCGGCCACTATGAAAAATGCCGCGGCCGCTGCGGCCTTCCAATACTTTTTTGCCATATTCGCACCTCCCGAAAAGATATCCCGGAAGATACTGTTCTGCCTCCTTCTATTCTATCCAAACCACCGGCCAAAAACAAGTCCATTTTTGAAAACTTTCTTTTTCGTCTACCAGCGGAACACAAGGATGCCCGCAATGGCAACGGCGGCTCCCAGCAGCTTTCTCCATTCAAATCCGGCCTTCTCCACCCCGAACATCCCAAATACCTCCACCACATAAGAAATCAGGATCTGCGTCACAACGATCAGCAGTGTGGCTCTGGCCGGCCCCAGTCCATCCATGCTCCGGATCACTGTCCATGTAATAAATGCCCCCATAACGCCGCCCAGTAGCATATACCTTCGGTCTATGGAAAACATGCCCCAGACCTCGCCCTGGCCGGTGCAGAAGTAAAGGACCACACAGGTGATAAGGGCTGTGGCCTGAACCCATCCTGCCGCGGCCCAGATGCTGCTGTGCTTTGTAACCTCCGTATTGAAAATGCCCTGAAGACTCATCAGCGCACCTGAAACCAGCGCCGCTAAAATTCCCCACATAAAAAACCTCCTGAAAATAGATTACCTGTGGTCAGTATTCCATTTCCAGAAGATTTTTATTCATCATACCTGTTTATGCCGGCTCTCCCCCATGCTTTCTGAGGGCTGCCTCTGCCAGATGGCGGCACAGGACTGCCGTTGTCACCGAACCCACGCCTCCAGGAACCGGCGTGGCAGCCGCCGCCGTATTTTCCAGTCCGGCCCATTCCACATCGCCCCTAAGGGCTCCGCTTTCATCCACATTGATCCCCACATCCGCCACCACAGCGCCTGGCTTCACAAATTCCCCGGAGATCATTCCCGCCTTTCCGGCTGCCGCCACCAGGATATCCGCTTCCCGGCACACGGCCTTCAGATCCGCTGTTTTTGTGTGGCAGACGGTGACCGTTGCGTTTTCCTTCAAGAACAGCATGGATAGCGGACGGCCCACGACCATGCTGCGGCCCACGACCACAGCCCGCTTTCCCTCCATGGGGATCTGGTAAGTCTTTAAGATCTCAATGACTGCCTCCGCCGTACATGGAGCAAATCCATCGCTCTCCCCGGCAAAGATCCTGGCCCGGTTCACCGGGCTGATCCCGTCCAGATCCTTCTCCGGCCGGATCATCTCCTCAAACATACGCCCGTTCATATGGCGTGGCAGCGGGCAGAACAGCAGGATCCCGTCAATAGCCGGATCCTCATTGATCCTCCGGAATTCCTCCCGGAACTCTTCCTCGCTGATGGTCTCCGGAAAGGAAAAAGACCTGGCCTCCATGCCAAAGGACGTGATCTTCTTCATCACATTCCTCTCATATGAAAGATCGTCCGGCCTCTCTCCGACCCGGACGATAGCCGCTGTGGGAACGTACCCGCCGAGTCTTCCAGTCATTTCCTGTACCTCTTGTTTGATCCTAGCCGCCGCTTCTGACCCTTTTAATGTCAGCATGCAAAACACCTCCTCAGATACCAAAAACCACCGGTTCCTATAACAGTATCTCCACAATATACACGGCCGCGATGGCAGAGCACGCCACCGTCACCAGCCCCTTTCTGTAATAGCTCAGGATAAGGGCCACCGCCGTCCCTGCCAGGGCTGATACGAAATTTCCCGTGGATGTAAACACATCCGGAAAAGTCATGGCTCCCAGCACCGCATAAGGCGTGTAATCCAGGAACGACCGTATATATCTGGATTTTATCTGTTTTCTGAATACCGTAAGGGGCAGCACCCGCGGCACATACGTCACCAGCGCCATGAGAAAAATGCATATCACTGCCCGCCGCATATCAAGCGTTTCCATTACTCGTCTCCTCCGCTTCCTCTTTCGTCACATATTCCGCTTCATCCCTGGGAAAAAGGGCCGCTCCCAAACCGGCTCCCAGCACAGTGGACAAAATGATCCGGAAGCCCGAAGAAATAAAGGAAAAAACGGGGACATATTTTAGAATGCAGTTTGCCGCCACTGCCATCACAACGATCATAAGCACATGGAAGGAATCCCGGGAGGCCGGTACGATCAGCGCAATGAACATGCCGTATAAGGCGATCCCCATGGCGTTCTGGAGGGCCGCCGGGAGCACAGAGGAGATGCTTCCGCCCAGGACCGTACCCAGATTCCAGCCGATGATCGGGAAAAGGATCAGCCCGAACATATACGGAGCCCGCAGGATCCCGGGCTTTAAGGAGGCCATAACAAAGGTCTCATCTGTGATTCCGAAGCTGAAGCCCATCCGCGCCGGAAGTCCCGTCCCCTTCTCCAGCCGCTGTCCCAGGGACAGGGACATGAGCATGTACCGGATGTTGATCACAAAGGTGGTCATGGCCACCTCCATATACCCGGCTCCCTGGAGGATCAGGTTTGTGCCGGCGAACTGACCGGCGCTGGTCAGATTGGTCAGAGAGATCAGTGCCGCAGCCCATAGGGGCAGTCCCCCTGAAACCGCAATAAATCCAAAGGTAAACGCCACCGGGGCGTACCCAAGCCCAATGGGGAAGCCGTCCCGCATTCCCTGGACCAGGTCTCGTTTTATATTCATATTCTGCCTCCGCATCTTCCGTCATTTCGCGTTCGCCTCTTACGTCTGTGGGAGGCTGCTTCCCTTATTGTAGCACAGGTATCCTTTCCGGTCAATTTTATCTGTTTTCTTCCACTGCCTCCATGGTTTCCGGGTTCACCAATACCCGGACTTCCGTAATATACGTCACTTCATAGCTGGAGATCCGTTTCTCTTTTACTTCCTTTAGAAATTCATCCTTACATTCCATAAAGATCTCCAGATCGTTTCCGCGGCCCGAGGCATGAAGCTCCAGCCGTCCCTGGGGTTCCCTGTTTTTTTGCCCTTCTTCCCCGGTCCTCTCCGTTTCCACGGCCTTTGCAGCTTCACCGTTTTCCTCTCCAGGTCCTCCCGTAAGGCCCTCGCCTGGGATCTCCCCGCTTTCTGCTCCTGGTCCCTCCCGGAATTCATAAAACTCCAGGAACGGCTCCACCCGCTTCTTATTATAAGTGATCTCATACCGGATCACGCCCTCCGGAACCGTCATATCCGCTTCGAGCATCTCCCCGGATCTCTGCCCCCAGAACCCTGTGTCCACGATCACGCTTCCCTTTTCCGGATCAAACTGGAAATCCAGATTTTTTGTTTCCAGATCCTCCCAGCCGATCTTCTTTTCCCCGGCGTACACAAAGGACGAATATTCCACCAGCGCGGTTCCTGCCCCGATCCCGCAGAGAAGGACGCCTCCCAGAAACGTTCCAAGTAATATTTTCTGTATCCTACGCATACTGACCGCCTTCCTTTCTGCATCTGCTCTCATGCTCCGCATTGTCCCGGGACTCTTCCTGCTCAGCCTTCCGAGTCGCTTCTCCATCCGCTTCCAGCCCTGGGGAGGCTTCCTCTCTCCCGGTATCTGCATCCTCTTTTTTCAATGTCTGTTCTGTCTTTCCGGTTTTCTGATCCCCGTCCTTCTTCCGTTTCCGCAGAAAAGTCATACCCAGGCCTGCGGCAGAAAACAGGCTCGCCGCTGCCCCAAGACAGCCCACGGTCACGCCTGCCACCGGATACCCCTGGAGCATCAGCACCGCCAGGAGCCCCAGACAGAACAGGAAAAACAGGCCCAGGAAGAACAGGCAGCCGGCCAGAAAAATCCAGGCTCCATTCCAGAAAAGACGGACTGTGCCGCAGACCAGCCCTGCTGCGCAGTCCGCACATTTTTTCACCAGCGCCAGCAGCCGGCGTCCAGCCGGATTCCTCGTCCTTTTCAGGGCCGCTCCCATATCTCCTCCCGGCGTACCGGCCATTCCTGTCTCCGTGTCTCCGGCATCCGGATGGATCCGCTCCCCGTTCCTCTGCTCCCAGACCTTGGCCAGCCGCCGGAATGGCCTCCCCAGCAGTCCCCTCCAGAAAACAAGGATCTCCAGGATCCAGGTTCCGGCCCGTCTGGCCAGGCCGGCAGTCCGTCTTCCCAGTCCGGAAAGAACGCCCGCAGTCCTTTTACCGGCGTCCGCCGCCCGGGTCTTCCATTCCTCTCCATGCCAGAAAGAGCCTCCCTCTCCGGATTCCTGGCCTGCGGCAGATTCCTTTCTGTCCTTCCGGCTTCCCGCTGCCGTCTTCCAGCCCCTTCCGCTTCTCTTCCCTCCATCATAGTCGGCCCGCACATGGTAGGCCTCCAGGATCTCTGCCGTCAGCTCTGAAAGACTCCCAAAGTCTTCGATGGCCTCCTCCTCTGTCAGCCCGCTTTTTACCTTCATATCGATATGCTGCTCATATTCACTCAGTATATCCTTAAGCTCAGATTCCTGGAGCACAGAAAGCGATTGCTCCAGCTCTCTCATAAATGTATTCTTATCCATTCTTACACCCCTCCAAAAATGCTCCTACTTTTTCAGTCAGCTCGTTCCATTCCTTCTCCAGCGTGTCCCGGTACAGGACCCCGGCCGCCGTCAGATGGTAATATTTTCTGGGCGGTCCCTCTGTGGATTCCCTCAGATACGTCTCAAAATACCGTTCATTGGTCAGCCGCTTAAGAAGCGGATAGATGGTTCCCTCGTTGACATCCACCACCTTGGATACCTCCTCCACCAGCTCATAGCCGTACATATCCCTCTGCCGGACCGATTCCAGGACCACCAGCTCCAGGACGCCTTTCTTTAACTGCGCATTCATCTGTCAACCCTTCCTTTCCCGGCCTTTTTCATTTGTAATACTATATTATATCTACTACTATGTAATGTCAAGTACCATGCGTAACAAAATTCTTACAGGATTCTTACGCTCCGCCTGTGAAGGACGTAGCACCCGCCAGAAACGATATGCCCGCCGTTCGGATAAAAGGAGCTTTCTGCGTCCGGCATGGCCCTTCCCATGAGCCGCCCCTCCTCCGGATCCTGCGGGAAATGTTTTTCTCTAGCTAAAATGCCGGCTGATGGATCTGGAATAATTCTGGAACACCATTCCGGCGTCCTGGATAAAATCCTTCATATAGCCCGGAAGCGGAGAATCGTTCCGGTACACCAGGGAAACCGTATTTTCCGGTATCTCATTTATAACCGGAAATACATAAAACGGGGTTCCCGATCTCTTTTTTTCATGGTAATTCTTCCAGCAGACCACCGGAGACAAAAGTCCTGCCCCATTTCCCTTTCCGGCCAGCTCATATACAAGCTCCTGCTCGTCGCATTCAAAAACATACCTGGGCAGGCTGCAGGTGGAAAAAAAGGCGTCGATTCCTTTTCTCAAGCGGTTTCCCTGGCAGACCGTAATAAACGGAAGACGCAGGATGCGCCTGAGATCGGCTCCATTCCTGAAGTCCTCCAGGATCCCCTCCCATTCCTCCGGATAATATTCCTTTAAAAGCTCCTCAGAAAAACAGCACTGTACCTTTTCCTTTGTAAGCTCGATCCTGTCTCTTCCGGCGCTCTCTCCAACGTCCACGCCAATGTACAGGTCCAGACGGCCTGCCTGCAGCAGCTCCTCAAAGGTATTGCTGTTTCCATTGATGAGCTCTATGGAAATATTGGGATGGGAATCATGATAAAACTCCCAAATCACAGGAAAAAATACGCTGCTGCGGAGCCGTGAGATCCCGACTCTGAGTACGCCCCGGTGGTTTTTGCTGATATCAGAAAAGGCGGCCCGCAGATTGGCCTCTGCCTGAACGATATGCTTTCCGTAAAATACCATCTGCTCCCCCTCCAGTGTCAGCCTCAGGGAGGGCTTCCGCTCAAACAGGCGTACCCCGTACTCCTCCTCCAGCCGTTTCAGATGACTGCTCAGGGCCTGCTGGCTGATAAACAGCCGCTCTGCCGCCCGGGTCACATTCATCTCCTCCACCGTCGTCAAAAAATATTCGATGCTTTTTAAATTCATAGATACTTCCCCTTATTCACAATTTATATATTGTGGTTTTATTAAAAATATGCTGTTAGACATTGTTATATCCAAATGATATCATAGACCTGTGAAAAAATAAAGCTGATTCATTGAAGGGATACGGAGAATAAAAGCGCTCAGAAGATTTCTTAGCGCAGCTTTTCAGTATCCCGGCATAAACTTTCATCAAAGGAGATCGCGCTATGGACAAAATAAAATTAATGGATTGTACCTTACGGGACGGAGGAAATGTGATCGGCAAGGGATTTCCCGCCGATCTTACCGATATGGTGCTGGACGGGCTCACCTCCTGCCATGTGCCGTTCATTGAAATTGGCAATTCCGGCGGAATCGGAGCCTACGAAATCGCAGGCTTTACAGATGCACTGACAGATATGGAATATCTGCGGATCGCACAGAAATATTTAAACCGGGGTTCGGATATCGGCATGTTTTTAAATGCGAAACGCTACCGGGAAAAAAATGTGGATCTGGCTGCTGAAAACGGAATGGCGTTCCTCCGGGTCGGCGCAGACGCAGGCGACGGGGACATTGCCCTGACTGCCATCAGGGATATCAAAAAAAGAAATAAAAAAGCGTTCTACTCTGCAATGAAGGCATATCTCCTGCCCCCGGACCAGCTGGCTGAGGAGGCAAAAAAACTGGAGGCCGCCGGCCTCGACGAGTACACCATCATGGATTCTGCCGGCACCATGCTCCCGGACCAGGCAGCTGCCTATACAGAGGCCCTGTCAGACGCGCTCTCCATCCCTGTCGCCTTCCACTGCCACAATAATCTGGGTCTTTCTGCCGCCAACGCCCTGGCCGCCTGGCAGAACGGGGCAGCGATCCTGGACTGTGGGCTTATGGGTATGGCAAGAAGCGCCGGAAACCTGGCAACGGAGGTCTGTGTGGCTCTGATGCAGCGGCACGGTGCAATGATGGATATTGATCTGATGGGTATGCTGGACTTCATCGAAAACCGGCTGCAGCCCGCCATGGCCGCCCATCATTACCATAATCCCATCTCTCCCACCGATCTGACCCTGGGCTATGCCGGCTGCCATTCCAGCTTTTTAAGCCGCTTCAAAAAGACGGCTGCTGAGAAAGGCGTAAACCTGTTCCATCTGATTGCGGAGGTTTCCTCTGTGAACCAGAAGGATCCCTCTGAGGAGCTGATCTCCCAGACGGCAGACCGTCTTGCAAAAGAGCAGAAAGGAGAGGCCTAAACCATGGTAAATGTCGTTCTTGCCGGAAACTACCCTGCCCATACATTTGAAAAGCTCCGCGCCCTGCTGCCGGAAACTGATTTTAGCCTTACCGCGGTGGACACCCCGGAGGCCTATGAGGCCATGACCGATGCAGAGATCATGATCCTCCGGATCTTCAAGGCTCCCAGAACCGTCATTGAGCGCAATCCCCGCCTGAGGATGATCCTGCGCTGGGGCGCAGGCTTTGACTCCGTGGATATCCAGGCCGCCGGGGAACGGGGGATCTATGTGACCAACACCCCCGGCGCCAATGCTGAAGCCGTTTCCGAACTGGCGCTCCTTCTTATGCTGGCCGTTGGAAGAAAGCTCCTCTGCCACACGGAATGCCTGGCACATGGTTCCTGGAGCAAAAATACCTTTCTCAACAGCTCCTTCCGTTTAAATGGGAAGACCCTCGGCATCATCGGAGCCGGAAACATTGGACGCCTGGTGGCAAAAAAGGCCCAGGCCTTCGGCGCCGTGACCCGGTATTATGATCCATTCCGCCTTTCTCCGGCCATGGAGCAGCAATGGCAGCTTTCCTATGAGCCTCTGGAGAAGCTTCTGGCCTCCTCCGATATCGTCACGCTTCATGTTCCTCTCACCGAAGAAAACCGCCATATGATCGGAGCCCGGGAAATAGCCGCAATGAAGGACGGCGCCATCCTCATCAACACCTCCCGCGGCGGGCTGGTGGACGACAAGGCCCTGGCAGAGGCTGTCCGTACCGGGAAGCTTTCCGGAGCCGGGCTGGACGTGGTGGAGGAAGAGCCCCTTCCTGCCGGTCATGAGCTGCTGGAGGACCCAAATATCATCGTTACGCCCCATATCGGCGGAGGAACCGCAGACCTTGGCGATGTGATCCTTCCAATGCTTGTGGAAGATATCCGGGCGCTGGTATCTGGTCAGGTCCCCGCGCATGTGGTAAATAAAGCATATCTGTCCTTCCCAGAAAAGACAATTTAACGCAGAAGCAGCAAAAAAAGAAGCCCTTCCGGCCAGTTCACTGGACACGGTCGGGCTTCTTTTTTGTTCTTCCGTTCTGTTAAATGTATTTCCGTTCAGCTACATGTATTTCCGTTCTCGTTTTTGTAATTCCGTTCCGATACTTGTATTTCCGTTCCACATGTGGTTGTTTATTCTGATCAGATTTTATATTTCAGCTTCGCTCTTATTTGCCAGCTGCTGCTTTTGCTTCTTTGATCTTCTGGGTAAGAACCGGAACGATCTTGTTCAGGTCGCCTACTACGCCGTAATCGGCAACATCGAAGATCGGAGCGGACTCATCCTTGTTGATGGCAATGATGATGTCGGACTCCTCCATACCAGCCACGTGCTGGATGGCTCCGGAGATACCGATGGCAAAGTAAACGTGAGGACGAACGGTCTTACCGGTCTGTCCAACCTGAAGATCCTTGGGCTTCCAGCCAGCGTCTACAACTGCACGGGAGCAGCTTACGGTGCCGCCGATGGCCTCAGCCAGCTCGTCCAGGATCTTGAAGTTCTCCGGGCTTCCTACGCCGCGGCCGCCGGAAACAAGGATCTTAGCGTCCATGATATCGGCAACGTTGGAAACAGCCTTAACCACTTCCATGATCTCAACGTATTTCTCGTTGGGAACGAAGCCAGGATTGAATTCCTCGATCTCAGCCTTTCTTCCAGCCTCACGCGGAAGCTTCTGCATAACGCCGGGACGAACCGTTGCCATCTGCGGACGGAACTCTGGGCAGGCGATGGTTGCGATGGTGTTTCCGCCGAATGCCGGACGGGTCATGAGAAGCTGGTTGTGCTTTTGCTCCTTGCCCGGTGTGGGAACCAGCGGGAAATCACCGATGTCAAGCTGTGTACAGTCAGCGGTCAGACCTGTGTGGATCCGTGCGCAGACACGGGGACCAAGGTCACGGCCGATGGCTGTTGCACCGATGAGGAATACGTCCGGTTTGTACTTCTCGATCACAGATGCCAGAGCGTGGGTATAGGGCTCTGTTCTGTACTCCTTTAATTCCGGATCATCTACAACGATGACTCTGTCAGCGCCGTACTCGCCCAGGATCTCAGTCAGTCCCATTACGTTGGAACCTACTAAAACTGCTGTCACAGTAGTATTTAAATCTTTTGCTAAGTCTTTACCTTTGCCGATCAGCTCCAAAGCGATGCTGCTCACTTCGTTATCAACCTGCTGCGCAAAGACATATACACCCTTATATTCTTCCAAGTTCATTACTGTTCACCACTTTCTTTATTCTATGAATTCGCTTTTTGACGTAGCTGTATCTTACAGCACGTGCTTCTCTGTAAGTTTGTCCACAATGTAATTTACAGAAGCTGTCGGATCCAGAACCACCTTTTCGCCGGCGCCCTTTCTTACCTTGTCAGACGCCTTTGCGATCTGAGTCGGGGATCCCTTCAGACCCAGGTTGGAGTCCAGAACGTCCTTTAAGTCGTTTCTGCCCCATACAGTGATGTCCTTCTTATATGCGTCAAAGATTCCGCCCGGAGTCATATAACGCGGCTCATTTAATTCAGAAAGTGCTGTGATCAGACACGGCATCTTTGCTTTTAACATATGGTATCTGTCATCATACTGACGTTTTACGATCACGGAGTCACCGTCGATCTGGATCTCCTGCGCATAGCTGATTACCGGGATTCCAAGATGCTCGGAAATCTGCGGTCCAACCTGTGCAGTATCACCGTCGATGGCCTGACGGCCAGTGATGATCAGATCGTAGTCCAGGTTTCTTAAAGCGCCTGCCAGAGTCTGGGATGTAGCCCATGTATCTGCGCCGCCGAGAACACGGTCTGTAACAAGGATACCGTTATCAGCACCCATAGCCATAGCCTCACGGAGAACCTCTTCAGCCTTCGGAAGACCCATGGTAACAACTGTAACCTCTGCGCCGTACTGGTCCTTTAAGCGGAGAGCTGCCTCCAGACCTGCCTTATCATCCGGGTTCATGATTGTGAGCATTGCTGCTCTGTCAAGAGTTCCATCTGGTTTAAACTTTACGCCGCCCTTAGTATCCGGCACCTGTTTAATACAAACAACTACTTTCACTGTATTTCACTCCTTAATTATTCGTTTATTTTCCGGTTTTTTCGTGCTGTCAGACCTTATTTTAACAGAGCGCCGGAGATTACCATTCTCTGAACTTCGCTGGTACCCTCGTAGATCTCTGTGATCTTAGCATCACGCATCATGCGCTCTACGTCGTACTCTCTGATGTAGCCATAACCACCGTGGAGCTGGACAGCCTTGGTTGTTACTTCCATAGCAACCTCTGCTGCATACAGTTTTGCCATAGCTGCTTCAACAGAATATGTCTTCTGTGTTGCCTTTGCAACGGCTGCGCGGTATACCATGTACTGTGCGGCCTGTACCTTTGTCGCCATATCAGCAAGCTGGAACTGTGTATTCTGGAACTGACCGATTGCGCGGCCGAACTGCTTTCTTTCCTTTACGTACTCGATGGTTCTCTCCAGGGCGCCCTCTGCAAGGCCAAGAGCCTGGGCAGCGATACCGATACGTCCGCCGTCAAGAGTATGCATGGCGATCTTGAAGCCCTCGCCCTGCTTTCCTAACATGTTTTCCTTCGGAATGCGGCAGTCTGTGAAGATCAGCTCGTATGTAGCGGATCCTCTGATACCCATCTTTTTCTCTTTTGTACCGAAGCTGAAGCCCGGAGTTCCTTTTTCTACCAGGAATGCGGAGATCTCCTTCTGCATTCTGCCTCTCTTCTCAACGGTGCCTGTAACAGCGATGATCACATAAACGTCAGCCTCTTTACCGTTTGTAATAAAGATCTTGGAGCCGTTTAATACCCACTCGTCGCCGTCCAGAACAGCCTTTGTCTGCTGGCCCTGGGCATCTGTACCTGCACCCGGCTCGGTTAAGCCGAAAGCGCCTAACTTCTCACCCTTTGCCAGCGGAACCAGATATTTCTGCTTCTGCTCTTCTGTACCGTAGGTCTGGATTGGATCACAGCAAAGAGAGGTATGTGCGGAAACGATAACGCCTGTGGTACCGCATACCTTGGACAGCTCCTCTACGCACATTGCATAGCAGAGCGGGTCGCAGCCCTGTCCGCCGTATTCCTTCGGAACCGGAATTCCCAGGAAACCGTTCTTAGCCATTTTTTCAACGGTCTCTCTCGGGAAATGCTCTGTCTCGTCAACTTCCTGAGCGAGAGGCTTAACTTCTTTTTCAGCGAAATCATGGAATAATGTTCTCGCCATCTCATGCTCTTTACTTAATGTAAAATCCATGTTTTTAGTTCCTCCTTGTGAATTGTATCATATATAACATAAGAGAATGTGGATGCGGCATCCTCTCTATGTTCCCAGACATACAGTCCGGCCCGTGGGAACCCCCGCGGGCTGGACCCTTTTTCTTTCCCGGTTGTCTTTAACGGGAATAATCGTAAAATCCCTTGCCTGTCTTCTGTCCCAGAAGGCCTCCGCGCACCATCTTCTTAAGAAGCGGATGGGGACGGTATTTGGGATCTCCTGTTTCTGTTTCCAAAACGTTCATGATGGCCAGGACCACGTCCAGACCGATCAGGTCGCCCAGAGCCAGGGGGCCCATGGGATGGTTTGCGCCCAGCTTCATGGCTGTATCGATGCCCTCCACGGACGCAACGCCCTCGGCGTAAATGCCGATGGCCTCATTGATCATCGGGATCAGGATCCGGTTTACCACGAAACCGGCAGCCTCCTCCACCTGTACCGGTGTCTTTCCGATCTCCTCGGAGATCTTCTTCACCGCTTCCACAGCCTCGGGAGCCGTGTTCAGTCCTGCGATGACCTCCACCAGCTTCATCACCGGAGCCGGATTGAAGAAATGCATTCCCACCACATGGCGGTTGATGCCTGCTCCGATCTCTGTGATGGACAGAGAAGAGGTATTGGTGGCGAAGATGCATTCCGGCTTGCAGATTGCGTCCAGCTCCCTGAAGGTCTGCTTCTTGATCTCCATATTTTCAATGGCAGCCTCTACGATCAGGTCGCAGTCTCCGCAGATATCCTTCACGCCAGTGGTGATCTTGGCAAGGATCTTATCTGCGTCCTCCTGGGTCATCTTCCCCTTGGCGATCCTCTTTTCAAACCCTTTTGCGATTTTATTTTTACCATTTGCAGCGAATGTCTCATTGATATCGCAGAGCATTACTTCATAGCCCTCGGTCTGGGCAAATGCCTGAGCGATCCCGGAACCCATGGTTCCGGCTCCAATCACACCAACCTTCATGATTATGCCTCCTTACGTTTACGCGGGAAGCCTCCCGCCTTTACCGGTTGTTGAATGTTTCAACCTTCCGTTTTTCAAGAAAAGCCCGCATTCCCTCTTTCTGGTCCTCTGTCTCAAAGCACTCGGAGAAATACTGCTCCTCAATGGCAATGGCGTGGTCCAGATCGGAAAGAAAACCGTCCGTCACGGCCCGCTTGCTGTTCCTCACAGCGATGGGGGCGTTGGAAGCGATCTTCTGCGCCAGCTTCATGACCGTCGGCATCAGCTCCTCTCTGGAGCATACGCCGTTTACCAGGCCGATCCTGTGCGCTTCATCGGCTTTGATATTCTGGCCGGTAAATACCATTTCCTTCGCTTTTCCAGTCCCGACGATCCTCACAAGGCGCTGGGTGCCTCCGAAGCCCGGGGTGATCCCAAGGCCCACCTCCGGCTGTCCGAACACTGCGTTTTCAGAACAGTAACGGATATCGCAGCTCATTGCCAGCTCATTGCCGCCGCCCAGGGCAAACCCGTTGACCGCCGCAATGGTCGGGATCGGAAGCGTTTCCAGCTTCCTGAAAATATCGTTTCCGAATTTTCCAAATTCACGGCCTTCCTTTACGGTCATGGTGCTCATGGCCGCAATGTCGGCTCCGGCCACAAAGGCCTTTTCCCCGGCACCGGTCACGATGACGGCTCTCGTCTCATCCAGGTCGATATTGTCGATCACAGCATCCAGGTCCTTCAGGACCTGGGTATTTAACGCATTCAAAGCTTCCGGGCGGTTAATGGTGATCACACCAACATAGCCGTCCTGCTCGTATGTAACAAAGCTCATTCCGGTCGCCTCCTGCTCAGTTTAAGATCAATCCCTCTTTACGATGGTGGCACAGCCCATGCCGCCGCCGATGCAGAGCGTTGCAAGACCTGTCTTTGCGTCCATCTTCTGCATTTCGTGGAGCAGGGTCACCAGGATACGGCAGCCGGAGGCTCCAACCGGATGGCCCAGGGCAATGGCTCCGCCGTTGGGATTTAATTTTTCCAGATCAAAACCAAGCTCTTTTCCTACTGCCACGGACTGGGCGGCAAATGCCTCGTTGGCCTCGATCACGTCGAAGTCGCCGATGTTCATTCCAGTCTTTTCCATTACCTTCTTTGTGGCTGCCACGGGACCGATGCCCATGATGCGGGGCTCAACGCCTGCAAGAGCTCCGGCTACCCATGTGGCCATGGGAGTAACGCCCAGCTCCTTCGCCTTCTCCTCGCTCATTACCACAACGGCTGCTGCGCCGTCGTTGATGCCGGAGGCGTTGCCGGCGGTTACCATTCCGTCCTTCTTAAATGCCGGACGCAGCTTTCCAAGAGCCTCCATATTGGAGCCTGCCCTGGGGCCTTCATCCGTATCTACGATAATGGTGGCTTTCTTTGTCTTTACTTCCACCGGAACGATCTCGTCCTTAAACGCGCCTGCCTTCTGGGCAGCCTCGCATTTGTTCTGGCTCACCATAGCGAACTTGTCCAGCTCTTCTCTTGTGAGTCCCCACTGCTCGCAGATATTCTCGGCAGTGATTCCCATATGATAATGGTTGAATGCATCCCATAATGCATCGTTTACCATGGTATCCACCAGCTCTGCATTGCCCATGCGGTAGCCGTAACGGCCCTTCATCATCGCATAGGGAGCCAGGGACATGTTCTCGCAGCCGCCTGCGACCACGATGTCTGCGTCGCCTGCCTCGATCATCTGGGCAGCCATATTGACGCTCTGTAAGCCGGAGCCGCATACCACGTTGATGGTGACCGCCGGAACCTCGATGGGAAGTCCTGCGTTGATGGAAGCCTGACGGGCCACGTTCTGTCCCTGTCCGGCCTGGATCACACAGCCCATGTAAACCTGGTCAACCTGCTCAGGAGCCACACCGGCTCTCTTTAAGGCCTCCTTGATCACGATCGCGCCAAGGTCGGCCGCCGGTACAGTGCTTAAAGCGCCTCCCATTGTGCCGATGGCGGTACGGCATGCACCTGCCAGTACGATTTTCTTTGCCATATGATTTTCCTCCTCATTATACCATCGCCGGAGGCCGGAAAACCCCATATCCCCCGACAATATGATGTATCATAATCATATCACCAAATAATTGGCCTGTCAAATAACTAGCAAGGTTTTTCATGTATTTTTTATAAACATCCGGGCTTCTTTTTCTATAATTTCGTGAAATTATTGACCGTCCATTTAGAAAATGCTAGAATAGAAAACGAGTCAAATTTCTGTCCGGGTTCCTGGCTGCGGACAGTGAAAGAATATCATAAAAGAAATGAGGTCCTAAACCATGGATATCAGAAAAATGTATCAGGACAAGCTTGTGTCCGCCAGCGAAGCTGCAAAGACTGTGAAGTCCGGAGACTGGGTCGATTATGCCTGGACCACCAGCACCCCTGTGGCCGCAGATGCAGAGATCGCCAAACGGCTGCCGGAGCTTTATAACGTCAATTTCCGCGGCGGCATCCTTATGTGGGTCCCGGAGATCTTTAAGATTGAAAACCCGGCCGACCATTTCACCTGGAACTCCTGGCATATGAGCGGCATCGAAAGAAAGGCCATTGCCCAGGGCTTTGCCTTCTACGGCCCCATGCGCTATTCAGAGCTTCCCCGCTTCTACCGGGATATGTCTGAAGAAAACCGTCCGGACGTGGCTGTCTTCCAGGTAGCCCCCATGGACGAGCACGGCTTCTTTAACTTTGGTCCCAACGCCTCTCATCTGGCCGCTGTCTGCGAAACCTCCAGGACCGTGATCGTGGAGGTCAACGAAAATATGCCTGTCTGCTACGGCGGAACCGAGGAAGGGATCCATATTTCCAAGGTAGATATGATCGTAGAGGGTGATAACCCCTCCATTCCGGAAATGGCCGGAGCCCCTGCCACCGAGGTGGACGAGGCAGTGGCAAAGCTGATCGTAAACGAGATCCCCGACGGCGCCTGCTTACAGCTGGGCATCGGCGGAATGCCCAACGCCGTCGGCTCCCTGATCGCAAAATCTGACTTAAAGGATCTGGGCGTCCATACGGAAATGTATGTGGATGCCTTCGTGGATATCGCCATGGCCGGAAAGATCACCGGCGCAAAGAAAAATATCGACAAGGGCCGCCAGGTCTACGGCTTCGGCGCAGGTACGAAAAAGCTGTACGACTACCTGAACCGGAATCCGGAATGTATGTCTGCTCCCGTAAGCTACACCAACGATATCCGCACCATCTCTGCCCTGGATAACTTCATGTCCATCAACAATGCCGTGGACCTGGACCTCTTCGGACAGGTCAATGCCGAATCCGCAGGGATCAAGCACATCAGCGGCGCCGGCGGACAGTTGGATTTCGTTCTGGGCGCATACCTTTCCAAGGGCGGAAAGAGCTTCATCTGCTGCTCCTCCACCTTTAAGACAAAGGACGGCCAGTTAAAATCCCGGATCCTTCCCACCTTAAATCCGGGCTCCATCGTCACAGACACCCGTGCCAATACCCATCACCTGGTAACGGAGTACGGCATGGTGAACTTAAAGGGCCTGTCCACCTGGCAGAGGGCTGAGGCCATCATCTCCATCGCCCATCCCCAGTTCCGTGACGAGCTCATCGCAGAAGCAGAAAAAATGCATATCTGGAGACGCAGCAACAAGCGGTAATGACCGGAAGCTTCTCGCTCCGATCCTATACAACCCAAACGGCCGTCCCGGGATCTGTTCCAGATCCCAGGGCGGCCATTTTTCCTGCTCGCTTCCCATTTTCTATTCCTCCTCCACCCGGATCCCCTCCTCCAGGGACAGCTTCTGTCTGCACAGCCTCAAAAGATGCTCCTGGTAAGGCGAACGGTCGTCCACCCGGTCCAGGTAGTAAAGGGTCCGGCTTGGAGGCTCCACATCCAGGGTATGGATGGACACCGGCGCATCCTTTAAAACCGTTCTGGCAATGGACACGGGCAGGAACGCCCAGTTGTCCCCGCTCTGGGTAAAATACTGCAGAAACCCCATTTCATCCAGATACATCCGGGGAGCGACGTTATCTCCAAAGAAATAGCTGTGCCAGGCGTCAAAATTCCGGTCCCACATGGTACGGATCTCCAGACGCGGATCCAGCTCCCCGATCCTTACATGCTCCGGAAGGTTCAGCTCCTTCCCCGCCACCAGGCAGAGCCTTTCCCGGAACAGGATATGGGTCCCGACCGAGGAGGAATAGATCGGATCCGTAATAAATGCAATGTCCACAGACCGGTTATTCACATAGGAATAGGCCTCGCTGGAATGCAGGGTGGAAACGTGCAGGCTGCATTCCGGATTTTCCTTCATAAAGGTACGGAACACCGTCGGAAGCATAAAAGCCAGAAGGCTTCCCACACTGGCCACGTAAAAGTTCCTGGATGGAGCCAAAAGCGCTGCCTCCCTTGTCTCGTTCCACAGAGCCTGCCACCGATGGGCAATTCCGATAAAGGCATGGCCCTGGCGGGTCAGCTCCACCTTCCTGAGCCCCTTTCCCCGGACAAAGAGAGGATATCCCAGCTCCTCCTCCATAGCGCGGATCCGGCGGCCCAGGGCCGGCTGGGTCACATAAAGGGCATCGGCGGCGGCGGAAAAGCTGCCGGTTTCTGTTATTTTCAAAAAAGCCTCGATCTCCAGAAATGTCATACACAGCCTCCTGTGCTGAAAATGTTAATACTTATTAACATTATATCAAAAAATTAAACATTTTACAACGAAAGCCGGGAGTGTTATAGTATGCCCATAAGAAAACAGAGCAGCGAAGCGGCTTAGGATCCACCGCTGAACATGGTTTTGGATGTCTGGATAAGGAGGTATCGATCAATGACCATCGAACTGAACGAGCTTTGGGAAAACTGTGAGCCCAACGATTAAACACGGGATTCAGGGGCCTTCCTTCCCCTTTCCATATTGATATTAATACTGAAAAAACCGCCGCGCAGATGCGGCGGTTTTTTTCGTGGGAACCGGCAGTCAGCCGGGACCGGTTATTTAACGGCCTGGCCGGGACGGCGGCGCTTTACGAACCATAAAAGCGCCAGAACCGCCAGAGAGCCTCCGGAAATGGCTATTCCCGGAACAAATCCGCCGGGCATATAAGACAGGGCGATCTCATGGGTCCCCGCTTCCACCGGAACAGACAGGAATGCCTCCAGGATCTTCTCTCCCTCTGCCGGCTGTCCGTCAATGGTGATGGTCCAGCCCTTATCGTAAGGGATCGAAAGAAACAGGGTTCCTGCTTCTGCGGCACTGACCGTCCCGGTAAGCTTTGTATCCGTCCAGCTGTCCAGATGGAGCGGAGACTGGTCCAGACGGTCGTAGACCTGGATCATGGCCCTGGGAGAGAAACGGTAAACGGCTGCCGTAAGAGTTTCCCCAGACTCTCCCGGCGTCAGGGTGATCCGGCTCCCCTCAGAAAGATTTCCCATTTCCAGCAGGTATCCCCGGTCCACATTGCTGAAGTTCTTTTCTCCCGATGGCAGGGATGCCTTGACATTCTTTACCTTTTTGTTCTGGATATATACGTAATATTCTCCGGCCATATCGGCGGTGAAGGTGCACCCGGATCCGGATACCTCCGTTTCCACCGGCACAAGAACGTCGTCCGCTCCCAGAAGCAGGCAGAGATCGTTCTGCACCTCCGCCGGGTTCTCCATCTGGTACTGCCAGTTGTCCGCCAGATCATAGGGCAGGACAAACCCCAGGGGCAGGGTATACAGATTCTCATACAGGTAAGTGCCTCCGCTCTCCTGGATGTAGTTCACCAGATCTGTATTGGGAATGTATTCCGAATACAGGGCATAGCGGACCGACAGCAGGCTGTCCACCAGAGGCGTGCTGCCGGTGATGCTGTATGCGTTGGTGGATGCCTCGCAGCCCATGCGCTTAAAAAATTTCGTCAGATCCGCATTTGCAGTGGAGGAAAACAGGGATACCGACGGAAAGTTCATCCATGCCCCGTCATTTTTTGTCTTTCTCGTCTTTTTCTCCACCCGGTAAAAATCCTCCGCCGGCTCCAGCTTTTCCATCAGGGCCCATACCTCTTTATTGTCCCTAGTATATGCCTCCCGGCTGGTGGTGGTGACGCTGGTGACCGTGGTATTGACGGCCGCCTCCACGGCCACCAGGGCCAGGGCCAGAAATGCCGCCAGCTCTCTCCTTCTCTTCTTATATAAATATATAAGTCCCGTATAGGCTGCCAGAAAGAGGATGGCCACATAATATACGGCAAAGTGGAAATGCTCCTGCTCCACCAGCTTTTCCGCCAGGATCACAAAGCAGACGCTTCCCCAGAACGCCGCGGCAATATGGCGTCTGGGAATATCCCGCAGATACTGGAATGCCCGGAAGCAGACAAACAGCATCAGGAAAATATAAATAAACGACTGGCGGCAGGGCAGGCTGTTTGGATAGTGGAGCCCGTGCCAGATAAAATTCAGGGCATTCACAGAGAAGCTGGCAAAAAAGATCAGGAGCAGGCCGCAGTAAACGCTTTTTTCCTTTGCAGAGATCTTTTTGCATGCCAGGTACAGCAGGAAGAATAAAAACACAGCCACGCCGCAATAAATGTTGGGCCAATGGTCCAGCCCTGTCTCCGTTTCCACGTTGCCGATGTGGCGGGCCAGCATATCGAAGATGGGAAAATAGGACGTGAGCGTCTTGGGAAAATTCATGTTTCCCGAGGCTGTGCTCTTTAAAACAGCCACCTCCGGCAGGAGAACAAAGGCCGCCAGGCCTCCGGCGATCAGAGAATAGACCCCGAACCGGACCCCGGCCATAACGTATTTTTTCACCGGCCCCGGCTTCTCCATGATCAGAAGGGCAATAAAATACAGCACCATGAACAGGCAGGTCATGATGGAGATATAATAATTGGAAAGAATGGAAAGTCCCAGGGCAACGCAGTAGAAAAATCCATTTCCCTCCTTCACCAGCCGCTCCAGCCCCAGAACGATCAGCGGGAACAGGATAATGCAGTCCAGCCACATGATATTCCAGCTGTATGCGGCCATATAGCCGGAAAGGGCGTAAAAAATGCCGAAATATCCGACTCCGGCCGTTTCTGTATGGCAGTGCTTTTTCAGATACCAGGCAAAGCTTAAGCCCGAAAGACCGATCTTTACAACGATCATGCCAGTCATGAACTCAATAATATAGGCCTTTGGACACAGGATCACCAGCCAGTTCAGGGGACTGGCCAGATAGTAGGCGTAAAGGGCCGCAAAATTGACTCCCATCCCCACGTCCCAGCTGTACAGAAGGCTGCCGCCTGTCCGCAGCTTATGCTGGAATTCAGAGAAGAACGGCGCATATTGATGGTACATATCTGTCCGGAGAAAGCTTTCTTCCCCAAATGGAAAAATGCCTCTCTGGATAAAAATGATGATCATAATGACCACCGGAACAAAAAATGCAATGACCAGCCCGTCTCCCGGACGGATCAGCGAGGATCGTTTTCTGCTGTTTGGTTCCATGACTCCAGGTACTCCTTTTTCTGTCCGTTATTTTTTATGAGTAAAGATCACCAGCTTGCTGAGCACGTAGTTTAAAATCACCACCACCACGGAAATAGCCAGCTTGCATATAAAGAATTCCATCTTCAGAACATCCACCATGACGAAAATAGCCGCCAGATTAAATAAAAAGGTGGCCACCCGGCACAGGACGAACGAGGTAAACTCCCCCCATACAGCCCTGGGCTCCAGAGTATGACTTCCAAACACCCACCATTTATTGGTCACAAAGGCAAAGAGCACCGCCGCCGCCCAGGCAATGGACTGGGCCGGCACCGGGTCCATATGGGCCAGATAAAACAGGCCGTTGGAGATCACATAGTCGATGAGGGTCGTAAGGACTCCAAAGACCAGATACGCCGCGCCCTCCCGGACTGCTCCGCCGCTCCGGTCCCCGGAAGCCCCCGCCGCTTCCTTCTTTCTATTTTCCATTTTTTTCTCCCGTATCGTTATATTTGAAAATCCTTCCTCATTTTATTATAGCCCGGACAAAAAGTAAAGGGACTGGACCCAAAATATAAGGCCCAGTCCCAAAAGAAGAAAAAATATGAACTTTTATACAGAGTCCGCTTCCTAAGCTTCCAGTAATTTATCGATGCTCACTAACTTCACGCATACGCAGAAGATCTCTGCAGCCAGCTTTAAGTCCTCTAAGGACGGGAAGGACGGAGCGATACGGATGTTGGAGTCGTGGGGATCCTTGCCGTAGGGGAAGGTTGCGCCTGCGCCTGTCATCACAACGCCGGCCTCCTTACATTTTGCAACGATCGCCTTGGCACAGCCGTCTAAAGCGTCGAAGGATACGAAGTATCCGCCCTGGGGCTTGGTCCACTGGCCGATCTCAAGGCCTGCCAGCTCTCCGTTTAAGATCTCATCCACAGCCTCGAATCTGGGACGAAGGAGCTCGGCGTGCTTTGCCATATGAGCCTTGATGCCGTCTAAATTCTTAAAGAAGCGCACATGACGGAGCTGGTTGATCTTATCGTGGCTGATGAGCTGGTTTGTCATCTGCTTCTTGATATCCTCGATATTGGCCTTGGAGGTAGCGATGGCAGAAATTCCGGCGCCCGGGAAGGTAACCTTCGCGGTGGAACCGAACTTATATACCATATCCGGGTTTCCAGCCTTTTCACACTCGGAAAGGATCTCCAGAACGTGGCACGGATGATCCGGATACAGGTGATGTACGCAGTATGCGTTATCCCAGTAAATACGGAAATCCTTTGCAGCCGGCTTTAAGTTTGCAAAGCGTTTTACAACCTCGTCAGAGTAGCACTGGCCGGACGGGTTGGAGTACAGCGGTACGCACCAGATACCCTTTACGGCCTCGTCGTTGTTCACATACTGCTCAACCAGATCCATATCCGGACCGTCCTCATGGAGCGGGATGTTGATCATTTCGATTCCAAAGAACTGGGTAATGGCAAAGTGTCTGTCATAGCCGGGAACCGGGCAGAGGAATTTCACCTTGTCCAGCTTGCACCAGGGCGTATTTCCCATTACGCCGTGGGTATAAGAACGGGATACGGTATCGTACATTAAAGTAAGGCTGGCGCTTCCGTACATGATCACGTTCTCTGCGGGAGCATCCATCATTCCGCCCATTAATTCCTTGGCTTCCTGAATACCGGTCAGAACACCGTAGTTTCTCACATCGCCGTCAGCGGTCATGAAATCGCTCTTGCTGTTTAAAACGTCCAGCATCGGAAGAGACAGATTTAACTGGTCCGGGCTTGGCTTTCCGCGGGCCATATTAAGGCTTAAATTTTTTCCCTGGTACTCTTTGTAAACAGCAGTAAGCTGCTCCTTTAAGGAAGCGAGCTCCTCTTTTGACATTTCACGATATGGTTTCATGTCCCAATAACCTCCTCTTTCTTAAACACGATATAGTGATTGCGTTTTATGCTTCCATTATAATCGAATCCATCGTTTCTTACAACAAAAAAATAAAGATTCCAGCTTTATTTTCATACATTTTTCCCAGTTCCCGCAAAAGATTCTTAAGCCGGTTTCATTGACATTTGACTTTTCTTAACGTATCATTACATTAAAAAACGAGGAAAACAGGGAGGAAAACGTATGCATGAATGGAAACGCAGTCTTCTGATCGGGACCATTGTGGCCCTGGCGTCCCAGCTTTACTGGAATGTCTTTGTATCCGGCTTCCGGATCTCCAGCGCCGTGATCCTTCTTCCGGTCCTCCTTATGACCATCGGAAAAAGCGTTTCCACGATCCAGATCTCCGTGGCCACGGCAGCGGTGGTATTCCTTTTCCGTTTCATTCTGGCAGCCAGCGGCCTCTCTTCTCCCCCGGAAACGGCGGGACAGCTCATGACCAACTCCATTTTCTACCTCTGCTACGGACTTCTTTTTTCCGTCCTGGTCCCCAGTAAGCCCACCGTCTCCTACCGGCGGCTGTTCCCGTCGGTGTTTGTCTGCGATCTTTTTTCCAACCTGCTGGAAATCTGTATCTTTGAAAGCACCCGTTCCGGAACGCTCTCTGCCTCCATGGCCGGCTATCTGGTTCTGGTGGCCGCCTTCCGGACTCTGTTTGCCGGTCTGTTTCTGGCGGCAGAAAGCCAGTACCGGACCCTGTTAAAAAAAGAGGAGCATGAAAACCGCTACCGGCGGCTGTTCCTTATGACCACAGGACTGAAAAACGAAATTTATTTTATGAAGAAAAACTCCGAGGAGATCGAATCCGTCATGAGCAACGCCTACCGGCTTTATGAGCGGCTGTCCTCCATGGATGTCCCAGACGACATGAAAAAAATGTCCCTGTCCATTGCCAGAGACGTCCATGAGATCAAAAAGGATTACATCCGGATCATCCAGGGGATCGAAGAGGAGATCTCTGAAGAATATGACGAAAAACAGATGAGCTTCCAGGATCTTCTCCAGATTCTGGAGGCCACCACCTATCACATCCTGGAAACAAAGCCCGTCCATATCCGTCTGGTCTTCCAGTGCTCCGACGACTTCATCACCAGAGAGCACTATGAGCTGATGGCCGTATTAAAAAACCTGGTAAACAACGCCATCGAGGCCATTGAGGCCGGGACGAAGCGCGGGACCATCCGGATCGAAGAGCATTTAAAGGACGGCCAGTATGAATTTTCCGTTTCCGACGACGGCCCCGGCATCTCTCCCCGGCATCTGCCCAATATCTTTAAAATGGGATATTCCACCAAGTTTGATTATAAGACAGGGAATATCTTCCGCGGTGTGGGGCTTTACGGCGTGAAGTCCACGGTAGAGGAAAAATTCAAGGGAGCCATTTCTGTGGAGTCTGAGCCGGGACAGGGGACCCGGTTCCTGATCCGGATCCCGGCCGGCGCCCTGGAGGAGGTAAGCTAATGCGCGTTTATATTATTGAGGATGATATTTCTGTCATCAATATCCTGGAGGATATTGTGGAATCCGGAAATCTGGGGGAGATCTGCGGAGACTGCGGAGGAGAGCCCGCAAACGTCCATGAGGTCCTGCGGGCCAGGCCTGACGTGGTCCTGGTGGACTTTTTTATGCCGGTCATGGACGGGGTGGAGTTCGTCCGGGAGTTGCGCTCCTTCAACGACACCATCAAATGCATCATGATTTCCCAGGTTTCCGCCAAGGAGCTGATCAGCAAGGCCTACGCGGCCGGGGTGGATTTTTTTATCAGCAAGCCCATTAACCTGATCGAGGTTACATCCGTCCTGAAAAATGTGGCAAAGCAGATCCAGAATGAGCGGACCCTGGACAATATCCGTCATATGTTCATGAATGAGATCGACCATAAGCCCCAGGACAGCCGGGAATCCTCTTCCTACTCCAAAAAGCTCCGTTATATCTTAAACCGGATCGGCATGTCCGGGGAAAAAGGCTGCCCGGATATCCTGAAGATCTGTGATTATCTCCACCGGGAAAAAATCCCCGTATCCCAGATGAGCGTGGCACAGATGTGCGAGGCTGTCAGCGATTCCCCCAAAAATATGGAACAGAGGATCCGCCGGGCCATTGCCGCCGGAATGTCCAACGTGGCCCACATGGGCATCGAGGACTTTATGAACGAAACCTTTACGGCCTACTCCTCCACCCTGTTTTCCTTTGAGGAGATCCGCTCCGAAATGGACTGTATCCGCGGAAAGCGGGCGGACGGCGGAAAGGTCAGCATTAAAAAATTCATTGACGGCCTTATGCTGGAGGCTGACCGGGAAATCTGATTTTTTATTTCCGTTCTGATTTTTTTTGTATTTTTTTGAAGGGGACTTCTTATAGTTATATCCAGAGAAATCATACAAAACTGAACGGAGGTAATAGAAATGATGTACACGATCCAGCTTGACATGTACCAGGCCGCTGCTGTAGCGGCTCTTGTGCTGCTCCTTGGCCGTTTCCTGGTGCGGAAGGCGGAGCTGCTCAGACGCTATTGTATCCCGGAACCCGTTGCCGGCGGCGTTGTCTTTGCCCTGACCCACCTGGCGCTCCGCCAGGCCGGGATCCTGGAGATCTCCTTTGACCCCGCGCTCCAGACCTTTTTCATGATCGTTTTTTTCTGCAGCGTGGGCTTTACCGCATGCTTCCGTCTCCTGAAAAAGGGCGGAATACAGGTCATGCTGTTTCTGGGCATCGCTGTTATGATGTGCGTATTCCAGAACGGTCTGGGCGTCTTCATTGCCGGAGTTTTTTATCTGGACCCCCGGCTGGGACTGGCCACCGGCTCCATTCCCATGGTAGGCGGCCACGGGACTTCCGCCTCCTTCGGCCCCCTGCTGGAAAAAGCCGGCGTCTCCGGAGCCAGCGCCGTTGCCATTGCCTCTGCCACCTTCGGACTGGTGGCCGGCTGTGTGATCGGCGGCCCCATTGCCGTGTCCCGGATCCGCCAGAAAAACCTCCGCTCCTTTGAGACGGCCACTGGCTCCAACGAGGTGACCGTAGATAAAAACGAGGTCACCGGCGCCATCGATTCCAGCCGTTTCTTAAATGCGGCCCTCTGCCTGGCCCTGGCCATCGGCGCAGGCACCGTGGTCTCCTCCTGGCTCAACCGGATCTTTACCTTCCCCATCTACATCGGCGCCATGCTGGTGGCAGCCTTTATCCGCAACGCCGCAGATCTGGCCCGGAAGGAGATCCCCATGGAGGAGATCAGCACCATCGGAAGCTTCAGCCTGTCCCTGTTCCTGGGACTGGCCATGATGGGCTTAAAGCTCTGGGAGCTGGCAGACCTGGCCGTTCCCATGATCGTGATGCTGCTGGCCCAGACGGTCCTTATGATGATCTATGCATACTTCGTAGTATTCAATCTCCTGGGAAAGAATTACGATGCGGCTGTCATGACCTCCGGCTTCTGCGGCTTCGGCATGGGGGCTACCCCCAACGCCATGGCAAATATGCAGGCCATTACCCAGAAATACGGGCCGGCCCCCACGGCTTATTTCGTCGTCCCCCTGGTGGGAAGCCTGTTCATCGACTTCGTAAACACCATCGTCATCACTACCTTTTTAAATTTCCTGTAAGCCAGACATACGCTTCCCTTTATTTCCCCCGGAGCCTCCGCGCACAGAACACTGGACCGCGGCGGCTCCGCTTTGTTTTCCTCTATATTTTCTCTGCCTCTCATTTTCTCCTTGCATTTCCTCGGCAGCGATGCTATAATGTTCAATATCTTAAATAAATCAAAAAAATTGAACAAGAGGGCTCGCATATGAAAAAGACAAATCCCAATACAGAATCGCTGAAAGGGAAGATCGACTGGTCCACCGCCATCATCCCCTTTGTGCTGATCGCGTTTTTATGTATCAGCTTCATGGCTGCCCCGGACGGCTCCAGACAGATCCTGGACCGGATCCGGGCACTTCTGGGAGACACCTTCGGCCTTTATTATCTCGTCATCGGCCTGGGCGTGTTCCTGCTTTCCATTTATCTGGCCTTTTCCCGGTACGGCTCCATCCGTCTGGGCGGCCCCAATGAAAAACCAAAATACTCAGATTTTGCCTGGAGCAGCATGATGTTCACCGCCGGACTGGCCGCTGACATCCTGTTTTACTCCTTCTGCGAGTGGATCCTTTACGCCAACGATCCCCATATCGCGGAAATGGGATCCATGCAGATCTGGTCCAGCACCTATCCTATCTTCCACTGGGGCCCCATCCCCTGGAGCTTTTATCTGGTGCTGGCCGTGGCCTTCGGCTTCATGCTCCATGTACGGGGCTGCCATAAGCAGAAATATTCTGAGGCCTGCCGTCCCCTCCTGGGAGACCGGGTGGATAAGCTCCCGGGAAAATGCATTGACCTTCTGGCCCTGTTCGCCCTTCTGGCCGGAACCGCCACGACCTTTTCCCTGGCTACGCCGCTGATGGCCCAGGTGCTTTCCAGGCTCACGGGGCTCCCGTCCTCCAAATGGGTCACCATCGGGATCCTGGTGGTCACCTGCATCATTTACACCTACGCCCTGGTCCACGGCATGAAGGGGATCTCCCGGCTGTCTGCCGCCTGTATGTATCTGTTTTTCGCCCTTCTGGCCTATGTGCTCCTGGCCGGAGGCGAGACCCGCTACATCCTGGAGACCGGCTTCTCTGCCATCGGAAATCTGGTCCAGAACTTCTTTAGCCTGGCCACCTTCACCGATCCCCAGAGGACCACCTCCTTCCCCCAGACCTGGACCATCTTTTACTGGGCCTACTGGATGGTATGGTGCGTGGCCTCCCCCTTCTTCATCGGCTCCATCTCCCGTGGGCGCACCGTGAAGCAGACCATCCTGGGCGGCTATGTATACAGCCTGGGCGGCACCTTCTTAAGCTTCCTGATCCTGGGGAATTACAGCCTGGGCCTCCAGGTCAGCGGAAAGCTGGATGTTCTGGGGATCTATGGCGGTGCGGGAGATCTGTACTCCACCATCATCGCCATTGTGGATACCCTTCCCCTGGCTCCCATGGTGCTGGTCCTGCTGATCGCCGCCATGATCGCCTTTTACGCCACCAGCTTCGATTCCATCGCCCTGGTAGCCTCCTCCTACACCTATAAGCAGATGACCGGAGATGAGGAGCCCCACCGGGCTGTGAAATTCTTCTGGGCCGTAATGCTGATCCTCTTCCCCATTGCCCTGGTGTTTTCCGAAAGCTCCATGGCCAACCTCCAGACCGTTTCCATCATCGCCGCCTTCCCGGTGGCCCTGGTGATCCTGCTGATCATCGCCAGTTTCCTAAAGGATGCAGGTAGGTATCTGGACAGCAGTAAAAAATAGGATTTCAAAAGGCGCCGGAACTCAGCGTTCCGACGCCTTTTTCTTTACCTTCTTATAGATCTCCCTGGCCTCTCTTTTAATAGCCTCCGTTTCCTCCTTTTCTCCATACCGGACCTTCCGGTACATATCCCGGAGGGCGGTGATCTCCTCCTCCATTCCCCAGGAGCGGACCGCATCGCTGCACACGGTCTCGCTGCTGGCAGACCGTTCATCTGCCGGAAGCTGGAAGGCGACGCAGAGCTTTAAAAATTTACGGAAATAATACCGGACGCCCCGGTCTCCCATATACTCTCTGGCCCCGGTCCGTTTTCCCGTCTCCGGAGCCGCCTGGCCTCTTCTCACTGTTCCGGCCGGCCTCCGGTCCGTTTCCCGGCCGCGGCCGGACAGCATCCGGTACAGAAACCAGAAAAACAAAAGCAGGGCTGCGGCTGCCGCAAGAGTTCCCAGGAGCTTTAGAAGAGCCGGCGTCTCAGAAGCCGCCGTTCCCTCAAAGCCGGGGAGCGCCTCCGGAGCCATCAGGCCGTCCAGGGCATTTTCGGGCATCTCGTAGGAAAAATCCTTGAAAAGCCGGGAAAAGATCCAGGAGATCCCCATAAGGGTACCTGCCAGGAGGCGGACCATAAGCTCCAGCACCGGCACCACCAGGGTCATGTACAGAAATTTCAGGCCGTACAGAAGCCCTCCGGTCACAGCCCGGCTGGAAAGGATACCGGCCGCCGCCAGTACCGCCAGAAGCTCCCCGGCAGTCCTTCCCCAGAAGCCTCCTCTCCCCTGTCCCGTCCGGGCCAGGCGCAGGGCCCTTAAAAGGAAGATCCCAAGAACCAGGAAGGCTGTAAAAAACGGGACGCACCGCCTCCCCCAGACCTCCGTTCCCAGGGAAAGCCACTGGATGCAGCCCGCCGCAAGAAGAAGCCTGGCCTCCGTCATAAGACTGTCATGGGCCCGCTCCTCCATGTTCCGCTTTTTCCAGCAGACCAGAAGCCAGACGCACCAGGATGCCAGCGCCAGAAAAAGCAGTACCCGCACCCAGAGGGGACCGGAAAGGAACAGGGGCATGAACATGGCCATATAAAAACACACGTCCGTCAATATCTTAAAAACCAGTATGTCCATTTTCTACACATCCTCCCCATAAAGCGCCAGCAGCCTCCGGCCGGACCGCTCTTCCAGGGACGAAAGGTACGGTGCCGCGTCCTGGTTCCGGTCCGGAGCCACATAGATCAGGCTTTTCCCAGACCGGAGCCCCTTCCGGATGCCGGAAAGGAATTCCCCGCTCCCCATCCGGCAGTCATAGGTCATTCTTCCCAGCCCCTCCAGCACAGTCTCCAGGTGGCCCGGACCCAGGCCCTCTCCGATCCGGTTCCAGTTTCCCATGGCCCCGGCGATCACGCCGTTGGTCTGGAAATCGTAGGCGATCCTCCGCTTTTCCAGCTCCTCACAGATACTGCGGACCATGGAAAAGCACTGCTCCAGAAGCTCTGCTTCCCGTTCCTCATCCCGGCACTCCACGTCCAGAAGGATGGTACAGGAAAGATCCGTCATATTTTCCTGCTCCTTGACCAGAAACCGGCCCTGTCTGGCGCTCTGGACCCAGCTGATGGACCGCAGGGGCTCCCGGCCCGTGTATTCCCTGAACCCACGGATCAGCACAGGATCCTCAAAGAGGCTCCGTTTCACCACATATTCGCCTGCATATCCGCCCAGGAGCCGGGGAAGCTCCTCCCAGCCGCTGGGAGCCGGCTTTACCACGATCTCCTTTAATTCCGGATACGTCTCCAGCGCGGTCTGGAGCCCCAGGAAATCCCCGGCCTCTGCCGAAACGCCCCGGAAGAAATATCTTCCCCGCTTTTTTAAGAGCACCCTCCGCTCCAGTTCCGTCTTCTGACGTCCCTTAAGGTAAAGCACCGAAAGGTGATCCCCAGAGGACTTTGCCGCCACGTTCTCTCCGTTTTCAGAAAAGACAAGCCCTGCGGGGATCTGCTCCCTCATCTGGAGATAGGGGACCATAAGACGCTTTCGGTTGTTTATGGTCATGGTCCAGGAAAAATCCTCCCCCGGCTCCACCACGGTCTTATCCAGGGCTGTGACAAAGTCCAGTCCGTCCAGCACATGGTCCATGGAATATTTCTCCGCCAGCCACGCCAGAAGTCCCAGGACTCCAAGAAATACGATCATCGCAGGTTCTCCATGGGAACCGGGATATCCTCCATCATCTGTCCCAGATATTTTCTCGCGTCCTCAAAGCTTTCGCCTCCCCTGGAGATGATCCTGTGGCTGAGGACCCAGGGCGCTGCGGCCTTCACATCCTCCGGGATCACAAAATCCCGGCCCAGGGACGCGGCCATGGCCTGGGAGGCCTTATAGAGGGCGATGGCCCCTCTGGTAGACACTCCGGTGACGAACCGGCTCTCCGTCCGGGTCTTTTCCACAATGTCCATCATGTAGCCCAGAACGTCCTTCTGGACCCGTACTTTTGTATAAAGCTCCTTCATCTCCCGGATCACCTCCGGGCTCACCACCGGTTCCAGGGAGTTTAAAATGTCTGCTGTGGACGGCCTGGACACCACCTCCATCTCCTGCTCCCTGGTCATATAGCCCAGGCTCAGTCTCATGAAAAACCGGTCCAGCTGGGCCTCCGGCAGGGGAAATGTCCCATAGGATTCCACCGGGTTCTGGGTGGCCATGACAAAGAACGGCTCTGCCATGGGGTAGGTGACGCCGTCCACGGTGATCTGGCTCTCCTCCATGGCCTCCAGAAGGCTGGACTGGGTCCTGGGCGTGGCCCGGTTGATCTCGTCCGCCAGCACGATATTGGTAAACAGAGGTCCCTCGCGGAACTGGAACTCCCCTGTTTTCTGGTTATAAAAATTGATGCCAGTAAGATCCGACGGCAGAAGATCCGGCGTAAACTGGATCCGCTTAAACCCGCTGCCCACAGTCTTTGCAAATGCCTTTAAAAGCATGGTCTTTCCCGTTCCCGGCACGTCCTCTAAAAGCACATGGCCGGAGCATAAAAAGCTGATAAAGATCAGCCGGACCGTTTCCTCCTTGCCGACGATCACCCGGGAACAGCTCTCCACCACCCGGTCTGTATGTTCCTTAAAATGGCTGTATTCCATTGTCTGTCTCCTCCGTTTTTGGAATATTTCTCTACTTATTATAGACGGCTCCACCCCCAGGCGCAAGAAGGTTTTCACCAGGATCCGGCTCCATAACGGCGGTTCTGCGAAAATGTTCTTAATTCTTAAACAATTTGTAATGCCATGCCACACTTTTACCCCAACTTAGTTCTGGACAGACCTTACCACTTAGTGGTATGATAGTATATAACAGGAATAGAAAAAACGCGCCCTTCAAATCATGCGCGATACAAGGAGGAGAGTACATCTATGAAAAAAGCAAAATTCTGCTACGCTGTTCTGACGGCTTCCGCAGTTCTCACCCTGGGAACTGTATTTTCCGCCTCTGCTGCCCAGTGGCAGGCTTTAGGGGACGAATGGGTATATGTACAGAACGACGGAGAATACTTTAAGGACGGCTGGAAACAGGACGGAAACCTGTACTATTATCTTGGAAGCGACGGCATCATGCTCCGCCGCACCCTGATCGAAGACGACGGCAACTACTACTACTTAGGTTCCTCCGGAGCCATGGCCACCAACGTATGGAAATTTATCCAGAACCCGGAATGGCAGGGCGACGAGCTGGTAGGCGAGGGAAGCTGGTACTACTTCGGCGCCAACGGAAAAGCCATCAAGAGCGACGGCAGCAAGGCCAAGGTCTATGAGGTCGGCGATAAGAAATACGTGTTCGACTATTACGGAAGAATGATGAGCGGCTGGGTTACTGAAAGCGGCGAATATGTGGAATCTGAGGAAGACTGGGCCAACGGCTTATACTATGCCGACGGCGAGGGCGACGGCAGCGTAGTGACCAACGCCTGGGTATACACCACAGTTCCCGACGACACCAACGAGGACGAGACCGAGCCCACCTACCACTTCTACTTTGGCTCCAACGGCAAAAAGACCATGAACACCAAGAAGTCCATCGGCGGCAAGGAATACTTCTTTGATGAGAGAGGTGTGGCGCAGTATGGATGGCACAAAGGCGACGATGATGAATGGGATTGGTCCTACTACGGAGATTCTGAAGAGCCTCACCTTCGCACCGGCTGGTTCCAGGCTGTTCCGGACTCTGAGATGAATTCCACCGCCCACGACGATGGCAGCGTATATTGGTATTACGCCACCAGCGCAGGAAAAACAGCAGCCGCTGAGTTCCGGACCATTGACGGAAAAACATATGCCTTTAACGATAAAGGCGAACTTGTAACAGGGCTTAGAAAAATTGAAGTTGATCCAGATGATAAGAAGAAAATTAAACATATCGATTCTGTTAACTATATCAGCGATATTGAAAATGTAGAAAAGAATATTTACGTCTGCTACTTTGGCAGCGACGGGGCTGTTAAGACTGGTACCCAGACTCTCAGCATTGACGGAAGCTCCTATACCTTTGATTTCAAATCCAGTGGTTCTCCCAAGGGAGCAGGCACCAATGGTCCTAATGACAACTACATCTATGTCAATGGAAGACGTCTGGCCGCTGAGGATGGCAGCAAATATGGTATTATTTCATACGAAGGAAAGCGCTATCTGGTTAATGAAAGCGGTGCAATCCAGAAGAATAAGAAAAATGTTAAAGATGCTGACGGATACTACTACTGTACTGGTAAACATGGAATTGTAGTCCATGAACGCCTGGAAGAAAAGTGTACTGATAAAGAGCATCCAGAAAAATAATAAAATACCAGCCCAAAACAAATTCTTTTAAGAAAGGGCCGGTTCCACGGCACAGGATAGGAACCGGCCCTTTCTTTATCTATATGAGTAAATTTAAATGATTCACAAGTCTGACCATTCCATATGGAATGAAATTGCATTTCAGAATTTTTTCCCTATTTAAAAAAACATCACCCATTCATAAATCAATTTACTATAAAACAGCAATTTGCTATTGCATTTATTACTTATAAGTAATAATATTAAAGAATGAAGCAGGAGGCTCAGAATGTGGAGTTAGAGCA
>CAJMRM010000029.1 GCA_905215775.1 uncultured bacterium
GGCGGCTTCCGTCTCTCTGGCCGTCGCGGTTATAGCCTCCCTGGCGGTTTCCGTCCCTCTGGCCGTCGCGGTTATAGCCTCCCTGACGGTTTCCCTGGGGTCTTGCCTCAGCCTGGGGCGCTGCCTGCACCGGAGCCTGGCTTCTTCCCTCTTCCGGAGCTGCTGCCTCCTGGATGGGAGCTGCAGTCTGCTCCTTCACCTCTTCTGCCTTGGGCTTCTGGGCCGGAGCAGCGGAAGTGGTGGGACGCACCTGCATGCCTGGTCCTGTGGATCTCTGGTTTCTGGCCCCCTGGCCCTGGCCTCTGCCGCCGCGGCCCTTCTGGGTGCTGTTCTGGGGACGGTACACGGCTGCGATCCGCTTCTTGGCCGGTGCTGCCCCTTCCTTATTTTCTCCGGAAGCCTGGGCTCCGGCTCCGTTTGTCATACTGCTGTTTTCTTCCATATTATTCTTCTGCAACGTATCTGTAACCTCTTTATTCGTCTTTCCTAAGTTCTTAGCTAAATCGTTATCCCTCACACTCACTACCTCCGTTCATACAAAGCTGTTTCTTCATGGCTTCGGAAAAGCCCGCGTCCTGCACAGCCAGGGAAGCACGCATCTCCCTGCCGGTGGCATGGCCCAGCTCCTCCTTGCTCCCGAATTCAAAATAGGGGACCTCATAGTAAGTACACATATTCCGGAACTTTTTCTTCGTATTCTCCGACGCCTCCTCCGAGACCAGGACCAGGTACGCCCTTCCGGATTTCACGGACTTTTCTGTGGAAAACTCTCCGCTCTGTACCTTTCCCGCCTTGGCGGCCAGACCAAGAAGGCCAAAAACCCTGCTTTTATTTATCAAGCTGCTCCATCTCCTTTTCCAGACTCTCATATACCTCTTTGGGGATCGCCATCTTAAAGGAGCGCTCCAGCCCTTTTCCTTTCACGGCCTTTTTCAAGCAGTCCATGGACGGGCAGAGATATGCTCCGCGCCCATTTTTCCTTCCAGTGGCGTCGATGGTGATCTGTCCCTCCGGAGTCTTCAAGACCCGGATCAGATCCCGTTTGTTCTTCATTTCTCCGCAGCCGATGCACTGTCTCTGCGGAACCTTTTTTTCCGTACTCACTGTAAGATCACTTCTCTCCTATTCTTCGGATTCCTCCTGGTAGTCTTCCTCTGTGGGAACCTCATAGCTGCCTTCAGTTTCAAACTCGCCTTCAAATCCGTCCTCATACTCGCCGGACTCCAGCGCGTCGAACAGGCCCATCTCCCTGGCCTGGGTCTCGCTCTTGATATCGATCTTATAGGTGGTCAGCCTTGCTGCCAGTCTCGCGTTCTGGCCCTCCTTGCCGATGGCCAGAGATAACTGGTAGTCGGGCACGATGACCTGGGCCTCCTTTGCATCCTCGTCAGCCACAACGGAGATCACCTTTGCAGGACTCAGGGCATTCTCGATCAGGAAGGCCGGGTTGTCGTCCCAGTTGATGATATCGATCTTCTCGCCTCTTAACTCGTTGACAATGGCGTTGACCCTGGCTCCGTTTAAGCCCACACATGCGCCCACCGGATCCACGTTGGGGTCTGTGGTGCTTACTGCGATCTTCGTTCTGGAACCGGCCTCTCTGGCAATGGCACGGATCTCCACCGTTCCGTCCCGCACCTCGGCGATCTCTGCCTCGAACAGGCGTCTCACCAGATCCGGATGGGTACGGGATACAGAGATCCTGGGCCCCTTGGGATTATCCTTTACCTCCAGGATATAAACCTTGATCCGCTCTGTGCGCTGGAATACCTCGCCCTTTACCTGCTCGGATTCCGGCAGGATGGCATCGATCTTACCAAGATCCACGCTGACGTTGCGTCCGATGTACCTCTGCACGATACCGGTCACTACTTCCTTCTCCCGGCACTGCCACTCATTTAACTGGGACTTCCGGCTCTCCTCACGGATCTTCTGAAGGATCACGTTCTTGGCGTTCTGGGTGGCGATGCGGCCGAAATCATGGGAATCAATGGGGATCTGGACAATATCGCCCAGGTCGAACTTGGCGCCCTTCATTCTCGCGTCTGCAAGGCTAATCTGGGTCACCGGGTCTTCCACATTTTCCACAACCTCTTTTTCTGCATATACAGAATAGTCGCAGCCCTCGCGGTCAATGATCACCTTCACATTGTCCGCTTTCCCGAAATGGTTCTTACATGCCGTAAGAAGGGAATTCTCGATGGCCTCCAGCAATGTGTCTTTGCTGATGTTATATTCCTTTTCCAGCACCGTCATTGCTTCCATCAGTTCCTTGTTCATTTTTTATCCTCCTTTTAAAAATCAAATGCCAGACGGATTAAGGCAATATCGTTTCTGTCGAATGTACTTTCTGACCCATCCTCATAGCGGATGGTGACCGTATTTTCATCATAGGCCGCAAGAGCCCCTGTAAAGTCCTTCTGACGGTCCACGGCCCGGTAGAGCTTGATCTCCACCTGCTCGCCCATGCTCCTCTTAAAGTCCTTTTCCTTTTTTAAGGGTCTTCCAAGTCCCGGAGAGCTGACCTCTAAAATATAGCTTTCGTCGATGAAGTCCTCCTTATCCAGCCAGTCGCCCAGACGTCTGGACACCATCTCGCAGTCATCCACCGTAAAGCCGCCCTCTTTATCGATATAGGCCCTGAGATACCAGGTTCCGGCTTCCTTTACATATTCCACATCCACCAGCTCAAAATGATTTTCTTCCATGACAGGCAGTAAGAATGCTTCCACTCTTGCCTCATAGTCTTCCCGTTTTGACACGATCCCACCACCTTTCTTTTCTCAAAAACCGGCGGTTCCCCCGCGTCCGTGCGTGTCTTTTGCAGACCGGAAGGAAGATACAAAACGAAAGAGTGGACTTTGTTTCGTCCACTCTTTTCAGCCGGTTACTTATGTTATCATTTACATCATATCATACTCAAGGAGTAATTGCAATAGTTTTATTTTTTTTTCGAACAGTTCATATCGTTGAGGCTGCAGGTCGTCTCGTCCTCCTGGCTCATCCCGTTCATATCGGTCAGCGTCTGCTCCTTCTCCTCTCCGCCCAGGCAGTTCATGTCGTTGATCCCGCAGGTCCTGTGATCCTGATCGGTCATTCCATTCATATTTCCCAATCCCAGGTTCTTTTTCTCCATGGTCATAGCCCTCTCCTTTCTTCCGTCCCGGCTCCCTTCAGTCCACATTTTTTGTGGCCACCACGTCTATGCCGGTTCCTGCCACATTTTTAAGGACCACGTCTCCGATATGGACCGGCGCCTGGACCGTCACATCCTTTAACGCTCTCATACAGTCGAAGATCTTCTCCTTCGGCACGTCCTCCTTCGTCTTTACAGACACCATATCTGCCGTTCCGTTGGAGACCTTCACGGTGGAGGTCACGATCCTGGTTGGGTTGGTCACTTCTTTTCTGGCGTACACGTCGCCCCGCTTACAGGTATTTCCTGTGACCGAGACCACCTCTGCCCCTTCCATGGACACTGTAAGGGAGCATCCCAGGGGACAGCCGATACAGATCAGTTCCCGTCTCTCCATTTTCTACGCCTCCTCCACCTTAATTGTAATGGTTTTCAGTTCCGGATGCAAGAGAAGCTTTTCCTTTTCCAGTCGGATCTCTTCCATCTCTCCGGGAGCCATCACCGGCCGTTTCCGCCGGATCACCTGCTCCCCGTCAAAGTATACGCCGATGCAGCAGTTTTTATAAACGTTTCCCACACGGAACCGCACCACCTGGGTATCCTCCATCCGTTCGGGAGAGATCGTACAGGGAACCGTATACCGGACGCCTTCCACAGCGTTTATGACGATCTCCCGGGCATTTTCCTTCCGGCCCTCTTTTATATAGGAAGCCGCATGTCTTCCGGCCGCCGCCGCCTCCTCTGACACAAAGTCCACCAGATCGTGGACATGGAGCACATTTCCGCAGGCGAACACGCCTTCCACGCTGGTTTCCAGGCTCTCGTTGACCCTGGGGCCGGAGGTGACCCGGTTCATGGCCACGCCCATGCCGTTGGAGAGCTCGTTTTCCGGGATCAGTCCCACCGAAAGTAGCAGCGTATCACAGGAATAGTCCTCCTCTGTGCCTGGAATGGGCTTTCCGTTTTTGTCCACCTCTGCCAGGGTGATCCCCGTCAGCCGTTCCTTTCCCCGGATCTCCACCACCGTGTGGCTCAGCTTCAATGGGATCCCGTAATCGTTCAGGCACTGGACGATGTTCCTCTTAAGGCCGCCGGAATAAGGCATCAGCTCTGCCACCACCTTCACCTTTGCGCCCTCCAGGGTCATACGCCGGGCCATGATGAGTCCGATATCGCCGGAGCCTAAGATCACCACCTCCCGGCCGGGCATGAAGCCTTCCATATTCACCAGCCGCTGGGCCGTTCCCGCAGAGTAGATACCAGCCGGACGATATCCGGGGATATTGAGGGCGCCTCTGGATCTTTCCCGGCAGCCCATGGCCAGGATCACAGCCCTGGCTTTGATTTCAAACAGACCTTCCTCCCGGTTCATGGCCGTCACTACCTTCTGGGGACTGATCTCCATGACCATGGTATTCAGCTTATATTCGATCTTCCGTTCCCGGACCTTTTCAATGAACCTGGCCGCATATTCCGGTCCTGTCAGCTCCTCCTTGAAGGTATGGAGTCCGAAGCCGTTATGGATGCACTGGTTCAGGATCCCGCCCAGCTCCCGGTCCCGTTCCAGGATCAGGATGCTGTCGATGCCGCTGTCCTTTGCCGCTGCTGCTGCCGCAAGCCCCGCGGGGCCGCCGCCGACGATGACAAGATCGTATTCTCTCATCTTAAGCATCCTCCTTTCCAAGGGTATCTTTACTGGTTCCCACAAGGAGTCTGGACTCCCCGCCGGATTTTGTGATCTCCGTCATGGGAATGCCAAGCTCTCTGTGGAGCAGCTCCATGGTCCTGGGCGTACAGAAGCCCGCCTGGCACCGTCCCATGCCGGCCCTGGTCCTTCTCTTGACCCCGTCCAGGGATCTGGCTCCCAGGGGCCTGTGGATGGCGTCCAGGATCTCGCCCTCCGTCACCATCTCGCACCGGCAGATGATGTTTCCGTAAGCCGGATTTTCTTTAATGAGCGCTGCCCGCTCTTCCTTTGAAAGTGTATCCGGGTCCAGGATCCCCTTTCTGACGCCGTTAAAGTCCGGATTTTCCGGAAGGTGCAGGATCCCCTCCACGATCTCCGCCACCATTTTCCCAATGGCCGGGGAGCTGGTAAGGCCTGGGGATTCGATCCCGGCACAGTCCACAAAGCCCGGAGCTCCGGGAAGCTCCCGGATGATGAATTCATGGCCGTCCTCATGGGCCCTGAGACCGGCAAAGGAGGTGATCACCTGCCGCATGGGAAGATCCTTCACGTTCATCCCTGCCTTCTGGATCACCTGATCCAGCCCCTCTCTGGTGGTGGCGGTGGCTTCCTTATCCTCGATGTCAATGGCCGTGGGGCCGACGATGAGGTTCCCATGGACCGTGGGCGACACCAGCACGCCTTTTCCGTATTTCCCCGGCAGGGCGAAGATCGTGCGGTTCACATGGCCTCCGGCGCTCTTGTCCAGGAGACAGTAATCTCCCCGGCGCGGAGTGATATGGATCTTCTCCTCACAGACCATATTATGCAGCTCATCTGCATAAACTCCCGCCGCATTGACCACGGTCCTGGTTTCCACATCGCCTTTATCCGTGTGGACCAGCCATCCCTCTTCTGTCCTGGTAAAGCCGGTGACCTTTGTATTGAACCGGAATTCCACGCCGTTGGTACATGCGTTCTCCGCCATGGCGATATTTAATAAGAAGGGACAGACGATCCCGGCTGTGGGAGCATAAAGCACCGCCTCGGTCTGGTCCGAAAGGTTTGGCTCCATCTCCCGGATCCGTTCCTTATCGGTAATGATCTCAAGCCCCGGAACGCCGTTTCTTACGCCTCTCTCATACAGGGCCTGAAGATCCGGGAGCATCTCCCGGTCCAGACATACCACAAAGGAGCCGCAGGGACGGAACGGAAAATCCAGCTCTCTGGAAAGCTCCGCCATCATACGGTTTCCCTCCACGTTAAGCTTCGCCATCAGGGAGCCCTCCGGAGCGTCATACCCCGCGTGGACAATGGCGCTGTTGGCCTTGGAGGTCCCGCAGCACACATCCTCTTCTTTTTCCAGGACGCAGATCCTTCCTTTATACCGGGACAGCTCCCTGGCTGCCGCCGCTCCGGATACGCCTGCGCCGATAATGATCACATCATACATGACTTCTCATCTCCTAAACGAGCAGAGCAAACAAAACATGTCTCCATGCTTTATTTGCTCTGCTCTTATCTCTGCAAATCTATATTTTATTTTCATAAGCCGGCTTCCGGGGACGCTGCCGGAGATCCGTTCCGACGGCGTACCCCTATGCACAGCGGGAGAGCTTACCGGACTTTTATGTCCACCACGGAATGGATCCGTATAACAGAACGGCTGCCACTGCTCCGATCACCGGTCCGATGATGACCACCGGCGCGTAGCCCCAGTTGGAATCGCCTTTTCCCTTAATGGGAAGAACGGCGTGGGCCAGACGGGGTCCCAGGTCACGGGCCGGGTTGATGGCATAGCCTGTAAGTCCGCCTAAGGACATACCGATGGATACGATGATCCCGAATACCAGGAACTTGTCAAGTCCGGCTGCCAGGCCGGGAACCTGCGCGATCCCCTTGATGGCAAATACCAGAACGAAGGTCCCGATGGCTTCGCTTAAGATGTTGCGGCCCATATTGGGGACCGACGGGCTTGTGGAGAATACGCCGAGCTTCGTGGCCGCAGATTCTGTGGCGTCGAACTGGTCCTTAAACAGGGCGTATACCAGGCAGGCACCCACGAAGGCACCGGCAAACTGGGCGATGATGTAGCCGGGTACCAGTCCCCAGGAGAGACTGCCGTCCACTGCCAGGGCAAGGGTCAGGGCCGGGTTGAAGTGCGCGCCGGAGGCAGCGCCGAAGATAAAGGCCGGGATCATGACCGCAAGGCCCCAGGCAAAGGTGATCTGGATGGAGCCAGCGCCCTTCATTCCGGATTTATTCAAGGTCACATTGGCGACAACGCCGTCGCCCAAAAGGATCAGGAGCATGGTCCCGATAAATTCTGCAATATATGCCATCATATTCTTCCTCCTCCATTCATTTATTTGGCCCAGCCAAAGGAATACTTCACTGCCTTATCCCAGCCGTCCACCATTTCCTTACGCTTTTCGTCACAGATCGCAGGCTCAAAGGTACGGTCGATGGCCCAGTTCTTGATCACGTCCTCCTTGCTCTTCCAGTAGCCCACCGCCAGGCCCGCCAGATATGCGGCGCCCATGGCCGTGGTCTCAATGCACTGGGGACGCTGTACCGGCGCATTGATGATATCTGACTGGGTCTGCATCAGATAATTGTTGGCGCTGGCTCCGCCGTCCACCTTAAGGGCTGCCAGACGGATCCCGGAATCGGCCTCCATGGCCTTTAATACATCGTTGGTCTGGTAGCACAGGGAATCCAGTGTGGCACGGATGATATGGTATTTATTGACGCCGCGGGTGATGCCCACGATGGTGCCTCTGGCGTACTGGTCCCAGTGGGGAGCGCCCAGGCCTGTGAAGGCAGGGACCACATAGCAGCCGTTGGTATCCTTTACCTTATTGGCCATATACTCAGAATCCGGTGAGGAATCGATGAGACGCATCTCATCGCGGAGCCACTGGATGGCTGCGCCCGCCACGAAGATGGAGCCCTCAAGGGCGTAATTCACCTTTCCATCCAGTCCCCAGGCAATGGTCGTTACCAGTCCGTTCTTAGAAAATACCGGCTTTTCTCCGGTGTTCATCAGCATGAAGCAGCCGGTGCCGTATGTATTCTTCGCTTCGCCGGGATTAAAACAGGTCTGGCCGAACAGAGCCGCCTGCTGGTCTCCTGCCGCGCCGCCGATGGGAATCGGACCGCCGAAATACTGGGGATCGGATTCCCCGTAAATGCAGCTGGACGGCTTTGCCTCCGGAAGCATACATTTGGGGATGTTCAATTCCTGTAAGATCTCATCGTCCCACTGCAGGGTATTGATATTGAACAGCATGGTACGGGATGCGTTGGAATAGTCGGTCACATGGACCTTACCCTTGGTCAGCTTCCAGATCAGCCAGGTTTCCACCGTTCCGAACAGCAGATCGCCTTTTTCTGCCCGTTCTCTGACACCCTCCACATTGTCCAGGATCCATTTTAATTTGGTTCCAGAGAAATATGCGTCGATCACCAGTCCCGTCTTGGCGCGGAAGGTATCCACCAGCCCCTTTTCCTTTAAGGTGTCGCAGTATTCTGAGGTCCTGCGGCACTGCCATACGATGGCGTGGTAGACCGGCTCTCCCGTATTTTTATCCCATACGATGGTGGTCTCGCGCTGATTGGTGATACCGATGGCAGCGATGTCCTCTGAGGACGCGCCGATCTTGGACATTGCTTCCACAGCCACGCCCAGCTGAGTGGACCAGATCTCATTCGCATCGTGCTCGACCCAGCCTGGCTTCGGGAAATACTGGGTAAATTCCTTCTGGGCCACACTGCAGATCTCGCCCTTTTCATTGAAAAGGATACACCGGTTGCTGGTCGTCCCCGCGTCAAATGCCATTACATACTTTGCCATAAAAATTCCTCCTTATATACCTTGGATACATACTCCCCGTATCTATCCGTTATCAATACCCTTTCCTGTATCCGCCTCCGGCGGACTCTTTCACCCCTATACGGACCAGACAGACTGGTTTGTGCTGGATACTGAGATCGCCCCGGCCGACAGAGCGGCCATCACGTCCTCCTTTTCCGAGATCAGCCCCCCGGCGATCACCGGAACCTTTACGAGCCTTGCCACCCGGCGGATCACCTTGGGCATCAGCCCCGGAAGGATCTCGATGCTGTCAGGCCTTGCAAGTCCCATCTGCTTTTCAATATTTTCAAAGGCCATGGAATCCAGGACGAACACCCGGAGGGTCGTATAGAGATCCAGCTCCCTGGCCCGCTTGATGAGGGCAGGCTTTGTGGAAATGATCCCGTCGGCCCTGGTATTCTTTTTAATAAAGTCCACGGCCACTTCTTTTCCGCTGAGACCGCTTACAAGATCCATATGGACCATGGCGACCTTTCCGTGGGCCTTTAGCTCCTCCACGATCCGGCAGATGCTGCAAACGTCTCCAAACAGGATAAATACGATCTTTATCTCTTCCCGTTCACAGCATTTCTTTACGCCGTCCATATCCTTTACGGCGGCGATCACTGGATTCGCGTCCAGATAATCATAAAATTTCATTTCCATCGGCTTCCCCCCGCTGTCTGCCGCTCCCGGCAGGTGATAAAAAAAGAGCATAGCAACCAACCCGGTGTTCTTACCGTTTGCACTATGCTCTCATCTCTCAGCACCTTTTTAACTTAAATTCATCATATCATATCGCACAAAAAATAGCAATGATATTTTCATGTTTTGCGCACTTTTTACAATCCGTTCTTTTTTTTAGACGTTTATAGTCATTTTCTTCTAGGATCGTTTATTTTCTTTCTTTCATTTTGTGTATTCTGTCCGTTTCAGGCCGGGACACGATGCCCCCGGCTGCGGCGGCCCAGCCAGAAAAAGTAGACGGCGCAGAGCGTGATCTGCACTGCCGAGGAGCAGGGCGTTGCCAGACCGATCTGGAACAGCGTCACTCCAGCTCTGCGGCTCATGAGCCAGGACACAGGGATCCTTACGCAGAAGGCCCCCACGATCCCCTGGACCATCACAAAGAACGTTTTCCCGCAGCCATTGAAATATCCCACAAAGCAGAACAGGAACGAGGTCAGGATGCAGTCGATGGCATATGCCTTTAAATAATCTGCGGCCGCAGCCACCACCTGCGGATCCCTGGCAAAGATCCCCGCCATAATGTCTCCATGGAAAAATGAGGCATAGCAAAGGACCACACCGGCCATCAGGGATGTTCCGATCCCGTAAAGCAGAGCCCTTTTTGCCCGCTCCGGCTTTCCCGCTCCCATATTCTGGGCCACAAAGGCTGACATGGACTGCATATAGGCCGATGCCACCAGCATGATAAAGGCACAAAGCTTTTCTGCCACACCCACGCCGGCTGAAGCGATGACGCCCATGGAGTTGACGATGGCCAGGAGCACCAGGAAGGAGATGCTGACCAGCAGATCCTGGAAGGCAATGGGCGTACCCAGCCCCAGGATCTTCCCCACCAGCTTTCGTTCCAGCCGCAGGTTTTTCCTTCCCAGGGTAAAGGGAAGCGGCCTTTTCCGGATAACCGCCAGAGACAGCAGGACGCTGGCCGCCTGGGCCGCCACCGTAGCCAGGGCCGCTCCGGCCGCTCCCATGTGAAAGCCGGCCACCAGGAGAAGGTCTCCTCCAATGTTAAAGACGCAGGCGGCTGCCACGGTGAACAGGGGCATCCTGGAATCTCCTATGCCGCGGAAAATACTGCCCAGGACATTGTAGGCGATGATAAACACGGCTCCGGCAGAGCAGATCCGGATATAATCCACAGTCTGGGAAAAGGCCTCCTCCGGCGCGTGCATGAGCCCTGCCAGAAATCCCGTGCCCAGGATCATTAAGACCGTAAGGACTGCCGCCAGGAATCCGAACAAGCAGATCCCGCTTCCGATCACATCCCCCGCCTGCTCCGGCCGCTTCTCCCCGATCTTCTGCCCCACCAGGATCGTGATCCCCATGGCCAGTCCCGTGATCAGGGACGTTACCGTCTGCATGATCTGGCTTCCGGTGGAAACGGCCGAAACGTCCGTAGGCGCTCCGAACTGCCCCACCACCATCAGATCTACTGCACCGTACATGGCCTGCAGAAACAAGGCCGCCAGCACCGGCAGGGCAAACCTCAAAAGTCTGGGAAGGATCCTTTCCTCTGTAAAATCCGCTGTTTTTTCCATTCTATTTCCCCCTGATCTTCTGTATCCCGCCAAAGAGCCCCCACCCCCCCTGGGAAACACGCTGCGGCGCGTTTCTCAGGGTTATCACGGCAGCCGCCAGGGTCCCCCGTGCAGGCACGGATTTTGGCGGCGCCCGCGTAAATAAAAAGCCGGATAAAATACCAGGCGGTCCCCTGGCATCTTATCCAGCTTTGTAAATGCGTTTACAAGCCCTCCGATGAACTGGTTCCAGTATAGCATCACGGCTTTTTTTTGTCAATCCGGCCCGGCGTTCCGGCATTGCCCAGCCGTACCGTTTCCAGATATTCCTTCAGCTCGCCGTCCGCATGGGACAGCAGATAATTTTTTCCGTTCTTCTGCTGGACCCTCAGCCTTCCCTGCTCATCTGCGATCTGGCGTTCCACATAGTCCACCTCTTCCTTAAGGTCCCTGGCCGAAAGGAGGAGGCAGCCCTGGCCCCGGATGATCAGCTGCTCCAGTCCGTCCGAGGTGGCCACTGTGACCCGGTACCTGGGGCCGATCTTATGGGCCAGCTTTTCGATATACTGGTCTGCCGTTTCCGCTTCCTTTGTATATACCACATGGATATTGTGATATTTTATGGCTTCCCCGGTGTTTCCCTCCACCTTATACGCATCAAATACCACGATCAGCGTACATTTTTTATATCCCTGGTAGTTGCACAGAATATCCATAAGCCGGTATCTGGCGCCGTCGATGTTCACCTTTGCCAGCTCGCTCAGCTCCTCCCATGCAAAAATAATATTGTAGCCGTCCACCAGAAGGTACTCTTCCTCGGTTCCGGAACCCGCAGCCGCATTTCCTGGTCTCCGGCCGCTCTCCGCGCTCCGGTCCGGACCGCCTGCTCTCTGTCTGTTTCCCGTTCTCTGCCCCAGGGCGCTTCCCGGCGGGAAGCTTCGTTTGGGCTCCCCGTAGGTGCGTTTAAAAATCTCCTCCAGCTCCTTATCCTCATAATACGATGCCGAAAGCCTTCCGCCGCCCGGCGGATTGCCCGCCCCGCCCCGGCTGCCGCCGGGTCCGGTACTTCCCGCGGGCGTTTCCCCTGCATCTCCTCTTCCGGCTTTCTCGCCGTCCCGCCCGGTCCGGTCCGCCAGATCCAGTCCGGCAGCCCGCCTTTTATCCAGAGGAGTCTGCACATGCATATGTTTTTTCACCTGATCCCAGGGTACCAGCACGCCCGCTCCATGGGAGCAGAATACGGATCCGGCCGGATCTGCCAGATCTCCGTCGAAGTCGTAGCCCATGGCCTCCACCACCTCGTCCTGGTTATGACAGGGCTCATACCCCTTGAGGCTCTGGGACAGTCGCCCCTTTCCCCTGGTATAATTGGTCACCTCCCGCTGGTAATCCCGCATACAGGCAGCCGGAGCGCTCCCGGTCATCACCGCCATTCCGTTTTTTATTTCCGGAGCCTGAAATTTCCCGTACATCCGGTCAATATCCGCCATGGCCCGTCCCACCGACTCCTCCGGCACCTCCAGGGTAAACTCATAATACGGCTCCAGCAGACGGCAGCCCGCCTCCTTAAGCCCCTGTCTCACAGCCCGGTAGGTGGCCTGCCGGAAATCCCCGCCTTCTGTATGCTTTATATGGGCCCGGCCCGCCGTCAGGGTGATCTTCATGTCTGTGATCTCCGAGCCCGTCAGAATTCCCCGGTATTTTTTCTCCTCCAGATGGGTCAGCACCAGCCTCTGCCAGTTCCGGTCCAGAAGATCCTCGCTGCAGTCGGTCCCCAGGACCAGACCGCTTCCAGGCTCCAGAGGCTCCATCAGAAGGTGGACCTCCGCATAGTGGCGCAGCGGCTCAAAATGGCCGACCCCCTCCACCGGCCGCTGGATGGTTTCCTTATATACGATATTCCCGGTTCCAAAATCCACCGCCGCCCCGAACCGCTCCAGGATCTGGCTTTTCAGGATCTCCATCTGCACCTGACCCATGACCTGGGCCCGGATCTCTCCCAGTGTCTCATCCCATACAATATGCAGAAGGGGGTCCTCCTCCTCCAGAAGCCGCAGGTTTTTCAGCATGGTATGGGCATCCACTCCGTCCGGAAGAACGATCTGGTAGGTAAGGACCGGCTCCAGAAGCGGACTCTTCCCCGATTCCTCCATGCCGAAGCTCTGGCCCGGACGGGTTTCTGAGGGACCTGTGACCGCACAGATGCATCCGGCCTCCGCCTCATTGACCAGATCGAATTTTGCTCCGGAATAGATCCGGATCTGATTGACCTTTTCCGTCTGCTCCTTATCCAGGAAGCTCTTTACCTTCAGACTGCCTCCGGTGATCTTTAAATGGGTCAGCCGGTTTCCCTGGCCGTCCCGGGAGATCTTAAAGACCCTGGCCCCAAACTCCGAAGAGCATGGGGCGCTGGCGGTAAAGGTTTCAAAGCCCTTTAAAAACTCCTCCACGCCTGTGAGCTTTAAGGCTGAGCCGAAATAGCACGGAAACAGCCTCCGCTCCGCTACAGCCCGGCGGACCTGATCCGCCAGTAAGGTTCCCCGCTCCAGATACTCCTCCAGAAGCTCCTCCCCGGCCATGGAGATCTCCTCAAAGATCCCCGCGCCATCCTGCCGGTCTCCGCTGTATAAAAGGGCTCCGTCCCCGCCTTCAGTCACACCCGTAAAGTCCGTCACTGCACTGTCCAGCCGGCGCTTTAATCCGGAAAGCAGCGCCTCCCGGTCCGTTCCCGGCTGGTCCATTTTATTGACGAACAGGAACACCGGGATCCTGTACCGCTTCAGAAGACGCCACAGAGTCTCCGTATGGCCCTGGACGCCGTCCGCCCCGTTGATCACCAGGACCGCATAGTCCAGCACCTGCAGCGTCCGTTCCATCTCCGCCGAGAAATCCACATGGCCCGGCGTATCCAGGAGAGTCACCGCCGCATCTCCCAGTGTAAGCTCTGCCTGCTTGGAAAAGATCGTGATCCCCCTGGCCCGTTCCAGCTGATAGGTATCCAGAAAGGCGTCCTTGTTATCCACCCTGCCCAGCTTCCGGATGGCTCCGGTGGTATATAAAATGGCCTCTGAAAGGGTGGTCTTCCCTGCATCCACATGGGCCAGCAGACCCGTACAAATATGTTTTTTTACTTTTTCAGGCTTCTGTCCGCCCATAAAACGTCTCCCTTCGCCATTGCATACGATAGCTCCTTTTCCGTCCATCACCGGCAGTCTGAGGGCTGCGGATCTTTTTTCAGATCACCATATCCCAGAATCAGGATTGTGGCAATGATCATGGCAAACCCCAGAAAATCAACGGGCTGAAACGGAACCTTCAGCCACAGCGCAGACAGCAGCGTGGCCGCAATGGGCTCCACACAGGCATACAGGCTGGCCCGGGCCGGGCCGATGAGCTTTACCCCCTGCATATACAGGGTAAAGGCCGTCATGGACCCCAGAAAGATAATGGCTGCCAGAGCCAGTAAAAACGGCAGATCCAGGGTATAATGATACTCCCAGGGCCGAAAAACCAAAGTCAGGACAAAACCCCCGATGGTCATCCCCCAGGCCAGCAGATAGGCCGTGGGATAATGGGCCATGAGCCTCCGGGGCTGCATATTATAAAGGACCACTGTGGCCGCCGAAAAAAGCCCCATGACCAGGGCCTCCCTGGAAATCACCATCTGATGGATATTTCCATGGGTCGCGATCAGAAAGATCCCCGATATGGCCAGGACAAGAGAAAGAACCTCTATTACTCTGGGAAGCCGTTTTTCCATCAGGCATACCAGCACCACGATGAGCACCGGCGACAGATACTGGATCACCGTGGCCGTTCCGGCATTGGAAAGCTCAATGGTGGCAAAATATGTATACTGACAGAGCATGAGCCCGGCAATTCCGTATATCAGCACCTCTGCCGCATCCCTGCCCTTTTTCCAGATCCGGAAGGCCGCTCCCTTTTCCTTAAACATATAATAGAGCAGCATGGTCAGACCGGCCACCGTGAGCCGTATCGGCACCAGCCACTGGGACGTCACTCCCTTATATTCAAACAGATACTGTCCGCAGGCTCCCGATAAGCCCCAGAGCGCTCCGCCCAGGATCGTGATCAGTACGCCTGCCTGTTTTCCCATGGTACCTCGTTCCATTTTCTGTGCTCCTTTCTCCCCGCTGCCTCTGGCCGCGTCCATCCGCCCGCATCGCTTCTATTTCAGCCTTGTGTATCCTCCGGAAGAGGTACATGGGATCTCCGTCACCTGGATCTCCTCCCCGTCCAGCACCACCTTAAACAGGATGGTGCTGGGAATACTGCTGCCAAACACAAAATTTCCCAGACTGTATACAATGGGCTTTCCGTTATAATATTCCACTGGCTGCAGAACATGGGGATGGCTCCCGATGACCAGGTCGGCCCCGGCGTCAATATACTGACGGCCCATGGCCCTCTGATAGTCCTTCGGCTCTGTCTCCCGTTCCACACCCCAGTGGACATAGACCACAAGATAATCGCACTGGTCTCTGGCCGCCTTAATGGCCTCCACCGCCCGGGCCGGGTCATAGGTGGAAAACACGCCTGGGTGCTCCGGCCCCGCCGCCCAGTCGGCGGACATGTAGACCCGGGAGGTCCCCAGAAAGCCGATCCTTTTTCCATTTACCTCCAGGACCTCCAGCCGCTCCGCCTGCTCTCTGTTTTCCCCTGCGCCCACATGGCGGATCCCCGCCCCTTCCAGGACCCTTATGCTGTCGGTGATCCCCTCCGGACCAAAATCCAGGATATGGTTATTGGCCAGGGTCACAATATCCACGCCCATCTCTGTGAGTATGGACACCTTTTCCGGCGGCAGACGGAAGGTAAACTGCTTATCTGCCGCCTTTGTTCCCCGGTCTGTAAACGGGAACTCCTGGTTTACCATAAAAATATCCGCCTCCAGGGTCTCCTTAAGGATCCCCGGATCCAGGACCCCGGTGATATTTCCAGTCCGGCTGTATGCGCCGAGCACATGATCCGACAGATAGACGTCTCCGGCAAACAAAAGGGTACACGGCTCCCCGCCTTCCTCCGGCATGCCTGTTTCTGGTTCCGTCTCTGTTTCTTCCGCCGCTATTTCCAGCCGGATGCTGGCCTTTGTTTCCCGGCCGTCTTCTCTTTCCTGGCCGTTCTTTGTTTCCTGTCCGGCCTCTGCTCCGGCTGTCCGGCCTTCCGCCGGCTCTGCATTCGCCTGGACTGTCCCGTTTTTCCCTCTTTCCGCTTCCGGCCGTGGCTTTAAGCCCCCTCCTGCAAGAAAGGTCCCGGCCATGGTCCCCATGGCTACCAGGATCACAAACAGGAGTATTAAAAGAAGTTTCTTTCCTTTTTCCATATCTGCCTCCTCCCGCTTATTGTAACTGGCTGCAGGAAAAAGCACAAGTGTTTTCACGGTCTTTCTTCTGCGCCCTTTCCTCTGCGGCCCCGTCCGGAGAGCCGGACTGCCTCCCGGCCCTGCCGGCAGCGGTCCTTCCGGAGACTTCTGTTTCAAAAAGGAGCCGCCGCAAAAAGGATCTCATCCCTTGCAGCAGCTCCTTCCATTTTTACGTCCGGATTTACTTTCTCTTTATGGGTTCTTTTTCACTCCAGCCACAATGGAGATCTCCACCGGCGCATTTCCCGGCAAAGATGCCACTCCCACGGCGGCGCGGCTTCCGACTCCTGCCTCGCCCAGCTCCCCGCAGAAATACTCTGAGGCCAGATCTGCGATCTTCGACTGCTTTGTAAATCTCTCCTCCGCATTCACATACACGGTGATCGACAGGATCCCGGCGATCTCCTCGCCCTCCTCCAGCCGGTTTTTGGCCGCCGTCAGGGCATTCTTTGCCGCCTGGCGTACCGCATCCCCATAGTCTCCAATCTCATCTGTACAGAGGATCTTCCCCTCTTTCATGAGGACTCCGTTATTTCTCGGGGTCATCCCCGCCGTGAATACCAGATCTCCAAACCGGACTGCAGGAACATATTTCCCCTGGGGGATCGGATTTGCTTCTTTTTCCATTGTCTTTTCCTCCCTGTTTATTGTTTTCTATACCGTTCCATGACCGCAAACAGCCGCTTCATGGCCGCCGCCGCATTCTCCTTATCCTGCGAGAAATTGATGCGGAACTGGTGAACATACTGGGGGCCGAACTCCGTTCCCGGCGTCACGATCACATCCGCCAGCTCCCGGACGATACGGATGAACTGGTGAAGGGACACATCCAGCTCCGGGATCGTCACAAACAGATAGCTTCCTCCCTCTGTGGGCTTTGCCGAAACGCCCGGCACCTCCCGGATCACCTCCATGACTGCGTCCCGGATCTCTCTGTGAGCCCGTACCCTGGCCTCCATCCAGCCCTCCGGTTCGTTGAACCAGGTCAGGAAAACTGCCTGATTATAGCCGCTGCACCGCAGGGCCATGATAGCCTGGAGCTTTTCCATCCGCGCAATGATCTCCGCCGTTCCAAAGGCCGCTCCCAGACGGAAGCCGCTTAAGGATTCTGTCTTGGACGGTCCCAGGATCGTGATCAGGTTTTCCGGGATCTCCTTCTGGGCGCACAGGTGGGTATACGGTACTCCGGGATACACCTGGCGGGAGTACAGCTCGTCCACGATCAGCGTCACTCCGTACTTCTTTGCCAAAGCGGCGATCCCTGTGATCTCCTCATAGGAATACACACAGCCCACCGGATTGTTGGGATTGGAAAATAAGAACAGGCTCACGCCGCCCCGGAACGCTTCTTCCAGGGATTCCAGACTGATCCCGGCACGCCCGCCCTCATTCTCATACTCCAGCACCACCGGGACCATCTGCCCGCCAAAGAACTCCACCATCTTCCGGTTGGCGAAATAATCCGGCTCCACAATGGCCACCTTGTCTCCCGGCATGATATTGGCTCCCATAGCCAGGAACAGGGCGCCCTGGGTACCCGGCGTCAGGATCAGGTTTTCCTCCGGATCGATGTCCGCCCCTGTGAAGCCGGAAAGGCTGGCTGCCACATGATCCAGGATCTTCTTTCTTCCCCGGTACGGCGTATACGCCTGGCTGCCGCCCTCCTCAAAGCCCTCTTTAAAAACATCAAAGCTCCCCGGCGTGGGCATATGGGCATCCACATCTCCATGGGAAAAATCCACTCTGGCCCCCTCCAGCTTTTCACCCCGAAGCTCCAGAGCCTCTTTTTTCTGCAGTGCCTCCTGGCCCGGCGCATTATCGATTCCCAGACCGGCAAACTTTTCCTGAATCGTCATCCTGCATACCTCCTCATCCATTTCTTTTCTCCAGCATACCACCAGAATCAGATGCTGTCCAATGCAGAGACCGGCATAAGCCTATGCCTGGAACCGCATGGCTTCTGGTGGAAGAGCCATCTGAAGCAGCGGCTCCTCTGTCCGGACTTGCGCCGTACAGGATTCTCTGATAGAATAAAGAAATCTACTCAGGAGGAACCGCTATGCCAAAAAACAAGATCGAACTGGATCAGGCCGTAAGCCTTTCAAAAGAACTATTCCATGCCCACTTTTCCGGAGAACCCGAGAAATGGTTCTCATCCCTCTCCCCGGACAGCACCTATTTGGGCACCGGAGAGCCAGCATTATTTGGCCGGGACGCCATACGGACCCGTTTTAAGGACTTTTCCGGAATCCTTCTGGACATCCTTTCCGAAGAATATCATCCCGTCCCCCTGGACACCTCCTCCGCCCTGGTCTGCGGCCAGATCATGGTCCAGAACCAGAGGAGGACCTTCTGCGTGATCACGCGCTTTACCCTGGGCTTCCGGAGCGCCGGAGACAGGCTCCAGCTGGTCCACATCCACAATTCCTATGAATATCTTTCGGGAGAAAAAGGCCATTCCCTGAAGCTGGATCTGAATACCATGCAGTTCGTCCGCGGCCTGCTCTTAAAACAGCATTCCGGAAAACGGATGGCAGTCCGCAGCGGAAACCAGACCATCTTTGTGGATCCCTATACGGTCCTGTACGTCCAGAGCCAGAATAAACGGACCGAACTCGTGTGCGCAGACCGGATCATCTCCTGCAACTGCTCTCTGAGCAGGCTTGCCCCGGAGCTTCCCGACATTTTCTATCCTCTCCACCGCGGATATTATGTAAATGTCCTGTATATCGTATCCATCCGGCGTTTCGAGGCTGAGCTGGTTTCCGGAGCCGTGCTCCCCATCCCGGCCGTCAATTATGCGAAGATCAAGAGCGAGCTTCTGGACCGGATACAGGTCCGGAAATAAACGGGACCTGCATTTTATCTGCCCGGTCCCCCACCATTCCATCCATCCCAGCGTTTCAGGTATTCCACAAACTCCCGCTGCCGCTCCGTCAGTTCTCCCCTCTGTCTCCACAGGAGACGGATGGGCCGTACCGTTTCCCGGCTGTCAATTCTGTAAAACCGCAGCTTTTCTGTCCCGCCGGCATAATATAAAAGCTCTTCCCGGATAAACGCGGCCCCCTCTCCGGCAGCTGCCAGATAATAGGCGGTCATCATCTGGTCCAGCTCCATGGTGATCCTGGGGGAAAACCCAGCCTCCCGGCAAAGCCGCATGCCCCGCGCCCTCATATCATTTCCCGGCTTCATAAGTAAAAACCGTTCTCCCGCAAACCGTTCCAAAGGAACTCCCGGAGCCTCGTTTCCGCGGGCCGGATCCAGAGCATACGCCTCCAGTCCCCGGTTCACCGAAAAGTCCGCCGGAACTGCCAGGATGATCGTTTCTTCCCTCAGCACCTCCGCCTCCATATCCGGCGCAAGATCTCCATTGGCAGAGATCCCCAGCTCCGCCACTCCTGCCCGGAGAAAATCCACCAGATCCCGGTCATTGGCTTCCACCAGACGGATCTCCCAGTCCGGATACCGTTCCTGGAACGCAGCGATCACCGGCGGAAGGCCATAGGTGCAGAAAAACGACGGCGCCGCCACAGTCAGCCCCGGCCCGCCCTTTTGTCCCGCAGCCTCACAGTACTGCTCCAGCTCCATCCGAAGCCTCTGCATCTGTTCAAAATATTCCAGTACCCTCTGTCCCTGGGGCGTGGGCTTCAAGGGAAAGGTGCTCCGGTCAAAGATCGTCACCCCCAGATTTCGCTCCACCTTCCGCACCACCCGGCTCAGGACCGGCTGGGATACAAAATGCTTTCTGGCGGCTCCGGAAAAGCTCTGCTCCTCACAGACTGCCATCACATATTCCATATCCCGGAATTCAACGGGCTCCATGGCAGTCCTCGTTTCCCCGTTCCAGAATCTCCCTGCAGATCTCCTCCGCCGTCCGTCCATCCGTGGCCACGGTCCGATCCGCCGCAGCCTCATACCTGGGTCTGCGCGCTTCCATCAGCTCTTTAATATAGGAAAGGTACATATTTCCGTTGAGCACCGGCCGGTCTGTGCTCTCCTTCACCCGATCAAAGATCGTTTCCGGCTCTGCCGTCAGAAGGACGATCTGTCCGGCCGCCTTCATAAGGGCCACATTTTCCTCCCGCAAAACGGCTCCTCCGCCGCAGGAAACCACCATGGGTTCCATGTTTCCGATCTCTTTTATCAGATCCGTTTCCAGATTCCGGAAAAAAACTTCCCCGTGAGTCCTAAAGATCTCCGCGATCTCCATCCCCTGGCGTCTTACGATCTCCCGGTCCATTTCCATCTGCTCTGCGCCGGTCATCCGGGACAGGCAGGCTGCACAGGTGCTTTTTCCGCAGCCCATGAAGCCGATCAAAAAAATATGCTGGTCCAATTTCATCTGCTTCTGTTCTTCCTTTTCTGTGATCCTCCGCCGTTCCGGCGGGCCTTTTTCATGAGTATAGCAGAGATCGGCTTCCGTTGCAATCTTCTCCCTCTGCTGATATAATAGCTTCATCAAATCTATCTGGAGGCTCCTATGAAACATACCATCACCGGGCATACAGGCCTCATCTGCCTCCTTGGCAGTCCCTGCGCCCACAGTATTTCCCCCATGATGCACAACGCGGCCTTTGAGGCCCTGGATCTGGACTATCGCTATCTTGCCTTTGACGTGAACGAGGAAGCCCTGCCCGCGGCCGTGGAAGGGCTGAAGGCCATGAATGCCCGCGGCTTTAACCTGACCATGCCCGATAAAAACCGGATGGTGTCCCTCTGTGACCGGCTTTCCCCCGCGGCCCGCCTCATAGGGGCTGTCAATACCGTAGTAAATGACAACGGCGTCCTCACCGGCCACAACACCGACGGGGCCGGTTACATGCAGTCCGTAAAGGACGCAGGCTTCCATATCCTGGGAGAGAAAATGACCCTCCTGGGGGCCGGAGGAGCCGCAACAGCCATTTTGGTACAGGCAGCCCTGGACGGAGTACGGGAGATCTCCGTCTTTTTAAGGCCGTCCAGCCGCTTTTATGACCGGGCCCGGGAGACGGCGGAGGCCCTGAAAAGAAAAACCGGCTGTATCATCCGCCTCTGCGATTTTTCTGACCATGACCGGCTGCGCTCCGAGCTGTCCCAGAGCCGGATCCTGACCAACGCCACCTCCCTGGGAATGGCTCCCAACGAGGATACCTGTCCCATTCCCGACGCCTCCTTCCTGCCGGAGGGCCTCATCGTCTCCGATATCATCTACAATCCAAAGGAGACGCGGCTTCTTTCCATGGCCCGGGAAAAATCTCTCCCCGCCTTCAACGGTTCTTATATGCTCCTTTACCAGGGAGCCGAGGCCTTCCGTCTCTGGACCGGAAAGGAAATGCCCGTGGCTCTGATCAAGCACACGTTTTTCTCTTAAATAAAAAGAACCGGCGCCGGGAACGCCTGATCGTACTGCTTTCCCGGATGCCGGTCCGTTTTTTATTTACTGCTCTGCCACCTCTTTCGCCATGGAGAGCAGTTCTTCCGCGCTCATATTCTCTTCAAATGTAAACAGACAGTAATGGATGTCGTCCTGTTCCCAGGATACTGCGGCGGAGGTCATGACCTCGACTGCATCGCTTCCATAGGCCACGTTCAGCTTCCCTTCCTCCTGGAGCTTCTTTTCCTCCTCTGTGATCTCGTAATCCGGCGGCACGAACTTATTGATCGTACTGGAGTAGGAAAGCACTGTACCATCCTCCAGAGTCATGACCTGATCCGGAGCATTCCCGCCGTCCATTCCCACGAAAAGGCGGCTTCCGGAAAGCTCCACCTCCTTCATTCCCTTCTTTTCATAGGTAAATGCCATGGACACGCCCTGCTCCAGACGATTCTTTCCCTCGTCCTGGGTTTCCTCATACTTGGGAACCGCTTCTTTAAAGGTATATCCATTGGAAAAGCCCTCCACAGACTTCACCCGGCTGTCATGCCCCTGCTGCATCTGGACTGCCTTTCCATAATCCCTTACGATCTCATTGTGGCTGCTGCTGGACAGAATGAACGCCGGACGCCCTACGGCAACAGCTGTCATCGCTCCAAGAATGCAGATGGCAGCCGCTGCCACTGCTGTTTTTTTCCAGTTTTTATGTTTCATATTTTTTTCCTCCTCAATGGCCTCAAAAACTCTTGTACGGATCCTCTGGTCTGCCAGGGAGCCGCCGATCTCCTCCGACTTCTTATTTAAGGTTTCCTTCAGCTTTTTTTCTAAGATAAGATCGTCCATGTGGCGCCTCCTTTTTGATCCTGCTTCGTCAGTGTTTCCTTTAACCTGGCCTTTCCGTGAAAAAGACGCGATTTAACGGTCCCCTCCAGGCATCCGCATGCTGCGGCGATCTCCTTTATGGTCATTTCATTATAATAATAAAGAATGATCACGGTCCTCTGCTTCACCGGGAGCTTTTGGATCTCCCGGTAAAGCGCCTGCTCCTCTTCCTCCAGGATCATACGGTTTAAAAGTCCGCCCGGAGCCTCTTTCTCCTCCGAATACACTTCCCCGGCGGGCTGTTCCCGTCTGGCCTTCCGGCAGATCCTCCAGGCCGTCCGGGATAAGGTCTTATAGAACCATCCCCTAAACGCCTCCGGATCTCGGATCTGCTTCCGGTTGAGATAGCAGGATGTAAAGGCTTCCTGTACGATATCCTCGCTGTCAGCATAATTTCCAGAGATCAGGTATGCAGCTCTCAGAGCCTGTTTCTGATATATTTCCATTAAACCGGCAAACGCGTCTTTATCGCCGGATATCATTTTTCGTACCAACTCCGCTTCTTCCATCGTCTGCTCCTCCTTCCCTCTTATTTGGTGCACCTGCTATATAGAGGACTGAAGCCGTCAAAAGGTTCAAAAAAAATGAAAAAGGAAACCGGAGTCTCCCCCGGCTTCCCATAAAATGCTCGCTTATGCGTTCAGATAGTCGATGGCCGTCTGGGCTAAGAGCGCGGCCCCTCTCCATAAAATATCCTCGTCCACGTCAAACCGGCTGTTGTGGAGCGGCCAGGGCGTCTTTCCCTCCTGGGCGGTTCCCAGCCACACAAACGCGCCCTCCTTCTCCTTCAGATAGAAGGAAAAGTCCTCGGCGGGCATGGCAGGATTCTTCACGTCCACCACGTCCTCTTCTCCAAATAGGGACACAGCAGTCTTTTTGATCAGAGCCGCATCCTTTTCGTGGTTGACCAGAGCCGGATATCCGCGTCCATATACGATATCCGCCGTGGCCCCAGACTGGAGACAGATGGCGTCCAGAAGCTTTCTCATGGAATCCTCGATCATATTTCTGGTGTCTTCGTTGAGGGTCCTTACGGTTCCGTCCAGAACGCACTCCCCGGCAATGATGTTATACCTGGTTCCCGCATTGAAGATCCCGAAGGTGACAACCGCGTTATCCAGGGGATCCACCTTCCGGCTGACGATGGACTGGGCCGCCATAACAAACTGGGCGCCCAGGACCACTGCGTCGATGCCCTGGTCGGGCTTTGCTCCATGGGCCGTCTTTCCGTGAATGGTAATGGTAAAGTGGTCGGTGGCAGCCATCAGAGGGCCTGACTTTACGCCCACCTTGCCGTGGGGAAGGTCCGGCCATACGTGGAGCCCATATACCGCCTTCGCATCATCCAGGTAGCCGGATTCCAGCATTCCTCTGGAGCCGCCTACGGGAGACAGCTCCTCTGCCGGCTGGAAGATCAGCTTTACGGTTCCCCGGATCTGGTCCCTTCTCTCAGTAAGGAGCCTTGCCGCACCCAGAAGTCCGGTCATATGGTTATCATGGCCGCAGGCGTGCATAACGCCGTCATTTTTGGACTTATACTCGGTCTCATTCATCTCCTGGATCTGTAAAGCGTCCATATCCGCCCGGAGAGCCACCACTCCGCCTTCCGAAGCGCCCTTGATCACTCCAATGACGCCGTGGCCTCCTACCTGCTCGATCACCTGGTCGCAGCCCATCTCCTTTAAATAGGCTGCCACCTTCTTCGCCGTTTCTTCCTCTTTTCCGGAAAGCTCCGGGTATTCGTGGAAATCTCTGCGGATCCTTACAAGCTCCGGCAGCAGCGCTTTTGCGGACTCTGTCATCGTATTCATGCCATTCCCTCCTTATTAAAAAGGGAGGGCCCCAGTGGCCCGGCCGCTGGAGTTCCCTCCCATATATGATTTCGTGGGTTTAGAATTTATTTGCTACAAACTTTGCATCTTTTCCGTCAACAACGGCGCAGATGTCGTTGGCAACGTTCTCACAGCAGCGGATCACAGACTGCTCTGTGGTAGCTGCGGTATGCGGTGTCAGGATCACATTGTCCAGGCTGTATAACGGGCTGTCTAACGGCAGCGGCTCTTTCTCTGTTACATCAAGGCCTGCACAGGTGATCACATTCTCCTGCATTGCCTGGATCAGCTCTGCCTCATTTACAACCTCACCGCGGCTGGCATTAATGAAGGAAGCCGTCGGCTTCATCAGCTTGAATTCTCTCATACCGATGCTGTGCTCTGTCTCCGGAGTCAGCGGTGTATGAAGGCTGACAAAATCTGCCTGTTTAAATACTTCATCCTGGCTCTCCACCAGTGTGATCAGATCGCCCAGCTGCTCCTGCTTTAAGAACGGATCATAACCGATCACATTCATGCCGAAGCCGCACTTTGCGATTGTGGCTAACATACGTCCGATACGGCCGCAGCCCACAAGGCCCAGGGTCTTTCCCTGAAGCTCATAGGTGTTGGTCAGGCCGAAACGCACCTTGTAGTTTCCGGAACGGAACTGTCTGTCCACATAATTATAGCGGCGTGCACATGCCAGCATTAAGAACGCAGCCTGCTCGGCAACGGACTGGGCGTTCTGGCCCGGTGCGTATACCACGCGGATCTTTCTCTCTGTGGCTGCTGCGATATCGATATTATCAAGGCCTGCACCCTGTTTTCCGATCACCTTTAAATTGGGGCCTGCAGCGTCCATCATAGCTGCGGTGATGGGCTCTGTACGGCACATGATCGCTTCCGGCTTTAATTCCTTTAACTCCTCAATGTAGCCAGCCTCATCGAAAAAGTGGTTTGTTACAACTGCTTTTCCGCCTGCCGCTTCAAAGATCTTTGTTGCAACATCGCTGATCTGAACGGTGTAAAAAACTGTAAATGCCATTTCCAATACTTCCTTCCTTATTGTACATAGTATTGATATTAACGTGATTTCGGGTTCTGATCTCTCACCCCCGCCAGTACCGGAGTCTTATGGGATCCGGCACCAGGAATATATAAGGGGCCGCTGCGGGCATATTTACCCGTAACAGCCCCCAATATTTCAGTTGGATTCAGTTAAGACACTCAACGGGTCGCTGGCAGATTACCATGCAATACCCTGAGCCATCATAGCGTCAGCTACCTTCTGGAAGCCAACCAGGTTAGCACCTGCAACCAGATTGTAGCCTAAGCCATATTTCTCAGCTACTTCTGCAGATCCATCATGGATACCCGTCATGATCTGATGTAACTTGGAGTCAACCTCCTCAACTGTCCAGGAGTATCTCTCGGAGTTCTGGCTCATCTCAAGACCAGATACGAGAACGCCGCCTGCGTTTACAGCCTTGGACGGAGCAACAACCATATTCGGCTGGCTCATTAAGTACTTAAGAGCATCGTTTGTTGTCGGCATGTTGGCAACCTCGATGTAGTACTTAAGACCGTTGGCAACCATCTTCTCAGCCTCTGCCATGTGAACGTCGTTCTGCATAGCTGCCGGCATAACGATGTCAACCTTCTGACCGAACGGCTTCTCACCCGGGAAGAACTGTACGCCAAACTTGTCAGCGTAGTCCTGAACGCGGTTACGTCCGGATGCTCTCATTTCAAGCATGTAGTTGATCTTCTCTTCTGTTACAACTCCGTCGTGATCGTAGATGTATCCGTCCGGGCCAGACAGTGTAACTGCCTTTGCACCTAACTCAGCAAGCTTCTTACAGATACCCCATGCAACGTTACCGAAGCCGGATACTGCAACTGTCTTGCCAGCCAGTGTATCGTTCTCGTGTTTCATAACAGCTTCTACGTAGTAAACAGCGCCGTAACCAGTAGCCTCCGGACGGATCACGGAACCACCGAAGGAACGTCCCTTACCTGTGATTGTGCCGTTCTCGAATGCACCGCGGATCTTACGGTACTGGCCGTACATATAACCGATCTCACGAGCGCCTACGCCAAGGTCACCAGCCGGGATATCTACATCCGGACCAATGTGACGGTATAACTCAGTCATGAAGGACTGACAGAATCTCATAACCTCTCCATCGCTCTTACCGTTGGGGTCAAAGTCAGAACCACCCTTTGCACCGCCCATCGGGAGTGTTGTAAGGCTGTTTTTGAATGTCTGCTCGAAACCTAAGAATTTCATGATAGACAGATTTACGGACGGAGCGAAACGAATACCTCCCTTGTACGGTCCAATAGCGCCGTTGAACTGTACACGGTAGCCGCGGTTAACGTGTGTCTGACCATTATCATCAACCCACGGAACACGGAACTCGATGGTTCTCTCCGGCTCTACCATTCTCTCAAGAAGGGCAACTTTCTCATATTCCGGATGAGCGTCAACGATCGGTGCTAAGGACTCTAAAACTTCCTCAACAGTCTGAAGGAATTCCGGCTCGTTTGCGTTTTTCTCTTTAACTTCCGCCAATACTCTGTCAATATACTTGCTCATTTCGCAAATACCTCCTTAAAATTTGGATTACTTAACCCCTGTGCTCTGCACAAAATAAGAGACTCGGAACACATAATGTTTTTATGGGACGCTTGCGTCCCAATTAAGGTTATAAAAGAGTCACTCCGGGAGGATATTTTCATCTTTTGTACTTACTGTTCGAAAAGAATATGTAATACCCAGCAGTTCTGCGGAGTTTCAAGGGTATCGCTGCCCTTGTCCATTCCGTTTCCCCTCCGTTTCATCCGTTTCCCTCGGCGGAAAGCAAACAGAAGAAAACTCTTTTATTTCGGACTTATGCATTTCACGTCTTTTATTTGTCTCCATTTTAACATACGCTTTTGACATTGTCAAGAATCTGTGATACGATTTTACTGCAAACCGATTTATCGACACAGCTGTCATTAAAAGACTTTTTGCGCCTCAGAAAGGAGCGTTTCCATGATCACCATCAGCATTGTCAGCCCGCAAAAATCCATGGATCTCATCGACCGGGCCATTGCCATGAAGGATTTCGGCTGTCTCTTCCATAAATATGTGTACGACCGGCTGGAGGAGATCGAGGGCATCTACGAACAGTGCAAGGATTCCTGCGACGTTATGTTTTTCTCCGGAGAGCTGGGTTATTCCTATATGCTGACCCATGTTCCGGATATCAAGGTTCCCTGTACCCTGATCTCTTATGAGGATAAGCATATCCTGTCCATCCTTTTAAATTTTGTGGTACGGTATCCTCACATCCCGCTGACCCGGGTCTACATCGATTTCCTGACGCCTGTGAACGATTATATGAACCTGAAGCAGTACCTGGCCCCCAACCACATGCCCTACCTGTTTGAAAATCCCGTATACAATTACGAAACTTTAAAGGAACGGGCCGAGGAGCTGTGGAAGGGCGGGAAGATCGATATTATGCTGACCCGCACCACCAACCAGCTCAACGTGCTCAATAAGCTGAAGATCCCCTATATCCACATCCTTCCCACTGAGGAGATGATCCGCGACTCCATAAAGAGCGCAGTCAACGCCATCCGCCTGAAGCAGCAGAGCCAGGATACAAAGCTCATCGTCCTGGTGAAGCTGATCTATCCGGAGCACATCACCTCCCACGACCGGGAGTATCTGGAGATCACCCTCCACAAATATCTCCTGGATTTCCGCCGGGAGTATCATTATGATTTTGCCATCCGTTCCGTTTCCAACCGGTTCGAGCTGGACATGGACACGGATCTTTATAAGAAGAGCTTTGACCGGATCCAGGACCTGATCTCGTATCTGGATCAGAAGGGAGATCTGGAATTCCGCCTAGGCGCCGGCTTCGGCAACTCCCTGGGCGAAAGCCATTACCAGGCAGAAAAAGCCCTCCAGGAGGCCATCCGCTACGGAAAAAACGACGGCTTCATCATCCATGGGGATGAAAACGTCCTCACTGGCCCGCTCTCCCTTACCAGAAACTTAAATTACAGCTATTCCAACACCAGGGCTCTGGCCTACTCCCAGGAAAACGGCATCAACGAAAGCAATCTTCTGAGGATCGTGGGCCTGTTCCAGATGGACAATGACGCCGTGGTCACCGCCTCCTCCCTGTCCCAGCTCTTAAATATTACCAGCCGCAGCTGCAACCGGATCCTGCAGCAGCTCCTGGATTCCGGTCTCATTGAGGAGATCGAGCCCCTCCGCCAGGAAGGAAAGGGGCGGCCCACAAGGCAGTACCGCTTCTTAAAAGAGCAGTTCATTGATACCTTTTTCTAAAGCACAGGCTGTTCCGGAAGGCGGCACTTTCTAAAGAGAGGCCAGCTCCCGTCCCAGGGCCCTGCACTGCTCCAGGGCGTCCCCGTCCGGCGTTTCGCTGGCGATGACGCCCGTTCTTCCCACAAGGACGGCTCCCGCCGCTTTCATCCTATCCTCCCAGTCCCGCATCCACTGGCCGTCTCCCCAGCCATAGGAGCCGAACAGGCCGATCTTTTTTCCCTGGGCAAAGCCCTCCACTTCCATCACAAAGGGCTCCATCTCCCCCTCCTCCAGCACCTCGGCCCCCATGGCCGGGCAGCCCATGGCAAATACCTGCGCCTCTCTCAGGCTGTCCATGGATACCTCCGAAATATGACGCACATCCGCCTTTTTCCCGGCTATTTCCACACCTTCTCCCACAGCCTCTGCCATGGCCTTTGTATTTCCCGTCTGGGTCCAGTATGCAATGATGATCGGATCCATTGTTTCTTCCTCCTATGATTTATGATGTATAGTTTATGATGTCCCGGATCCCGGTCCCGCTTCCCGCCATACGGATAGCCGCCTCCCTGACCCTGTCGTATCCGTCAAAGATCCTTCTGGCCCTGGCGGGATCCTTATAGACCTTCCAGTAACCGGAACAGAGGAAATTTTTTCCTCCGTTTTCAATAAAACCGGACACATCCTCGGGCGGATATCCCAGAAGAAGGCCGATCTCATGGGGAAAGTCTCCTTTTCCGTCCATATGGCGCTGATACCGGGCCGAAAGCCTGGACAGGATCTCCGGAAGCTCCATGCCCCTGTATCCGAAGGAATCCAGAAGCCTCCGTACCCTCCCGACCGAAAGGAAACGCTTCAGCCGCTGCTCCCTATATAGGAAAACAGAGATCCGTCCGTTCTTTTTATAGAGGATCCGGCTGGAAACCGGCGTCGCCTCAAACATGGAAGCCACCTCCCTCTGCTGGTCCTCCCGGACATGGAGGAGGTTGGACATTTTGATCCCCGTAAGGAGCGGCGCGCACTGGAGCACTGCCTGGGTCTCAGCTCCCTCCAGATCCATTTGCGTCATAATGTGAAAAACTTCCTCACTCATGAGTCTCTCCTCCCTCCTTAAACGCTGTGATTCTCCAGGATCTCTGTAAGGGCGCTCTTACTGCTGGTGCGGCAGCGGACGACGCTGGTCCTGGCCTCGTCGATCCCATCCAGTACGCTGCGGATCATTTTATGGGACACAGTGCTGGTAAACAGGATCAGAAGATCGGGACATCCGATCTGTTTATCCAGTCCGGTCCGCATCTGGGTAAATACCTTTGCCCTGTACTGATGGTCCTTGCAGATCTCTTTATACTGCCTGACCATCCGGTCATGGCCTCCAACGATCACAACGCTCATATCCAGTCTCCTTCCCGTCTCATGCTCTCAATTTCGGTTAGCTCTTCCTAATTCATAGCTATAAGTTAGCATATGCTAACTTATTTGTCAAGCGTTTTCGGTTTGACCCCTGGATCTTCCTATGCTATACTGGTCGTAAAAGATGCCCGGAGCGCAGACGGCATTTTCTCCGGGCATCATTGTAAAACGTTTTGGGGGTGCTTTTTTGAAAATACAGGAATCAGCAGAAAATTATCTGGAGACCATCCTGGTCCTCAGTCTGGCTCAGCCATATGTCCGCTCCATTGATATCGCCAATGAGCTGGGATTTTCCAAGCCCAGCGTCAGCGTGGCCATGAAGAATCTCCGCAACAGCGGCCATATCCGCGTGGATGAAAACGGCCACATAACCCTGGCCCCCTCCGGAAAAAAGATCGCGGAAATGATCTATGAGCGCCACAGGATCCTGTCCCAGTGGCTGGAATCTTTGGGAGTCAATAAGGAGACTGCCTCCGAGGACGCCTGCCGGATCGAGCATGTCATCAGCGAGGAGAGCTTTGCCGCCATTAAGGACCATTTAAAGCAGACGTCCATATAAGAAAAGGATGCGAACCAGAATTGTAATTATCTGATATACCGTATGATTGGAGAAAAGCTATGAATAAGGACTGAATGGTGTGCCAAAGGATTGAATCGATCCAGCAAGGACAAAATCCGTATTTTGTAAAGGAGCTGGAAACTGGTTATGTTGTAATTGGTGATTTTCAGCGATTCAAAGGATATACCGTATTTATTTGTAAAGAATGCCAGCCGGAGCTTCACTTTTTAGATCCTGAATTTAAGAAAAAGTTTCTTGAAGAAATGCCGATCGTCAGCAAAGCGGTTTATGACGCATTTAAGCCAGATAAACTAAATTATGAGCTATTGGGAACTGGTAATGCCATACATATGCACTGGCACTTATTTCCAAGGAGGGAAGGTGATATTCCCGTAAAGGGACCGGTGTGGAAACTTGACAAAAAAGAAATGTACGCTGAAAAATATCGTCCAACTCCAAGTGAATTAGAGCAATATAAACAACGTTTACTAAAATCGCTCCACAAAATACAGCGTCAAGAGGAATGAGGCTGTAAAAAGAGCCATCGAAAGAAACATCGCTGAGGTCGTGAGGCTTCAGCGTTTTTTTCATGATCAATGAGTCTATGAAAGTTTTTTATTCCTTTTCCCTCTAATTCCTGCATAAATGAAATGGAAGACGTGTCCAAAAGGGCGATATGCTTATTATTATCAATATTTGTGATTCTCGTTATTTCCATCATTCTCCCTTCCTCGTAATCATAGAGATTTCTTTCATAATATTTATCAGAAATTCTTCATTATCTTTATGGTAATTAAGTTCAGGATTCGTGGCCTTGCTTCTTCTTATCCGTTCCTGCAAGCATTCAGCCTTTCGTTCCTCCATCGTATTATCTCTTTCAATAAAATGATCAAATGACACTTTATCAAAAATAAGATGATAGATTTCATGCCATGCTGCAAAATATTGATTTGCACGCGGCAGTGCTGTATTAAGGACGGGTATTCTTTTCCCGCTTTTCACAAAAATTGCTCCACTCCAAAATTTGTCTTCAATAGGCATCTGAATCAAACCAAATCCCTGTAAAATCAGCAAAGCAAGCTGCGGTCCTGATGCGGCCTTCATAATTGCAGGATTCATCTGCAATTTCATTGTCTGCTCCAACACTTCATCCCATCTTTGGTTATTGGCATAATTAATTATACCAATAAATCGCTGAAGCCTCACGGCCTCAGCGATTTTTCTTTAAGAAGCTTTTTACAGCTTTCTCCTATCTCTCCCTCTTCATACGAAGGACCTTTCCATTCTTAACTCCCGTAAACTCGCCATTCTTTACCGCGGTCTTTCCGTTTACGATGACGTATTCGATCCCGTTATTTTTGCGGAACGGATGGTCGTAATCGGCGTTGGCCCGGATGTTCTTATAATCAAAGACCGTAATGTCTGCGTTGAGCCCCTCCTTCAGCTTACCGATCATGGGAAGTCCGTAGACCTCTGACGGCATGCCGGTCAGACGGTAAACGGCATCCTCCAGTGTCCAGAGGCCGTTGTCCCGGATCAGCTCCAGGCGGCGGGCCATGGTTCCCATGGCTCTCGGATGGCTTCCATACTTCTTCTCACGATCCACCACCGCTCCATAATCGCTCCAGTCGCTGCCGCACATCACCCAGGGCTGGCTCATGAAGTTTAAGAGATCGCTGTCGTTCTGGGAAAAATAAATGCCCTGGACAATGCCGTCGTTGGCTGCCAGCAGGTCTATGCAGGCGTCGAAGGGAGTCTTTCCCTGTTCCTCTGCCAGCTGGGCCAGAGTCTTTCCGATATGCTCCTTTGTTTTATATGCGCCGGCGATCAGGCAGCCCTCATAGCCCGCGGAGTAGATGTTGCTCTCAAACTCATGGGCCTCATGGAAGATGGACCACTCCGCCTGTTTTCTCAGCTCTGCGCTCTCGGCCAGGCAGCGCAGTCCCTCGGCCTTTCCCGCAGTCAGATATTTGGGCGGGATCTGGGAGATCAGCGGGGCGGAGCCTCCGGTGAACGGATACTGGTCGGCGGTGATGGTCATTCCGGCCTTCTGGTTTTCTTCAATATACCGGATGATGTCCCTGCTGTTTCCTTCGTTCTGGCGGCCGATGACCTTGATGTGGGAGATATTTACAGGGATCCCGCTTTCTCGGCCAATGACCAGGGCCTCCTCGATGGATTCCTTCAGCTGGTTTCCTTCCCCGCGGATATGGGTGGTGTATACGCCGCCGTACTCATGGGCCACCTTGGCGATCTCCACCAGCTCATGGGTGCCTGCAAACACCGACGGAGTGTATACAAGGCCCGTGGAAAAGCCCAGACAGCCGCATTCCATGGCCTCCCGCATCAGACTGCGCATCTGTTCCAGCTGTTCCTCATTTGGAGCTCCGTCTCCAAAGCCCATGACCTTGCCGCGGATGGGGCCCTGGCCTGCAAAAAACGCCAGGTTTGCACCGTGGGGGATGCTGTCCACATAGGCAAAGTAAGAGGTATAGCTTTCGCAGATCCTCTCATATTCTTCCTTGGAGATCCCATGGGACGGATCAAATTCCCCGTAATACGGAGCTGCCATGGAACCGCACTGGCCTGCCAGCTCCGTGGTGGCCCCGTCCTCCAGATGGTTGTAGCCTGTGGTCTCCGGGCTGAAGACCGTACCGTCGGAATGGGTATGGGTATCGATGAAGCCGGGAGCCACCACCAGTCCTTTGGCGTCGATCACCGTCTCCGCCTCTTCTGCGATTTCCGGAGCGATCCTGGCGATCTTCCCGTCCTTCACAGCCACATCCGCCTGGAAACGGAGCGCTCCCGTTCCATCCACTACGGTTCCGTTTTTGATTAAAAGATCATACATACCTTTTTCTCCTTTTTATTTTATATTATTTTTACTTTCTTCCGCTTTCCCCGCCAGCTTTTCCGCCGCCGCGGCCATCTGCCACTTCGACGGCTCCCAGCCAAACCGGATCTCCAGGATCCTGTCCTCGTAAAATACCAGGTATTCATTCAGATATCCGCCGCTCCAATATACCCGGTAGGCGTCCAGGGCCTTCCACGGAGCCGGATCCACCGGCTCATAGTGATCTGCCATTACCACCTTCTGGTCGGTCACCACATCCTGCCGCTCCCAGAGCAGCCGTTTCTTTAAAAATCCATATAAAAAGCCGGCCTTCACCTCCGTCACCTCATAGCGGAGCTCCGGAACAAACCGGTCCGTTGTCAGGGGCTGCTGGCTGTATCTTGTGTGGGCCAGGAATATCGTCTCCGCCCGGTCCGCTGCGGTGGACCACTGATCACAGCCCGTATCCCTCAGATCCTTCATCTCCAGGGGGATGGGATCGTCATATACCTCCATCTCCCAGCCTCCCTTATCATAGGTTCCCACAGGCCTGCGCCGTTTTGTGATCCCCACAGAAAATACCAGCGCTGTCAAAACCATCACAAAGCAGGTGGACAGGACCACCGCCAGACCAATAGTAAGAAGCTGATTCTTCTTCCGGGAAAGCCCACGTTTCTTCATGTGCTCCCGGATATATATGACAGCTCCCGTCATGGCCAGGATCCCTCCCAGGACCACTGCCAGCCAGGCCAGCCCCCATGGACCGGCACTCATCTGGCAGAGGATCAGCCCGCTGAGAAAAAGGGCCAGGAGAGCCAGCGCCAGGGACAGCTTACGGTTTCCCCGTATCCCGTAAAATCTGCCATTTTCCGCCTCCTTCTCCGCCCGCCTTGTCCAGGCCAGATACCCCAGAAGCTCACATAAAACAGCGCAGAGGACCAGGATCCAGACCGGGATCATATACGCAGTGCCCGGTCTGGAAAGGAAGCGCACCGGAGATTCCCAAAGCTGCCAGCCCAGCATCATAAGCTGCATCACGCTCAGTCCCGCCAGCCGAAGCTGGCCTGGAAGCATTCCTTTTTTCATGGCCGCCCGGACGGTCGCCGCCTGGATCACCGGATCTGTTTCAATGGGCACCGGATCCTCCTGCTCATTATAAAAGATCTGCATCTGGCCCCAGCAGGCCGCCAGGATCCAGCCGTCTCTTTTACACAGCTCCTCCAACTGTATCTGACCCTCGGTAGGTCCGGGATCAAACTCTGAGGCCTTGGGGAAATAGACCACGTTCACTGCCAGCCTCTTTGGTTCGATCCGCCGGTATTTCCAGAAGTACGGACCAGGCTGTTCCACCAGCCATCCCTTTTCCGCCATACGGGCCGCCCGGTCTTCAATGGCCGTCTTGTCATAAAAAGCAAGGTTTTCCAGCTGTCTCTTTCTGTCCTTCATGCCAGCGCCTCCTTTCCGGCCATGGGGCCCTCCCAGCCTGTGTCCAGAACCTCCCGTTCTGCCTTTCTGTTCCCAAAGATCTTCTGGTAGTCCCGGGCCTGGGCGCAGATCCTTTCATATTCCCGGCCCAGCCGCTCCTTCCCGGCATCCGTGAGGAGGTAGCTTCTCCGTCTCCCCTCCACCTTTGTCTCCCGGATCATCCCGGCCTCTGAAAACTGCTCCAGCAGGTTATAAAGCGTCCCGGAGCCCACGGTCACCCGGCCTCCGGTCATGGACGGCACCCGGTCCAGAATATCCGTCCCGCAGCACTCCTCCTCCAGGCAGAGAAGGACGTAAAACATCTGCTCTGTCAGCGTGTGGAATTTTTCTCTCGCCATGCCATCCTCCTATCTGTATGCAGATCCTGTCTCCGTTCATAACCTCGATTATCGAGTATCTGTAATTTTATTGTATCCTCGATTATCGAGATTGTCAAGAAAAATGTGCGGAAGTCCGTCATACCCCATACAGACTCCCGCACGCTGCGTTTCTTCTGTTTCTTCTATTTCTTCTTTTTCGGCATTACATGGATCGCTCCGCCCTCCAGGGCTTCCCCTGCCCCTTCATTAACATAAAGAGACACAGGAACATCGTTCCTGTGCCAGACTGTCAAAGAACCCCTATTAAGCCACGGCAAAATAGAGGTTCTTTTTCTGT
>CAJMRM010000030.1 GCA_905215775.1 uncultured bacterium
AAATGTCAAGATTTATCCTGAAGCCACCTTTGCATCTGCATACATGGGGATATTGGTAGGACAAAATGTGAATTTACATGCCTCTGGAAAATATTCCTATGAGGGAATTGCCCAACCATTTTCTAGATAAATTTCCTCAATCATTTTTCTCCAATCCCTTTTAAAATCCATTATAAAAGCAAGAGGGATTATAACATTTTCATGTTTTTGATAATAACAGAAAAATACTAAAAAAATCCAATTATAAAAAGCACACAAACAGCCGCCCGCCCCCGCCCGGATCTTCACAGGGCAGGGACAGACGGCTGTTTTCTTACTCCAAGGATGCCTATTCCCCGGATACAGCGCCGGACTTCGGTGCAAACGCCATGGCGGCGGCCACCGCGCAGAGGCCGCCAGCCAGCTTGGCGGCAATAAAGGCAGACACCACCGCCGGCGGCTCCACACTGGCGATGAAGGCAAGCTGGCCTCCCAGCACAAAGGAACCGCTGACTGCAAAGGCCGCGTTCATCACCTTTCCCCGGTCATCCATTTTTTCCATCATCGGGATCATGGAAATACAGGTGGCCAGGCTGATGATCAGTCCCACCACAGAATAGGAATTGACCCCCAGCCATCCGGCGATCCGGGCGATCCCCTTCTGGAAAAACCTGAGGATCAGAGCGGCCGCCACCATGGATCCGGCCACCACCACCGAGATCTTTACCACAATGGTGAGGGACTCAAAAATAAGGGTGTCTGACGCGATCTGGCACGCGGGAAGGAAGAGGCCCAGAATCACCAGGCCAAACAGGACCAGACTGGCGATCCGCACCAGGTTTCCCACCACCGACAGCACCCGGATGGTGGCCTCCGCGGCCTTTATGAGGGCCAGGCAGATGAAAACGCACAGAAGGAGGATCGGCAGAAGATTGCGGACCAGCTCCTTCACAGGCAGGCCGGTGAGCAGAGCGCCCACCGCCACTCCTGCGGGGATCGTTACGATCCCCCAGACGCTGCCCTGCATAAACAGGGAGGTATCCTCCCTGCGGATGACCGTCAGGGCAATGGGCAGGGTAAAGGAGATCATGGCTCCCAGGCAGGAGGATACCATGACTCCGGAATAGATCCCCAGGGCCGGGCTGGCTGCCAGCTCCTTTGCAATGGCGTGGCCGCCCAGGTCGGGGGCCAGCAGGCTTCCGATCAGAACGGAGGCGTCAAAGGGCAGCCGGGACGCAAAGGAGGCAATGGCCTCCGGATTGCTCCTGACCGCCGTGACCCCGATGCAGTAGATCCCTACGATGGAAAGAGCCAGAGAGGCCATGGAGGCCAGGCCGCCGTCAAATTCAGCAGCCAGGCCCATTTTCCCTCCAGAAATTTTATCCCAGAGCCCCAGGAGAGCACAAAGCAGAAGAATTCCGATAAATATGTTCATGCCGGTTTATTTCTCCAATGGTTTTGTTTTTTCTTTGAGCCAGATACGCTCCCGCTCTGTCATACGGGGGCTTAAGGTATCATAGACCATCTGATGATAGTCATTGAGCCAGGAGATCTCCTCCTCGTTCATCAGCTCCAGCACCACTGGCGTGGTATCGATGGGCAGATAGGTAAAGGGCTGGAATGCATAAAACTTTCCGTATTTCGTCTCCATGTGCTCCACCACCAGAAGCTCGTTCTCAATGCGGACGCCCACAAGGCCCTCTTCATAAATTCCAGGCTCATCGGTGATGGTCATGCCCGGCTGGAAGGGGACATGGTTGGTCATCCTGAGGCTCTGGGGGCCTTCGTGGATGGGGCCCACAAAGCCCACGCCGTGGCCGGTGCCGCAGCGGTAGTCCAGGCCGTACTTCCATACCTGGGTGCGGGACATGATATCCAGGTTGGCGCCGGAGCAGCCCTCCATAAAGACGGTCCGGGCGATGCCGATGTTGGCCTTGAGCACATAGGTGTAATACCTCCGCTCCTCGTCGGTCAGTTCACCCAGGGCATAGGTACGGGTGGTATCCGTGGTGCCGTCCACGTACTGGCCGCCGGTGTCCAGAAGAAGGAAACCCTTCCGCTGAAGAACCGCATGGTTTTCCGGAGTCGGATGGTAATGCATCATGGCGGCGTTGGCACCATAGGCTGCGATCACAGCGAAGCTGTCCTCCATATAGCCCTCCTGCTCCTTACGGAAATCCACCAGAAGCTCTCCCACGTCTGTTTCAGAAACGGTCTCACCGGCAGCCAGCTTCTCCTCCAGGCACATCTGGAGCCGGGCCATGGCCACTCCCTCCTTAATATGGGCATTTTTTGTATTGGCGATCTCCACCGGGTTCTTCACGGCCTTCAGGCAGAAGACCGGCTCCTCTCCCTTTACGATGGTCACCCTGGGATTCTCCTCCATAGCCAGATACAGCCGGTAGTTGACGTTCTCTGCGCTCACCAGCATGGCCGTGGGCGCGTCGATGGCGGCGATTCCGTCCAGAATCTCCCCGTACGGCCGCACTTCCACTCCGTTTTTCTTAAGGTAGGCCATGGCCTCCTCCGATACACGGCTTCCGTCCACATAAAGGACTGCCGTTTCCTGGGTCAGAAGGACATAGGAAACAAAGGAGGTATTATATACCACATCGGAGGCCCGCAGGTTCAGAAGCCAGGCAATGCTGTCCAGCCTGGTAACGGCCATGGCATCCGCTCCGTTCTCCTTAAGCCGCCCGCGGACCTGGGTGATCTTTTCCGCCGCAGAAAGTCCCGTATACTGTTCCGGAAGCAGGTAGACCGGACTCTGGGGGATGGCAGGGCGGTCGGTCCAGATGGGCGTGATCAGATCCTCCGACCGGATCCCGATCCCCTGGGCGGAAAACGCTGTCTCCATATCCAGTACCATGTCAGCAGCAGTGACCATACCGTCGATCCCCAGGACCTCTCCCTTCTTCAGCCTGGAAAGAAGAAATTCCCGGATGGTAGGTACGCCCTTTTCCTTCATGCGGTAAAGGACGATCTCGCTTCCTGCCATCTGCCGCTCCGCCTGGATAAAATAACGGCCGTCGGTCCACAGACCGCTCTCCGTTTCAGTGACCACTAAGGTCCCGGCAGAGCCGTCGAAGCCCGAAAGCCAGGCTCTTGTCCTCCAATGGTCGGGAAGATACTCGCTGATGTGGGGATCCGAGGACGGGATCAGATAGGCCTGCACCCCGGCCTCCGCCATTTTTTCACGAAGCAGGGAAAGCTTCTCGTTAGTTGTCATGACAATCTCCTTTCATTTTTCCTGGAATTCCGCTTATTCCAGCATGTAAAATAGGACCGCATAGAAAACGGACTTCCGGGTTGCAGGTATCTGACGCTCATGGTCAGACGCCTGCAAAACGAAGCCCGCACAGGTTTGGGGCAAACATATTTATTTAATATTTCTTGCCGCCAGCTCCCGGATATTTCCCTCATAGGGAGTGAACGGGATCTCGCCCTCATAGTTTAAGAAGTCGATCACATAGCCGATGGCTGCGGCAGCGCCGCAGATCATGCCCTTTTCGTCCAGGTCAAACTCCGGCGTATGGTGGTTGGCTCCGGTTCCCAGTTCCGGATTCTGGATTCCGGTGAAGGTGATCACGCCCGGCCAGTATTTTAAGTACGCCTGCATGCTCTCGCAGGCCATCCACGGCTGTGCCTTTCCCAGAGCCTCTTCGCCCATATATTTCTTAATGGCGTTCCTTGCGATCTCGCTGCAGGTCTCATTGTTGTAGTTCTCAAACAGCGGATCCTTCATGGAGATGATCTCATAGGTACACTGGTTCAATTTGCACTCTGCCTCCAGTACCTCCTTAAACTGCTTCATAAAGCTGGCTCCGGCTCCCGCCACGTTGAAGGTACGGATGGTGCCGTCGAATACCAGCTCGTCGGGAACGATGTTCATGGCCGTTCCGCAGTGGACGCTGCCCACAGAGAAGGTCAGGATATCCGTGGGGGACACATATTTCATGCGGATCATGTTCATGTGGTTGTAAATAGCGTTGAAGCAGTCCAGCACACTGTGGGCCAGATCCGGACGGGAGCCGTGACCGGCCAGACCCTTTAAGCGGATGGCAAAGCCGTAGCCGCCGGAGAATACTGCGCCCGGCTCTGCGGAAACCTGGCCAGCCGGAACGTCCCACTTCACATGGGTGGCGATGCAGGTGTCGATGGGCAGCTTCATGGTCTCCACAATGTAGGGGAGCAGGTTGGCGATCTGGCCACCGCCCTCCTCGCCCCGCTCGAAGCAGAGGACGATGTTTCCGTTTAATTCATCCCTGTGCTCGTTTAAGATCTTGGCCTCGCCCAGCAGCATGGCCGTATGGGAATCGTGGCCGCAGGCATGGGAAATGCCGTCGTTCTTTGACACGCACAGCTTGTCGCAGCATAAATTCCTTGTATTTTCCTTGATGGGAAGGGCGTCCATGTCGGCGCGCATCAGAACGGTCTTTCCCGGCTTTCCGCCGTGGATCTGGCCCACGATACCGCCGTCGGGAACCTCCACATACTCGATTCCCAGGGCATCCAGCTCCTTTTTAATGAACTCCAGGGTCTTAAATTCCTGTCCCGTCATCTCCGGATACTCATGCATATGTCTCCGGATCCGTACCATGTAATCAAAATTTTTCTGCGCTTCCTTGAAGATCTCCATTTTTTTCTCCTCTCACAGCAGACGGTGCGGGGCAGACGCCCCGCAGTCCATAGGTTTCCTTATTTTACAGTCACACGGCGGAAATTCTTCTTTCCTCTCTTCACGACGATGCCGTCGCCGGAAAGCTGTTCCTTTGTGTAAACGGTCTTAATATCCTTTACAGCCTCGCCGTCCACGGATACGCCTCCCTGCTCCACATTTCTTCTGGCCTCGGAGCGGGATCCGCAGAGACCGGATTTCTGTACGATGGACAGGATATCGATGACGCCGTCGGTAAAGTCGTCGTCAGAGAGCTCGGCTGTGGGCATTTCCGCAGCGTTTCCGCCTGCAAACAGGGCCCTTGCGCTCTCCTGGGCCTTCTTGGCCTCCTCATCGCCGTGTACCAGGGCAGTCAGCTCGTAGGCTAAGATCTCCTTGGCCTCGTTCAACTGGCTTCCTTCCCATTTATCCATCTCGTCGATCTGCTCTAAGGGCAGGAAGGTCAGCATCCGCAGGCACTTTAACACATCGGCGTCAGCGATGTTTCTCCAGTACTGGTAGAACTCAAAGGGACTTGTCTTGTTGGGATCCAGCCATACGGCTCCGGACTGGGTCTTGCCCATCTTCTTGCCCTCGGAGTTGAGAAGCAGGGTGATGGTCATGGCATGGGCATCTTTTCCAAGCTTTCTCCGGATCAGCTCCGTGCCGCCTAACATGTTGCTCCACTGGTCGTCGCCGCCGAACTGCATGTTGCAGCCGTATCTCTGGAACAGCTCGTAGAAATCGTAGCTCTGCATCAGCATGTAGTTGAATTCCAGGAAGCTTAAGCCCTTTTCCATTCTCTGCTTGTAGCACTCGGCGGTCAGCATGCGGTTTACAGAGAAATGCGGTCCGATCTCTCTTAAGAAGTCAATGTAATTCAGGTCCAGAAGCCATTCCGCATTGTTTACCATCATGGCCTTTCCGTCGGAAAAGTCGATGAAGCGGCTCATCTGCTTTTTAAAGCAGTCGCAGTTGTGCTGGATCGTCTCCACGGTCATCATCTGGCGCATATCGCTTCTGCCGGAGGGGTCTCCCACCATTCCGGTGCCGCCGCCGATCAGGGCGATGGGCTTATTGCCCGCCATCTGTAAACGCTTCATTAAGCAGAGAGCCATGAAATGACCCACATGCAGGCTGTCGGCAGTGGGGTCGAAGCCAATGTAGAATACGGCCTTTCCCTCATTTACCATTTTCCGGATCTCTTCCTCATTTGTCACCTGGGCGATCAGGCCTCTTGCCTGTAATTCCTCGTAAACTCCCATCTTCTCATTCTCCTTTTTCCTGTATCTCTATATTTTGTTTCGTCGGCCGATTTCCGAACAGAAGGGGCAGAAATGAAGCGTTCCCCGGAATCCTGCTCCCAGGAACGCCGTAAAAACAAAAAAGCCCCGCCCTTCTGTTTCAAAAGGACGAGGCCAACGGCTCGTGTTACCACCTAATGTTCCCGCATAACTCACATTATACGGCTTATGAAGTCTCCTTACAGGACTCCGGCCCTTTAACGTGGGCCCCTCCGTCGCAGCCTACTGAACGGACTGCCGCTCTTCCTCCCAGACATGCTCCAGGATTCCAGGCAGACTTTCGCGGTTCGGTGCGAAGCTCCGAGATGTATTCACGGCTCCGATCCCGCGCGCCTCTCACCCTCCGGCAGCTCTCTGTGCGGATCCTGTGGACCGTTACTGGTTCTCTTCATTGCTGATACCTGTTTGGTTTTCAGCCGTCACCGGCTATAAGCCACATTATAGGGAGGGCGGGAGGGTTTGTCAAGACATATTATCTTAAATATTCTGCGGCGAGCCTTCCAACGGTCACAGCCCCGGCCAGGATCGCCCGCTCGTCAAACCGGATCCCTCCGTTATGGAGAGGCAGACGGGTCGCCGGATCCTCACTGGCCGTCCCGATGCGGAACATGGCTCCGGGAACCTCTAGCCTGCCAGTTCCCCCAGCCGTTCCAATATCTCCCTGGCCTTCTCCATCATGGGGCCGCAGTCCTTATTCTTATTCCGCTTATCCTGGTAGAACATCATGGGCTTTTCTCCCTGGACGAACCGCAGGGCGTTCTTGTATTCCCCGATGAGTCCCGGAATACCGGAAACGTCCAGCTTCGCCTTGGGATACAGCTCCATACGGATCTCCTGGCGGTTGACGGCCACCTCGGTCACATAGGCCCGGTGGGCCGCGGCCTTTAGCTCCGCCACCTTCAGAAGATTTTCCACCGGTCCGGGAATGTCTCCAAACCGGTCGATGAGCTCATCCTGCATGTCCATGTATTCCTCTTCGTTCTCAATGGCCGAGATCCGCTTGTATACATCCAGCTTCAGATACTCGTTCTTAATATATCCGTCAGGGATAAAGGCGTCGATATCGCAGTCCACCACGGTCTCGAAGCTCTCCTCCTCTGTGGTCTCTCCCTTAAGGGCCAGGACGGCCTCATTTAACATCTTGCAGTACAGGTCATAGCCCACGGCCTCCATGTGGCCGTGCTGCTCCGCTCCCAGGATGTTCCCCGCCCCGCGGATCTCCAGGTCCCGCATGGCGATCTTAATGCCGGAGCCCAGCTCCGTGAATTCCCGGATGGCCTGGAGCCGCTTTTCTGCCTCCTCCCGCAGCATTTTGTCCCGCTTGTACATGAGGAACGCAAAGGAGGTGCGGTTGGAACGCCCGATGCGCCCGCGGATCTGGTAAAGCTGGGAAAGGCCCAGCCGGTCCGCGTCATGGATGATCATGGTATTGGCGTTGGGGATATCTAACCCCGTTTCGATGATGGTGGTGGATACTAAAACGTCGATGTCGCCGTTGACAAAATCCAGCATGATCCGCTCCAGCTGGCGCTCGTTCATCTGTCCATGGGCAAAGGCCACCTGGGCATCGGGCACCAGAGAGGCCACATGGCCCGCGATCTCGTCGATGTTGCTGACTCTGTTGTATACATAGTATACCTGTCCGCCGCGGGCCAGCTCCCGATGGATGGCCTCCCGGACCATCTCGTCGTTGTACTCCATCACATACGTCTGGATGGGCACACGCTCCATGGGCGGCTCCTCTAAAACGCTCATATCCCGGATCCCGATGAGGCTCATGTGGAGGGTCCTGGGAATGGGGGTGGCAGTCAGAGTCAGCACATCCACGTTCTGCTTCAGCTGCTTGATCTTTTCCTTGTGGGCCACGCCGAACCGCTGCTCCTCGTCGATGATGAGCAGGCCCAGGTCCTTGAACTGCACGTCCTTGGAGAGCACCCGGTGGGTTCCGATGACGATGTCCACAAAACCCTTTTTCAGCCCCTCCAGCGTCTTTTTGATATCTGCCGGGGTCTTAAACCGGGACATCAGATCCACCCGCACCGGAAAGTCCTTCATCCTCTGGATAAAGGTATTGTAGTGCTGCTGGGCCAGGATGGTGGTGGGCACCAGGTAGACCACCTGCTTTCCCTCCTGGACCGCCTTGAAGGCCGCCCGGAGAGCGATCTCGGTCTTTCCGTAGCCCACATCGCCGCAGATCAGCCGGTCCATGATCTTCCGGCTCTCCATGTCCTTTTTTGTGTCCTCGATGGCGGAAAGCTGGTCGTCAGTCTCCTCATAGGGGAACATCTCTTCAAATTCCTTCTGCCAGACCGTGTCCTCCCCGTAGACGAAGCCCTCGGCGTCCTGGCGGGCGGCGTAAAGCTCCACCAGCTCCTTTGCGATCTCCCGAACCGCCGTGCGTACCCGGGTCTTGGTCTTTCCCCATTCGGCCCCGCCTAATTTATTGAGCTTCGGCGTCTTCGCGTCGGCTCCGGCGTACTTCTGGATCCCGTCCAGGCGGGTAGCCGGAAGATAGAGGTTTCCGCCGTCGGCGTACTCCACCTTGATATAATCCTTGATCACATGGTCCTGCTCGATCTTTTCGATCCCCCGGTAGATACCCAGGCCATGGCTCTCATGGACCACATAATCTCCCACAGACAGCTCGGAAAAGCTGCTGATCTTCTTGCCCTCGTAATTGTACTTTTTCCTCTTCTTCTGGCGGCGCTCGTTTCCGAACATGTCGCCTTCCGTAATGACCACAAATTTGATCAGCGGATATTCAAAGCCCTTATGGAGCTTTCCATAGGTCACCAGGATCTCCCCCGGGCTCACCGGACGGCTGGGATCCTCGGGGCAGAAGGCCCGCAGATCGTACTCTCTCAGATCCCCCGCCAGACGGCTGGCCCTGGTCCGGGACGCAGAAAGGAGCACCACCCGGTAGCCCTCCTTTTTCCAGCGGGTCAGGTCCTTGATCAGGAGCTCAAAGCCGTTCTGGTAGGAATTGACATTTTTTCCCGTGATGCTGTATTTCTTTTTAACGGTCATCCCCGGAAGCCGCTGGTCCAAGCCCGTCATGAAAACGGCCTCCGGCGTCTGGGCCGCCGCCAGCACAGCCTTGGCGGAAAATAAAAGATCCGTCTGGCCCGGAAGCAGATACCCCTTTTCCAGACGGTGGCTCATGCTCTCCCGGAACTCAGTTTCCACCACTCCGGCCTTTTCTGAAAGCCTCTGGGGCTCATCTAAGAATATGGCAAGGCCTGCGCGCTCCCCAGAGCCGTCTTTTCCGGAGAGGGCTCCGTCCGTCCGTTCCTCTCCTGCCGCTTCCTTCATATACTCCAGAAACGACACCGTCTCCTTGCAGAAATACCGGATGTACCCGTCCAGGGCGTGGGTGTCAAAGCCCTCCCTTAAGGCCTCGCACAGCTCCCCCACGGCAGCCTTGATCCGGTGGGCCTCCTCTGGCTTTCCTGCCTCCCGGAAGGCCTTTTCCTGCTTTTTCCCTTCCTTTTCGATCCGGTCCGTGCCGTTTTCCATCTGTTCCTTTGTTAAGGTCAGCTCCGCCGCCGGATAGATCAGCACCGAATCCATCTGGGCAATGGACCTCTGGCTCTCCGGATCAAAGGACCGGATGGAGTCCACCTCGTCTCCCCACAGCTCGATCCGCACCGGAACCTCCTCGGTCAGAGGGAAAATGTCAATGATGCCGCCGCGGATGGAAAACTGGCCCATGCCGTCCACCTGGCCCGTCCGCTCATAGCCCAGATCCCGGAGCCGCTCCTTCATATCCCCGATATCCAGGACCGCTCCGGCCTCCACCAGGATCCGCCGCTCCTTCATCATAGAAAGGGGGAGAAGATGGTCCATGAGGCCGTCCACGGTGGTCACCACGGTCCCGCCAGCGTCCTCCATCAGGTGCTTAAACACCTGCATCCGCTGTCTGGTCAGAAGGTTTCCATGGATATCGGAGCTGTAAAACAGAAGATCCCTGGCGGGATACAGCCATGTATTCTTTTCAAAATAGCTGAAATCATCGTAAAGCTCCCTGGCCCTGGTATCGTCGTGAGTCACAACTAACCTCCAGGCCCTCTCCTCCGAAACCTGATGCATCACATGGACCTTCTGGGAATCGGTGACGCCGCAGATCTGGACGGGCCCCCTTCCTTTCATCAGATCCTGCTTCATATCTCCGTATTCTGCCAGCTCCGTCAGCGGATTTGCAAATATCTCTCCCATTCTTCTCCTCTCCCGATTCTTTTACGCCTGGCCGTCCTTTTTCCGGTTATGGCTGTTCATGGCATGGTCGATCCCTTCCTCCACTGCCTCCATGACCGCGTCGGCCGCCTCCTTTACTGCGTCCTCCATGATCTTTCTCTCACCCTGGGAAAAATGCCCCAGCACATAGTCGGCCAGATCCATCCTGGGCGGCTTTTCCCCCACGCCCACCCGGACCCTTGGGAACTCCTGGGTCCCCAGATGGGCGATGATGCTCTTGATCCCGTTGTGGCCTCCGGCGCTTCCCTTGGCACGGATCCGCAGCTGACCTGGAGCCAGGCTGATATCGTCGTAGATCACCAGGATGTCCTCCGGCGCCACCTTATAATAATCGGCCGCCGCCCGGATGCTCTCGCCGCTGGAATTCATATACGTCTGGGGCTTTAAAAGGATCACCTTCTGTCCCCCGATCACGGCCTTGCCGCAAAGGGCCTTGTGCTTCTTCTCCGACACGTCGGCTCCCAGCTTGTCTGCTAAAGCGTCCAGCACCATGAAGCCGGCGTTATGGCGTGTATTTTCATATTCCTTTCCCGGATTCCCGAGACCTGCTATTAAAATCATATGATGTATTTTCTCCTTTATCCCATGATTTATGGTTTTACTATTCTATCAGTTTTATCCAGGACTTACAAGTCCCAAATCCTTTGCCTCTGCTCTTCCAATTCCCTCCGTTTTCCAGTATACTAAGGGTATGGGGTTATTTATCAAATTCTGACATTGGGGGTATCTTTTATGAACATGCTTCAGATGAGCGAGGCCATGCGGGACGGCCGCACCATCTCCTTAAAAAGCCAGACCCAGCTGATCGTCGCCCTTTCCATCCCGGCGATCCTGGAACAGCTGGTCATGACGCTCATGAGCTATATCGACACGGCCATGGTGGGAAGCCTGGGGCCGGGAGCCACGGCTGCCATCGGCGTCGTCGCCAGCTCCATCTGGCTTATGAACGGCCTGACCAGCGCCATTGCCGTAGGCTTTTCCGTTCAGATCGCCCAGTATCTGGGAGCCGGGCGGGAGGGGGACAGCCGGAACGTCCTGTGCCAGTCCATCCTGTTTAATGTTTTATTCGGCATAGCCATGGCCGCCGCGGCCATCGGCATCGGCCAGGTGCTTCCGGAGCTTTTAGGCTCCGATCCGGAGATCGCTCCGGCCGCCAGGTCCTACTTCTGTACCGTGGCCTTCTTTTTCCCGTTTTCCATGGCCTCTGCCCTGTATTCCAGTATCCTGCGATGCAGCGGGAACATCCTGCTGCCCAGTATCATGAACGTGGGCATGTGCGTATTTGACGTGATCTTTAACTTTATCTTCATTTATCCGTCCCGGGACATGGGCGGCTTCCATCTCTGGGGAGCCGGTCTCGGCGTCCAGGGCGCGGCTCTGGGAACAGGACTTGCCCAGGCCTGTGTGGCCGTGACTCTGCTCCTGGGCATCATCTGCCGCAAGGGGCCGCTCCGCTTCCAGGGAAACGAGACCTGGCGCTTCACAAAGCCGTGCATGAACAACATGCTGCGCCTGTCTACGCCCACCGCTTTAGAGCGCATGGCCCTTTCCCTGGCCCAGATCGTTATGACCTCTGTGGTGGCCGGAATGGGGACTGTGGCCGTGGCCTCCAATTATGTGGCTGTCCAGACGGAAAGCATCTGCTATCTTCCCGCCTTCGGCGTCGCCTCCGCCGCCACGGCCCTGGTGGGCCAGAGCATCGGCGCCCGGCGGCTGGATATGGCAAAACGGTTTGCCTACGGGACCACGATCCTGGGCTCCGTCCTGGTATTTTTCATGGCCCTGCTGATGTTTGGCTTTGCGCCCCTCCTCACCAGCCTTCTGACCTCGGATATGGAGGTGGCCGGAGTCAGCGCCGGACTTCTGCGGATCGTAGCCTTTTCAGAGCCGCTGTTCGCCGTCAGCATCGTTGCCACCGGGGCTCTCCGCGGAGCCGGAGACAGCAAGGCCCCGTTTTTCATCAACCTGTTTACCATGTGGGGCGTCCGGGTCCTGACGGTTCTGGTGTTTACCCGCCGCTTCGGCGTCACCGGCGTATGGATCTCCATGACCGCCGAGCTGATCACCCGCGGGATCGTGTTCCTGATCCGTCTCCTGCGGGGCCGGTGGCTGAAAATGCCCGTTCTCTTCTGATCGGTTGTCTCCTGGAGGATTTTATGGTAAAATAGACTGGTTGTGGTCTTCAGGCTGCGGCCAGTCTATAATTTGGGGGTATTATATGAATAAAAGAACAGATTTTGATGTGATCATCATCGGCGCGGGGCCGTCGGGTATTTTCTGTGCCTATGAGCTCATAAAGGAACGGCCTTCCTTAAACATCCTTATGGTGGAAAAGGGCCGGCCCATTGAAAAGCGTGTATGTCCCAAGCGTACAACCAAGGTCTGCGTTGGGTGCAGGCCGTGCAGCATCACCACCGGCTTTGCGGGAGCCGGCGCATTTTCCGACGGAAAGCTTTCCCTGTCTCCGGATGTGGGAGGAAATCTTCCGGATATCCTGGGATACGACAAGGCCCTGGAGCTGATCCATGAATCCGACGACATCTATCTGAAATTCGGCGCAGACACAAAGGTCTATGGCGTCGATAAGCAGAAGGAGATCCAGGAGATCCGGCGGAAAGCCATTATGGCCAACTTAAAGCTCATCGAATGTCCCATCCGCCATCTGGGCACCGAGGAGGGCTATAAGATCTATACCCGCCTCCAGGAGCACCTGTTAAGCAGCGGAGTCCAGATCGAATTTAATACCATGGTACAGGATATCCTCATCGAGGACGGCTGTGCCAAAGGAATCCTCACCGATAAGGGGAAAACGTATCACGCCAAAGAGATCGTTTCTGCCATTGGACGGGAGGGCTCCGACTGGTTCTCCCATGTCTGCAAGGACCATGGGATCGAAACAAAGGTCGGCACGGTGGACATCGGCGTCCGCGTAGAGGTCCGGGATGAGGTCATGGAATTTTTAAATAAAAACCTCTACGAGGCCAAGCTGGTGTATTATACGCCCACCTTCGACGACAAGGTGCGTACCTTCTGTACCAATCCGTCGGGGGAGGTGGCCACAGAGTATTACGAAAACGGCCTGGCGGTAGTCAACGGACACGCCTACAAATCCCAGGAGTACAAGACCCATAATACCAACTTTGCGCTTCTGGTGTCCAAAAACTTCACCAAGCCCTTTAAGACGCCCATCGAATACGGCAAGCATGTAGCCCAGCTTTCCAACATGCTGTGCGACGGAAAGATCCTGGTGCAGACCTTCGGCGATTTCCTCCGGGGCCGCCGCACCACTGAGGAGCGGCTCTGCCGGAACAACCTGATCCCCACCTTAAAGGACGCAGTTCCGGGAGATCTGTCTCTGGTACTGCCGCACCGGATCATGGTGGACATCAAGGAAATGCTTCTGGCTCTGGACAAGGTAACGCCCGGAATTGCCAGCGATGAGACTCTGCTTTACGGCGTAGAGGTAAAATTCTACTCCAACAAGGTGGTTGTAAATAAGGATTTTGAAACCAGTATCCCGGGACTCCGGGCCATCGGCGACGGTGCGTCTGTGACCCGCGGTCTCCAGCAGGCCTCCGCCAACGGACTGTCTGTGGCAAGGAGTATTCTGGAGAAGCTGTAAAATAGGTACGCCCCCATATCCTCCCAAAGAGGGACGCCCGGCACATCCTCCCAAAGAAAGCATCGCTTTGGGAGGACATGCCGGGCTTTGGCGGGGGCAGAGACTGAGGGATGGGGTGGAAGGGCTGGGGATGGATTGGGGACTTCTGGAGGGATTATTTTGAATGCTGGGGTCTGGAGCTGGGAGAGGTCAGGTCGAAGCTTAGGGCCAGGAGATTTTTTATGGCGGCGTCCAGCTCTGGTTCGTTCAGAAGGATACTGAGCCATTTTTCTTTGTTCATGTGCCAGGCGGGGAAGAATCCGGGCTGGGTCCGGCAGGAGGCGGCCAGGACCGGGTCGCATTTTACGTTCAGAAGCTCTGCGGTTCCCTCTCCCGGGAGTCCCAGCTTGTTTTTTCCTGTTTCCAGGATCACTGCGTACCATTTTTTATTGTCCTTATGACGGAGGACAGCGTTTCTGTCCTTCCACGGATATTCCGGCTCTGTGCCGTACTGGGCCATGCACCAGGCGAACAGCTCCTGTCGTGTCATTCTCCTTCTTCCTCCCGATTCAGTATCTTCCCTTTCCGGTATTCCTCTTCCAGTTCTTCTGCCAGGTATGCATCTCACATACAATGCATATCAGAAGCTCCGTCACGGATCCATCTGTAAATCCCGGACCGGCAGAAAATCTTCCTTCCCAGAGCGGCGCTTTCTCTGGGCCGGGGGATTTCCTATCTCCTGTGATGTGCTTCCCGCTCCATCCCGCAGCGCCCGGCATAGGCGGCGTACATCTGGGTGGAGGCAGGGTCGGCGTGGCCCATCATAGTCTGGACCGCCTTCACATCGGCCCCGCCGCCGATCAGATGGGCTGCAAAGGAATGGCGCAGGGTGTGGGGCGTGATGTCCTCCTGGATCCCGGCCCTTTCCCCATAATATTTCACGATCTTCCAGAAGCCCTGGCGGCTCATGAGGCCGCCGCTGCAGTTGATGAAGAGCCAGGGCGCGTCCCCATCCTTCACCAGTGCCGGACGGGCCGTTTCCAGATATCTTGAAAGAGCCTCCTTGGCCGCACGGCCGAAGGGTACGGCCCTCTCCCGGTGTTCGTCCCGGCAGGTGATAAAGCCCACGGCCATGTTCACATCAGAGAGCTCCAGATGGATCAGCTCCGAAACCCGGATCCCGGTGGCGTACAGAAGCTCCAGCATGGCCTTATCCCGGATCTCCTTGGCAGAATCCCCCGCCGGCTGGGCCAGCAGGCGCTCCACCTCCTCCACTGACAGGATCACCGGAGGCTTTTTTTCGATCCTGGGCGCATGGATGGATTCCGATGGATCCTTTCTGATCCGTCCGCGTTTGAATTCATACGAAAAAAACGCCTTCATGGACGCCAGGCTCCTGGATACCGTAGATGCCGCCTTCCCCTCCTTCTCCAGCAGCAGCACATAGGAATTCAGCGCCGTCTTTGTTACCCGGGACAGCTCCCGGATCCCCATTTCTTCCAGAAACGATGCCATCTGCATTAAATCTCTCTGATAGGAAACGCAGGTATTCTCTGAGGCATGTCTTTCTGACTCCAGATACTCCGCGAACCGTCTGATCTCTTCTCTCATTTCAATCCGTATAATCCCCCGTAATCTTCTGCCATACGCAGTCAGCCCCAAAACCGGCTGTTTTTCCTCATTATAGCCTCTGTTTTCCATAAAATCAAACACATTTTTCCCACTTTTCCTCCACTTTCCGGGCATTTTCCATAAAAAGCCCAACATGTGGACCCTTCGGAGTCCGCGGCTTCCAGATATTGTTAAAAGATTTTTCCACCGTTCATCCATGGATCCAGGCGGTTATCCACGGATTCACAAAGCTTTCCGCCGCCGCTCCCAGGACCGCCGCCAGGAAAAGCAGCAGGGCGGCCGGTACGGTCATCTTTTTTTCCTCCTCCTCCATCCACCAGGCCGTCACATAAAATACAGCCATGTACGGCACAGCCTGGGGAAGGATCAGGGCCAGGTATCGAAAGATCCCCGAAAGCCCGCTCCCCATGGTCAGAGAGCATACGGTCACTGCCGTGGAAAAGCCCAGATATGCCGCCGCTCCCCCAAAAAGGTATCTGGCCGCCGGAGTCATGGAGAACAAAACCAGGCAGAGCCCTTCCCCCAGGCGTTTTTTCAGGACCGCAGAAAACAAGTCCCGGAAATCCAGCTTCATCAGCATGGCCGCCGTGACCATCCCTCCGCCTGCATCCCGGATCGCTTCCCTCCATCCAGGAGCCGGCCAGTTGCAGAATACCGTCCCTGCGGCCGCTCCCAGAAGAAGAAAAAAGGACAGCCAGAATCCTGGGCTGTCCTTCCTGTTTCTCAGATTTCCCATGGCATCCCCCATACAGTACAGGCTTCTTTTATTCCCACTATATGACTGCCATGTCCGCTCTATTCCATTTTCTGTCCGTACTGCCGGATCCCTTCCCGCTGGGCGTAGGCCATGATGGCGGCCACCGTCTTTCCGTCGGTGAGCTTCCCCCCATAGATCAGCTCCAGCAGATCCTTTACCTCCCATTCCTCCACATCGATGCTCTCGTCTGCGTCCAGGTGCTGTTCGGTCTTTACCAGATCCTTTGCCACAAACAGGTCGATGGCCTCGTCGCAGAACGCCACCGTCGTATTGATGGTCATCAGGTATTCCATGGTTTCCGCTTTAAATCCGGTCTCCTCCTCCAGCTCCCGGTGAGCGCATTCGATCCTGGGCTCGTCCGGCGCGTCCACCTTTCCCGCCGGCAGCTCCAGGGTAAACCGGTCCAGGGCGTTTCTGTACTGGCGTACCATCAGGAGCTTTCCGTCCTTTGTCACCGGCAGCACCGCCGCCGCGCCGTCATGGTGGATATAGTCATACGTTTCCTGGATCCCGTTGGCCACCACCGTATCCTTGTAAACCTTAAGGATCGTTCCGGTATATGCCAGTTCCCGGTCCAGGCGGATCGTTTTTTCCATAACCGTTTTCTCCTCCCGCCTATTTTAAACGCTTATTTTTCTCGTAGTTGGCGTCACAGGCCTTTATGATGGAGCTGCGGAAGCCGCCCTCCTCCAGGGCCGCCACACCCTCGATGGTGGTGCCGCCGGGGGAGCAGACCATATCCTTTAGCTCGCCGGGATGCTTTCCGGTCTCCAGGACCATTTTTGCGCTTCCTAAGACTGCCTGGGCCGCCATCCGGTACGCCATCTGGCGGGGCAGTCCGTTTTTCACGCACCCATCGGCCAGGGCCTCGATAAACATGTATACATAGGCCGGGGAGCAGCCGCTGGCGCTTCCCACCACATCCATGAGCCGTTCCTCCACCAGCTCCATTTTACCAAAGGAAGTGAACAGGGTATGGAGAAGCTCCTTTTCCTCCTGGGTGAACAGGGCTTCATCATAGCAAACCCCCGTCATGCCCTCGCCCACCATAGCCGGTGTGTTGGGCATGGAGCGAACCACCCGCACCTGGCCGCCCAGACCCTCTGTCAGGTCAGAAATGGTGTATCCGGCTGCAATGGAGATGATCACCTGATCTCTGGTCACCACATCTTTGATCTCCCCGAATACCCGGGGCAGCACCTGGGGCTTTACAGCCAGGACCAGGTACTTTGCCTGCCTGGCGCACTCTGCGTTGGAGCCCACATGGGGAACCCCGGTTTCTCTGGTGATCTTCTCCATTTTTTCCTCATGGGCTGAGGAGAATACCATGTCCTCCGGAGCAAACTCCTTTAAAAGTCCCTTCATGATGGCGGATGCCATGTTTCCCATTCCGATAAAACCGATTTTTGCCATTTCCATTCCCTCCTGAGATTTTCCCTGTGATGAAGGGAGGGGCCGCTTTCCTACGAAAGCGGAACCACAGCCCCCTCATACGTTTCCTCAATAAACTTCTTTACTTCCCCGCCCTTTAAGGCGTCCACCAGGGCTTTGATCTTTTCATCAGACTCATGGCCCTTCTGGACAGCCACCACATTTCCATAGGTAGTTGCCCCGATGGATTCAGAATCCTCGCATACAAGAGCGTCTGCCACCTTTAAGCCTGCCGCGATGGCATAGTTTCCGTTGATGACAGCCAGATCCACGTCCTGAAGGGAACGGGGAAGCTGGGCTGCCTCCATTTCAATGATATCGAAATTTTTCGGATTGTCAACAATATCCTGCTTGGTCGCCGTAAGTCCCGCGTCCTCCTTCAGGGTGATGAGTCCCTGGGCCTCTAAAAGCAGGAGTGCTCTGGCCTCGTTGGTGGTGTCGTTGGGAACGGCGATCTGGGCTCCGTCCTCCAGCTCCTCCAGGGAAGCAGTCTTTCCGGCATAGATCCCAAAGGGCTCATAGTGGATCACAGCCGCAGAAACCAGCTCGGTCTTTTTCTCCGCGTTGAATTCGTCCAGGTAGGGCTGGTGCTGGAAATAGTTGGCGTCCAGGTCTCCGGCGTCCAGGGCCACATTGGGCTGCACATAATCGTTATACTCCTTGATCTCCAGGGTATAGCCGGCTTTTTCCAGCACCGGCTTCGCCGCCGCCAGGATCTCCGCATGGGGCGCCGGACTGGCTCCTACGACGATGGTGGTATCCTTACCGGAATCCTTAGAACCGCAGCCGGCTAAAAGTCCAACCGCAGCAGTGACTGCCAGAAATGTATAAATGTTTTTTCTCATGATGGTATTTCTCCTTTTGATGTTTTCATTTATATCAAAACCGTTCCGTCCTCCGCCAGCGCGCTTTGGTTTTGGCCGGTCAGGATCTGATCCATACGTTCAAAGAACCTTTTTCCAGAGGCCTAACGGGCCCTCCGGTCCACCTTTTTTACCAGGGCCATGCCCAGGGATTGGATCAGCTGTACCAGGATTACTAAGAAAATAATGGCGATCCACATAATACCGTTTTCAAACCGGTAGTAGCCATAGTTGATGGCAACGGCCCCCAGACCTCCGGCTCCGCAGAAGCCGGCCATGGCCGAGTAGCCCAGAATGGTAGTCACCGCAATGGCCCCATTGGTGATCAGCGACGGCTTTGCCTCCGGAAGAAGCACCTTTCCGATGATCTGCCAGGTGGAGGCGCCCATGGATTTGGCCGCCTCGATGACCCCGGGATCCACCTCGTTTAAGGACGCCTCCACGATCCGTGCCACATATGGAGCCGATGCCAGGGTCAGGGGCACGATAATGGCCTTCGTGCCCACGCTGGTTCCCACCAGCTTTCTTGTGAAGTTCTGAATAGCGATCACCAGGATCAGAAAGGGCACCGAACGGATCAGGTTGATGACCGCTCCCAGGACCTCCTGGGCCTTTGGGTTGGGCCGGATCCCGTTCTTAGCCCAGATAACAAGTAAAATTCCCAAGGGAATCCCGATCACATAGGCCAGGGCCGACGATGCAAACGTCATGATCAGGGTATTTCCCAATTCTTCCAAAAACATAAATGCCAGATTAGAGTTCATTTTTTCCAACCTCCTCATAAGGTACTTTCGCCCGCTCCAGATACTGGAGGACCCGTTCAATGTCCTGCTCGTTATCCGGAAGCTCAATGATCATCTGTCCTGCGGCCTTTCCCTTTATGTCTCTGGTGGCCGCGTACATGATGTTCACCGGTACCTTGCATGCCAGTACCACATTGGAGATCACCGGCTCGCTGGAGGCCAGGCCGTCAAAGATAATACGGAACAGCCGTCCCGTTCCAAATTCCACTTTTTCTGCCGCGTCTCCCAGGATCAGCTGACGGCCGATTTTGGACTTCGGCTCCGCAAACACCCTGGACACCTCGCCGATCTCTGCAATATGGCTCTTATCAATGATGGCCACCCGGTCGCATACGGCCTCGATCACAGCCATTTCATGGGTGATGATGACCACCGTAATGCCCATGGACTGGTTGATCTCCTTCAAAAGCTGAAGGATCGCCTTGGTGGTATTGGGATCCAGGGCGCTGGTGGCCTCATCACAAAGGAGCACCTTTGGATTGGTGGCGATGGCCCTGGCAATGGCTACCCTCTGCTTCTGCCCGCCGGAGAGCTGCACCGGATACGCGTTTTCCCGGTCCTCCAGCCCCACCAGCTTTAAAAGCTCCCGGGCCCGGGCCTTTGCCTCCTCCTTCGGCGTCCCTGCGATCTCCATGGGAAAACAGATATTTCCCAGGACCGTCCTCTGGGCCAGCAGATTAAACTGCTGGAAGATCATCCCCATGGACTGGCGGACCGTTCTTAACTCAGCCTCCCGCATTTCCGACAGGGGCCTTCCGTCATAATAGACCTCTCCCTCGGTGGGAACCTCCAGATAATTCATGCACCGCACCAGCGTACTCTTTCCCGCTCCCGAAAGGCCGATGATCCCAAAGATCTCGCCGGGCATGATCTCCAGGCTGATGTCCTCCAGCGCCCGGACCGTTCCCTGGCTCCCTGTAAATTCTTTTCCAAGACCATCCATCCGGATGATCGGGGTTTTATTTTCCATGTCTTTCTCCTTTTCTCCGGCGGACCGGCTGGTGTTCTCTTCCTAAAACCATAAAAAACCGCAGCCCCTTAGGAACTGCGGTTTACCCTTTTTGCTTATTACAGGATATCTGACTACTCACAATCCGTACAGGAATGATTCCGGTCTGCAATTTTTTCCACGCAAAAAACCATGCCGCACATGGCCATGCCGCACATCAGACCCATCATATTCATCTGTACTGATACGATTGCTGTTTTCCTGTTCATCCTGTTTCCTCCTGGGCGCTTATACCGCCCCGGCCTTCTCTGATAACTTTTTGTTACCCTGGATTTTACACCACATTTTCTGAATCGTCAATACTTTTTTACAAATTAACGCAAATAAGCGGAAAAGCCCCTTCCGCAGCATATCGTTCCCCGCGAAATATCTTATCAGATACGCCCCCTATAAATAATAAAGATCCGGCGGTACAGGGTCCTCCCCATATCCCTCCGGATCTTTCTTATTGTTCTGTGCTCTTATTTCGCGTAATCCGTCACTCTGGATTCCCGGATCACATTGACCTTGATCTGGCCCGGATATTCCAGCTCGGACTCAACCTTCTTCGAGATTTCTCTGGCCATCAGAACCATATCGTCATCGCTGACCTGTTCTGGTACGACCATGATACGTACCTCGCGGCCTGCCTGGATCGCAAAGGATTTATCCACTCCCTTGAAGGAATTGGTGATATCCTCCAGCTGCTTCAGGCGGTTGGTGTATGTTTCCAGCGTTTCTCTTCTGGCGCCAGGTCTTGCGGCAGAAATCGTATCTGCTGCCTGGACGATACAGGAGATCAGACTGGTGGGTTCTACGTCGCCATGGTGGGATTCCACCGCATTGATGACCGTAGCCGACTCCTTATACTTCTTACAGAGCTCGGAGCCCAGCTGCACATGGGACCCCTCCATCTCATGATCGACGGATTTTCCGATGTCATGCAGCAGACCGGCACGCTTTGCCAGTCTCACATCCACGCCGATTTCCGAAGCCAGCAGACCGGAAAGCTGGGCAACCTCGATGGAATGCTTCAGCGCATTCTGCCCATAGCTGGTCCTGAACTTCATCTTTCCAAGGAGCTTCACTAGCTCTGGGTGGATTCCATGGATTCCGACCTCCAAAGCTGCTGCCTCTCCTTCTTCGCGCACCATGTTTTCGACTTCCTTCTGCGCCTTCTCCACCATTTCCTCGATCCTGGCCGGATGGATCCGTCCATCCACGATCAGACGCTCCAGGGCAATCCTGGCAACCTCTCTGCGTACGGGATCAAAGCCGGACAGCACCACAGCCTCCGGAGTATCGTCAATGATCAGTTCAACGCCGGTCATGGTCTCCAGAGTACGGATATTCCGTCCCTCTCGTCCGATGATGCGTCCCTTCATCTCATCGCTGGGAAGCTGTACCACAGAAACCGTAGTCTCTGCCACATGGTCAGCCGCACATCTCTGGATGGCTGTGACCACATATTCCCTGGCCTTTTTGTCTGCCTCTTCCTTTGCCCTGGCTTCCAGCTCCTTGATGAGCTTGGCGGTGTCGTGCTTCACGTCCGCTTCCACAGATTTCAGAAGATACTCTTTGGCCTGGTCAGAAGTGAACCCGGAGATCTTTTCCAGCTCCTCCTGCTCTTTTGCAAACAGCTCCTCCACTTCGGCGGTGCGTTTCTTTAAAGAGTCCTCTCTGGATGCCAGGCTGGACTCTTTCCGTTCCATAGCCTCTGCTTTTTTATCCAGATTCTCCTCTTTGCTGAGTACGCGGCGCTCATAGCGCTGAATCTCTGCCCTTCGTTCCCTGGTTTCCTTCTCCAGCTCATTTTTTGCCTTCAAATTCTCTTCCTTGGCTTCCAGGAGAGCTTCTTTCTTCTTCGTCTCTGCGACTTTCAATGCTTCATCTATTATTTCTCTGGACTTTTCCTCTGCGCTTCCGATCTTGCTCTCATAGCTTTTCTTCCGGTAAGCCACAGCTGCAAGCCAGGTAATAGGAGCCACAATAACCGCTGCGATCAACGCGCTTATTATTGGTGACACAGGAGCACCTCCTTTATTTAGTTTTCATTGTACAACACTTCAATTCTAAACTGTTTTATACATTATGTCAAGTATATTGCTTTCAATCTCTGTTTTTCCGTGCATAATTAATCATAGCCCTCTGGATGGCCTCATAAGCGAAGCCTTTCCTGGCCAGATATGCGGAAATTTTCTGTTTTTCTTCCCGTTCCGCCTCTTCTCCCCGGTAGCCCTTTTTCTCCAGATACCTCTGGATCTGCGCCTCCTCGTCCACAGGATTTTCCTCAAAGGCCGCATCCAGCGTCTCCTCATCGATCCCTTTCTGGCGCAGTTCAAAAATCATCTGCTTCCTGCTCTTCTTCCTCTGGTTCCTCTCGATATAGCGGGCCGCATACTCCCCGTCGTCCAGATACCGGTGGGCCTTCACAAAACGGATGGCAGAATCAACAGAAGCCGGCAGAAACCCCTGTTCTGCCAGCTTCTTTCGCAGCTCCCACTCGGTCTTGCTGGAAAACTGGAGGTAATAGACGGCCTTGTTTCTGGCCTCTTTTTCGTCCCCGGCATTTCCGGACTGCAAGGAGGGCTCCCCCGGTCCGGACGCACCTTCCAGCTTCCATTCCTTCATTTATCTGTCCGCCTTTTCTTCCTTTTCCATTCCTGCGTCCATAGCCCCGGACGCCCCCGGAGCTCCGTTCTCCTCAGGACCGGCTCCGCCGGCTGCCTCTCCGGCTGCCACATGCTGGGCCTCCAGTCCATGGAGCTCCCTCACCTGATTCTCGATCTCCTCGCAGACCAGAGGATTCTGGGCCAGGTACTGCTTGGCGTTCTCACGGCCCTGGCCGATCTTTGCTCCCTTATAGGCGTACCAGGATCCGCTCTTTTCTACGATATTGGCGTCTGCCGCCAGATCCAGCACATCGCCCTCTCTGGAAATTCCCTTGCCGAACATAATATCAAACTCCGCTTCCTTAAACGGCGGTGCGATCTTATTCTTTACTACCTTTACCCGTACATGGTTTCCGATCACCTCGCCGCTCTGCTTTAAGGACTCGGTCCTTCTCACATCCAGGCGGACAGAGGAATAGAACTTCAGCGCCCGGCCGCCGGTGGTGGTTTCCGGGTTTCCGAACATCACGCCCACCTTTTCACGAAGCTGGTTGATGAAGATCACGATACAGTTGGTGCGGCTGATCACCGCCGTCAGCTTTCTGAGGGCCTGGGACATGAGCCGGGCCTGAAGGCCCACATGGGAATCACCCATATCGCCGTCGATCTCCGCCTTGGGCACCAGGGCCGCCACCGAGTCCACGATCACGATATCCACCGCGCCGGAGCGAACCATTGTCTCTGTGATCTCCAGGGCCTGCTCGCCGTTATCCGGCTGGGAGATATAGAGGTTGTCAATATCCACGCCGATATTCTTCGCGTAAACGGGATCCAGGGCATGCTCCGCATCAATAAAGCCGGCAATGCCTCCCCGCTTCTGTACCTCCGCCACCATATGAAGGGCAACGGTGGTCTTACCGCTGGACTCCGGACCGTAAATCTCGATCACACGTCCCTTGGGGACACCTCCCAGTCCCAGGGCAATATCCAGGCTCAGGGAACCGGTGGGCACTGTCTCGATATTCATATTTGCTCCGGAATCTCCCAGCTTCATCACCGAGCCCTTTCCGTAGGCTTTTTCGATCTGGGTCAGCGCCGCGTCCAGGGCTTTTAATTTATCTTCTTTATTCATATTCATCCTCCAAATGCGAACAAATGTTCTATCGTGTTCTAATCATAATATACTTCCGGGAAAAAGTCAATGATTTCTTCGGGAAACTTTGGCGGAACCGCCAGGAAAGGGACAGCCGGGGAAACAAAAAACCAGGCCTTTTATGGGCTTTGGGCCTGTCTTCATCATACCGGGCTTTTCTGCCGCCGTCAATGGGCAAAAGACACAAAAAACAGGGGGCTGGTTTTACATATATAAAAACAAAATGACCACCCGGTCTCCCATCCAAAGGACCGTGCGGTCATTCTGTATTCTGTATTTTAAGTCATAGCCGGATCACCGGTATTGCCTTTATGGAAACAGAGGGAATACGGTCATAGTCCAGAACACGCTTACCAGACCAATTATCACCGCAACCGGAAGCCCCCTGCTTCAAAAGACTTTTTTGTGTATATCCCCCGTATCCCATGATAAAGGGTACGGTTCCGTTGGCCATGGGTGTCATAAATGCGGTCAGACAGGCTGCCTGTACCAGAATCATCAGCCCCCGGGGATCCGCTCCCAGGCTGGCTGCCGTTGCGATCGCAATGGGATGGAAGATCAGCATAGTAGCGCGGTTCAGCATAAACTGCGTTAAAATAAACGGGAAAATGAAGAAAATAAAGCCGACAATATATCTGTTTCCTCCGACCAGATGAGCAAACCGGCTCACAAATCCCCCGATCATCTCTCCCGCTCCAGTGGAGGATAAGGCCCCAGCGAGAGAAAGCGAACCGGCAATAACCAGCGCCATGCTGATCCCCATGGCATCCACTGCTTCTTTTTTCTTCAGGATCCCAAAAAGAACGACCAGTAAACCGCCGAGACAGGTAATCACCCATGTAGCCAGTCCCAGCTGCTTTCCAAACATAAGCGCCACGGATGTCCCAAAAAAGATTATGACGCCTGCTATTTCCTGATAGGGCTTCAAAGAAGCTGTTTTCTTTGCGTCCACCTTTTCAAACGTCGAAGGAACAAGGCACTTTTCCGGTGCAAGCTTCATTGCGATAAATGTAACATATAAGATACTAATGATCAGTACCGGAAGTCTTGCCAGCGCCGGGTCTGTGAGTCCTACCTGATATGTCGTATATCCATAGCTTTCCATATATCCGTTCAGCTCTGCCGCGACAGTTGCCCCTGCTCCAAAGGGAAGCGTACAGCAGGTACATACCGCTACGATCCCCAGAGGAAAAATAACCTTGCTCCGGCTGATCCCCAGCACCTCCACCGACGAGATCAAAAGCGGCGCACAGATACCAAAAGCAACAAGAGGAGCCTGAATAAACTGGCTCAGGATCATTGCAAGAATAGAATAGCATAGCCAAACATGATGACTGTGATATTTCCTTTGGCCATTTCCGCTACCTTATTGGCAAGGCTGGTACAGAAAGATGTCCTCTGGAACCCAGCAGCCACCATCATCATTCCTGCACACATCATTACCGTACTATTTCCAATATATGTCAGTGCCTCCTTTGGTTCAAGAAGCCCTGTCAATATCAGAAGAAACATCCCCAGCATCGAAGTAGTCGCCATGCTTAGCTTTGCAATCACATAATTGGCAACGACAAATACAAAGATCAAAAAGCACACCTGGAACTGATAGGGTTCCAAAGCTGCCTGTACAGCCCAAAAAATAGTCATAATACTTCCCCTTTCGTCTATATCACATTCAAGCTAAGCGCAGCCTCATACCATCTGTATGGTTCTGGATTTACAAAAACTGTGCTGCTTCCAAGTCTTTTCAGCTCCTCCTGGATCTCTCCTGTCAGATCCTCCATCGTTTTTCCCCACTTTCCGCTGTAAAGATTGTCCTGATGGTTTGGGAGAGCGAGCTGGGCATTAAAACGGGCGATCGCCTTTGCCCAGGCTGCCCCCGGCTGACTCCCGGCTGTATGGCGGAAAAGGATATTGGGTCTGAACTCGTCCGCCACCCGGTAAATATTATTAAATTCATCGACGCCGCTTACAAACATGATCCTCATATTATTCACCAGTATGATACAAAAATCATAGCTGAACAACGTTCCCTGAAAATTCAGATGGCGATATCCGGCCCCTCCAAAATCTTCCGGATAATCTTCTGGCTGTCCGCCGTATTTTCCAAGCTTCAGCAGCGGAAAATGCCTTCCCCTGACTGCCTTCAGTATAAAATCTTCTGTCTCATATGTATCCATATTTTCAAACGGATAAATACGGCCCGGCTTGATTTTAAAATATTTCGATATTTCAGCGGCCACAGGCGCTCCGCAAAAAAGCTTAGAATCAAATTTATTGCATATGGTTCCCAAGTCTGATGTGTGATCCCAATGTGTATGGGTCAGCAGAACGTAGTCACACCGTTCAATCTCATCGAGCTTGAATTCGCGGAATCCCGTCAGCACCTTGTCCGAAATATACGGGTCTATAAGAATATGCTTTCCATTAGGAAGCACGAATTCATAGCACTGTGCATTAATATAGCGAAACCTAAACCCCTCCATTGTCATATACACATTTCCTCCTTTTTCTAAAAAGATCTCTTAAATTTTTCTCAGCCCCTTTACAGAACAGCGGAATACAAGCATATCGATCGAACGTACAAATTCCGACTCTGCGGTCTGGCAGGACTTTTCCCCCTCGAAGGAATGGACTGCGATCAGATGCACCAGCTCATCCGGAAGCCCCGCCTTCGCCGCGATGATGGCCCCGGACAGCGGGTCCGCATGAGCTGGAAATTCTCTCCATGAACTGCCTTTCCGTCACGCAGAACAAATTCGGTCAGCTTTCCGATATCGTGAAGCAGCGCTCCAGCTATCACCAAGTCTCGTTTAAAAGCTGTCCCATGCCTTTTATAATACTTCTCCACAGCTTCAAAGCCTGTCAGGCACATCTCCGCTACATCCCGGACGTGCTCTGTCCATGATACATCGCAGCCCTCCCAGTTTAGTGTGACCGGGCAGAGATGGATCGTCCGCGGATCCCATCCCCCGGCCTCCATGGCCGCCAGCATCGCTTCCTCGGATTTCATCCGAAGCGCCTCGTCTCTGATTTCTTTAAAAGCCGGGAATATACACTCTGTCACCTCTCTGTTCATATAATTTCCTCTCCCCTCTTGATACAAGCCATTCTATCATCCGTCTTATACAATGTCTAACAGTATATTTTCAAATATATAACAATATAAATATTGTGATATTTGGAAGAGGACTTTATTTCTCATATCCCAGGCAAACAAAAAGGGATGCTTTCCAGCATCCCAATTTTTGCGTTCTATCTGTTTTAAATATCTTCAGCCAGCTCGTTCTCCTCCTGCTGCTTCAAAGCATCCGAAAACTCCACCCGGATCTCCGTTCCCTTTCCCTCCTGGCTCTCCAGGGAAATGGACGCGCCGTGCTGGGCCACGATATGCTTTACGATGGCAAGGCCCAGGCCGGTGCCTCTGGTGGCCTTGGACCGGCTCTTGTCCACCCGGTAGAACCGTTCAAATACCCGGTCCTGGTGCTCCCTGGGAATACCGATCCCCGTGTCCTTAATGGAAAGGAATACATGGCCGTCCTTTTCATCCACGGTGACGGTCACGGAGCCGCCCCGGTTATTATACCGGATGGCATTGTCGCACAGATTATAAAGAAGCTCCTCCATAAGCTGCCGGTCCGCATACACCGTACTCGGCTTTCCACAGAGCTTCATGGTCACATTCTGCTTTCTGGCGTTCATGTTCAGCATATCCACGCACTCGGCCGCCAGCTTATACAGATCGATGTCCCCGTATTCGCTCTGATTTTTCCCCCCATCCAGCTGGGAAAGCTGGATGATATCGTTGATCAGGGATAAAAGGCGCACGGAATTTTTATGGATCTCCCCGGCAAACCGCTTGGAATTCTCCGCATCCGCCATGCCATGCTCGATGAGCTCCGCATACCCGGAAATGGCGGTCAGCGGCGTTTTCAGCTCATGGGAAACGTTGGCCGTGAACTCCTGGCGCATCTGGGCGCTTTTTATGATGTCGTCGTGCTGCTGGCGGATAGTGGCCACAAAGGGCTCCAGCTCCCGGTATACCACCTCCTGGCCAGGATCAGAAATATTCCGGGCCATCTCCTCTATGGGCCCCACCAGGGTCTTTGTAAAATAATTGGATAAAAAAATGCTGAGGACAAACAGAACCAGAGATACCTCCAGCACCGTGGGCAGCATGTTCTGAAGGACTGCAAAAAAGCTGTCCGCTTCCCTGGAGATCCTTAAGACATTGCCGTTTTCCAGGCGGACGGCATAATAAAACAGGTTCTTGTCCATGGTCTCTGACCTCCGGCTCCCGGAGCCCTCCCCCACCTCCAGGGCAGTCCGGATCTCCGGCCGGTCCTCATGGTTTCCCATGGCCGCCGCGTCGGCGCTGCTGTCAAACAGGACGCTTCCTCCGGGGCTCACCACCGTGATCCGCAGGTCCTCGCTGCTGATGGAGCCGTTTTTCTCCGCCATTCCGGAAATATCGTCGAATACTCCCATGTTCTTCATGACCCGGGCGTCGGTCTTCAGATCCCGGATGATCTGGGCCTGGAACAGCCCGTAAAATACAAACAGGGCAAAGGTCAGAGTCAGGAGAATGGCTAAGCCTGACGTGGCCAGCAGTTCAATATGGATCTTCCGTTTCATCTCATCCCGCCTTACTCGATCATGTAGCCCACGTTGCGCACGGTCCGGATCATGGCTCCTGCGTCTCCCAGCTTCTGTCTGAGGGTCCGGATGTGCATGTCCAGAGTCCTGGATTCGCCCTCAAAGTCGATGCCCCAGACGCGCTCCAGGATGATCTCCCGCGTCACCACGATCCCGGCATTGTGGAGCAGGAGCTTTAAAAGCTCATATTCCTTGAACGTCAGGCTGCACGGCTGGTCCTTTACATAGACCATATGCTTTTCATCGTCCAGGAACACATCTCCCAGGCTTAAAAACTTTTCCTCCTCCATGGTCCTGCGAAGCACCGCCTTGACCCTGGCGATCAGCTCCATGACGCCGAAGGGCTTTGTAAGGTAATCGTCAGCGCCCACGTCCAGGCCCTTGACCTTATCGATCTCTGTGGTCTTGGCCGTGACCATGATCACCGGGAGCTTTTTCGTTTCCGGCCGCCTCCGGAGCTTCCCGACGATCTCAAGACCGTCCTCATCCGGCAGCATGATATCCAGAAGGACCAGATCCGGCTGCCGCTCTTCCAGCTTTTTATAAAAATCGCGGGCACATTCAAAACCGTCCACCTGGTAGCCGCTGTTTTTTAAGGCAAACATTTCGATCTCCAGGATATTCTTATCATCTTCCACTGCATAGATCAGCGCCATCTCAGCTCTCCTCCTGTCCTTTCCGGATAAAGTTCTGCCGCCCGGCAGAAACTGCGAAGGCGGCTTACTCCTTTACGCCGGAAGCGTATATTTCTTTCTGTAACTTTCCACCATTCCCTGGAACCGGGGATCATCGTCCCGCTTTAAGTTTTCCAGATAACCGTGGGCGTCGAAGCCATCCCGGTCGATCTCAATAACACTGATGGCAATATTGGAGCAGTGGTCGGACACACGCTCTAAGTTCGTGGAAATATCCGACAGGACGAAGCCCTGCTCGATGGTACATTTTCCCTTCTGGAGACGCTTGATATGGTTGGCCTTTACGCAGGTGTTCAGATCGTCGATGACCTCCTCCAGCGGCTCCACCAGAGCGGCCTTCTTCACATCATTGTTCTCAAAGGCAGAAACGGAAAGATCCAGGATCTCCATGACTGCGTCTAAAAATACCTTTAATTCTTGCTCCGCCTTTTTGGAGAATTCCATTTTTTTATCGTTCATCTCTTTGGCCGCGGCCATTAAATTCATGGCGTGGTCGGAAATTCTCTCAAAATCGCCGATGCAGTGAAGGAGCAGGGAAACCGTATGGCTGTCGTTCTTGGAAAGCTGCAGGCTTCCCACCTTTACCATATAAGTTCCCAGATGGTCCTCATACTTATCCACCAGGTCCTCGATGGCCTCCACCTGGTCTGCCTTTTCCTGATCATAGGACTCCAGAAGCTCCACAGCCTTTAAAAAGCCATCTCTGGCCGTCTGGGCCATATGGGTCGTTACAAGACGGCACTGCTCCACGGCGTAGCCGGGCGTTTCCAGGAAACGGGGATCCAGAAGACGGAACTCGTCCTCCCCGGCAGCGATGCCCGCCGCCAGCTCCTTCTCCTGCTCGTCCGGGATCGTTAAGGTAGCCAACTTCACCAGCACCTTGGAAAACGGAAGAAGAACGATGGTGGAAGCCACGTTGAAGGCACTGTGCACCACGGCAATGCCCATGGCTCCGGCCGCTCCGTTCAGGAAGTCAAAGTGTACAAAGCCGTCGACCGTATAGAATACGATCATAAACACAGCCGTTCCGATAATATTGAAATACAGATGCACCAGAGCGGCCCGTCTTGCATTCTTGCTGGCTCCGATACCGGAAAGCATGGCCGTCACACAGGTACCGATGTTCTGTCCCATGATGATGGGAATGGCGCTTCCAAAGCTTACGGCTCCGGTGGCGCAGAGCGCCTGCAGGATACCGACAGATGCGGAAGAGCTCTGGATCACAGCCGTAAGGACTGCTCCGGCGATCATTCCCAGAATGGGGTTGGAGAACATGGTCAGAAGTCCGGTGAATTCCGGCACATCTGCCAGAGGCTTCACCGCATCGCTCATGGTCTCCATTCCGAACATGAGAATGGCAAAACCGATAAGGATGGTGCCCAGGTTCTTTTTCTTCTCACTTTTGGCAAACATAATGCAGATCATACCGATCAGCGCCAACACCGGGGAGAAGGAAGAGGGCTTTAAAAGCTGTACGAAAAAGTTTCCGCTTTCGATGCCCGTAAGGCTTAAGAGCCAGGACGTCACTGTGGTACCGATGTTGGCGCCCATGATGATGCCCACCGCCTGGGTCAGCTTCATGATACCGGAGTTTACGAATCCGACGACCATTACGGTAGTGGCCGATGACGACTGGATCACAGCCGTAACGCCGGCGCCTAAAAGTACTGCCTTAATGGGGTTGGAGGTGAGCTTTTCCAGGATCCGCTCCAGGCGGCCGCCGGACAGCTTTTCAAGTCCCTGACCCATGGTATCCATTCCGTACAGGAACAGCGCCAGACCTCCGATCATTGATAAAAGTCCAAAAAAATCCATACCTTCCTCCGTAAAATACACATAGTCATGCGATTATTTTCTACATATCGTGGACAGGATATCATCTGTATGTAAAATACCAGCCGTCCTTATGTAAAATCCATGTAAATTTTCGCATGTTTCCTGTCTATTTGCAACCCCTTTTTCCACTTTTCCCGGAAACGCACGGCTTTTTCATTGTTTTCCACAAAAAACACAGCAGAATACCCAAAAGCAGGGGCCTCCGCGGTCCCAGGGCCGCCCTCTTTACGGAGCGCCGCAGAAAAACTGGCTGGAATGCCATTTTCCCCGCAGCGCCCGGCTCTTCTATCTTAAAAGCCGCTCCACATCCAGAAGCCCCCAGCCCTGCTGGTTTTTTGGGAGTCCCATGTCCCGGCAGGTTTCCATCAGTCTCAGCTTTACGTCCCGGTTGGTCATATCCGGATATTTTTCCAGAAGAAGGGCGATGGCCCCGGAAACGATGGGGGTGCTCATGGAGGTCCCGCTTTTTACGGCGTACTGGTCTCTTGATCCTGCACAGCTTGCCACACTGCAGCCCGGAGCCACCAGATCCGGCTTGCAGACCGCCGCCATGGTGGGGCCGCGGCCGGAATAATCCACCATCCGGTTCTTTCCAACGATCACCTCCATGTGATCGTCGGAGCAGCCCACAGTGATCACCTTCCGGCTGATCCCCGGCGTGGTGACGCTCAGCGGCGCAGGACCATTATTTCCTGCTGCCACCACCACCACAAGCCCGGCGTCCCAGGCCCGGTTGACGCCTCTCACAAGCGCCGACTCCTCGCTCATGCCCCGCTTTCCATAGGAGCCCACGGAAATATTTACAATGCGGATCCCCAGCCGGTCCTTCCGGTCCAGGATCCACCCGATCCCGGCCAGGACGTCGGAGGCGGACCCGTTTCCCTTCCGGTCCAGGACCTTGACCGGCGCCAGGGTACATCCCGGCGCCATGCCCTGGTATCTTCCGTCGGAAACGGCCCCGCTGCCCCCGATGATCCCGCAGATATGAGTACCGTGTCCGCAGTCGTCATAGGGACCGGGGCGATGGTGCACCATATCTGCAAACCCCGCGATCCGGTCCTCAAAATCCCTGTGGGGATACGCCCCTGTATCCAGCACCGCCACGCAGACGCCTCGCCCCGTAAGTCCCAGGGTGTAGGCGTCCCGGCAGCGGATCTGTTCCTTTACACGATTCACATAAGATATCCTCTGAGTTCTTTTATAATAGGATATTCCAGCAGACCGGTTTTGCGCATCCGGCAGTTTTTCCACTTATTTCAAATCTTAAGAAAATCTTCATAATTCATTCAAAGAATATACAATCATTTTCCAGCATAACGTGCTATACTTTAACCATAAGAAATGCACGATACAAATTTTAAATCCTTTATCCTAAAAACCTTTTTGAAATCGAAATCCTAAATGACAAATCCCCGCTGCGATACAAGCGGGGTTTTCTCATGTCCGGAACCCGGACAGCCGGGAATATCCCGCTGGCTCTGAGCCCCCGGTTCCGGTCCGCCGGTCTTCAGCCCGCTGGCTCCGACTCGCCTGGGCAGGAGCAGCAGCTTTTCCCCCAGTACCCAAAATTTCTCCGTTTTATGGGCACTGGGGGGATTTTTTCTATCCGCTTCCCAAATTTCTCATTTTTCCTGTTTTCACTCAAAGCATCCCAGGGTTCGGGTATGGAAGAAAAAGAAGGTCCTATGCCCAAAACTCTGATATCATGGGAAGTATTTACCACTCTCTTATCATTTTTATTTGACATTTAATGACATTTTTCGACATTATTATTCTTCATTTTTTGTCAATTATTTTATAGAATTATATTTATAGATATTTTTTTCACATTTTCTCACTACATTTGCATTATTTTTTTAATATTTTAAATATATTTTTATTTATTTTACTTTGTTTTTCTAAAATGGCATATTTATTGCTTTTTATTTAGAATATAATCAATATTCACATCAAACGGCCGTTGTGAAAATTTCTTATGATGTTTAATGAAAGGAGAGTCTTATGAAAGGTTCAAAAAAGAAATTTACTGCTCCACATGTATTTGTTATCTTATTTTCTTTAATCATCTTTGCTTCTGTTCTTACCTACATTATTCCAGCTGGACACTTTGAGAGAATTGACCTCAATGGAAGGATGGTTATTGACCCCGAATCATTCACCTATGTGGAACCTTCACCAGTAAACCTTTTTGAATCATTAAATTCAATTACTGTTGGTATTGGAGAAGTTTCTGAAATTATTGCATTCTTGTTAATTATGGGCGGAAGCTTCAATGTAATCCAGTCTACGGATGCAATAAAAATAGGAATTGGGCAAATTGCTGTCGCGGGTGCCAAAAGTGGAAAAGATAAGTTCTTAATTCCCATTCTTATGGCTTCATTTGCAGCTGGAGGAGTTGTATTCGGGATGGCCGAAGAAACGCTTCCTTTTATTGCCATCATGGTTATGCTTGCTATGTCCATGGGATTTGATTCCATTACTGGAGCAGCGATTGCATTAGTCGGGGCCTGCACTGGGGTATCCTGTTCATCCATGAGTCCATTTACCTGTGGTGTTGCCCAGACAATTGCCGAACTTCCACTTCTCAGTGGTTGGCAGTTCAGAATGTGCGCTCTTGTTTTTATGTTTACAATTTCCTGCTCCTATGTATACCGCTATGCTATGAAGGTACGTAAAAACCCTCAGCTAAGCGTAATGTACGAAATTGACCGTCAACGCACAGATACTCTTGACTTAAATAAACTGGAAAAACTGACCGGTAAGCATAAAGCGGTCCTTGCAATCTTCTTCGGTATGATGATTCTCTTAGTATTTGGAGTTATGAAGCTTGGATGGGGCATCACACAGATGTCGTCCCTTTTCCTTGCATCCTCCATTTTAACTGCAATCGTCTTCCGTATGAAATTAAATGATTATGCTAAAATCTTTGCAGAAGGCCTGGAATCTCTGGCAGTAG
>CAJMRM010000031.1 GCA_905215775.1 uncultured bacterium
GCTTATGCCGGCACGCAGATCAAGAACGCAATCGACGCAACGATCGCGCTCGGCTAAAGCTAAACGATTCCATGCATGGCCCCGGCGGGAAACACGGATCGTCTGCCGCGCCGTTTTCGGAGACCCGGACGTAAAAAAGGAGCCGCTGCAAAAGAAAAGCACAGAAAGCCTTCTTTTGCAGCAGCTCCTTCGCTGTCTGTTTTATTTTGTTCCGAAGATCCTGTCTCCGGCGTCACCCAGGCCCGGGCAGATATATGCGTTTTCGTTTAACTGGCGGTCCAGATGGCCCACATAGATCTGGATATCGGGATGGGCCTTGGAAAGGCGCTCCAGACCCTCCGGCGCGGCGATGACGCACATGAATTTAATATGCTTTCCGCCGTGCTGCTTAATGAAATCAATGGCTGCCACGGCAGAGCCGCCGGTGGCCAGCATGGGATCCGTTACCACAATGGTACGTTGTTCGATGGGATCCGGCAGCTTGCAGAAATATTCGTGGGGCTGATGGGTCTTCTCATCCCGGTATAAACCGATGTGGCCGACCTTGGCGGTGGGAACCAGGGCCAGGATTCCGTTGACCATACCGAGACCGGCGCGCAGGATCGGAACCACTGCCATCTTTTTTCCGGCGATCACCGGCGTCATACAGGTTTCCAGCGGTGTTTCCACCTCGATCTCCTCCAGCGGAAGATCCCGTAAGGCCTCATAGCCCATAAGTGTTGCGATTTCTTCAATAAGAGTACGGAATTCGTTGGTTCCTGTCCTCTTATCCCTCAGCATGGAAATTTTATGCTGTACCAGCGGATGTTCAATGATCGTTACATTTTCCATAGTATTTATCCAGCCTTTCTTCGTTTTGTATCCCGGCCGCCGTGCGTTCATCCGGCCAGTGACCTTCCCACTATCCTATCAGAAAACAAGCCGGAAATCAACTACTTCGTATCCGGCGTATAGCTGACGATCACGTAATCGCCCAGCGCATGGGGAACGGGCACCGCCATGTAAATAATTCCCTGGTTCTCATAAGAAAAAGACTGCGGGAAGCCCTCTGTGTTTTCTGCGGTAAAATCACACTGCTTCAGGATGTCCCACATGGCGTTGAGATCCTGGCTCTTTAAATATTCCAGCGCCTCCTTTGCGTCTGCCGGCTTTTTTAATACACAATCATCTGACAGGATATAACCGGCCATGGTGTAAGCGTCGGCATAATCGGAAAGTCCCAGAAGCGTTCCCTTGTTTAGATCCACCGTGGTAGTATAAAAAAGATCCGACGGGTGGGCGGCCCCATTTACCATCAGCGAGCCCTCATATGTAAGAACCGCCTTGTTTTTGTCCAGAGACAGGACAGTGCATTTGACAGTCAGGGTGTCGGCTGCCGGATCGATCTGATAATCCGTCAGGATCTGAAGGGCCTTTTCCTTAATGAGCGCATTGACTGTCTCTTCCATTTTGGGGTCCCGCAGGTTGGAAAGGACTGCGTATTCAATGGATGTCTTTCCCTGCTTTTCCGTGGCGATCTTGGAACGGACGCTTAAGGCAGAAGAGGAGTCGGCTCCCTTCTGGGTCTCGCCGGTTTCCTTTCCGGCTTCTTTTTCCGTTTCCTTTTCCTCCGCCTTTTCCGTTTCTTTCTCTTTATCCCCGCCGGAAGTTTCTGTGGAAGCCATGGTTTCGGCCTCCGAGGTATGGAGGGTATCCAGATCGATCTTTTCCCTGGATCTGCATCCGGAAGCCGAAAGGGCCACAGCGGCCGCCAGCGCCGCAAACAGAACATGTTGTTTTCTCATATGTAGCAAACCTCCTTCATGCAGCATGGAGCTGCCATATGGCTATCATTATAAACCATCGGACATTTAAAGTACAGGAGAAGAAATATGTAGAAATTCTTAATTTTCTGTAATGGATTTCGAATTGTGTATTTCCAACCACAGGAAAATATGATATGCTGTACACAATGAAGGACTATGTCCTGTGAGGGAGGTCAAATACCATGGATAGAAAAAAAGTATGGGCGGTTTATTTCAGCGCCACAGATACTACCAAAAAAACAGTGCTGACCATTGCCGATGAGGCGGCACGTCTTCTTGGGGCAGAGCGGGAGGATTATGACTTTACTCTTCCCGGAATGAGAGAAACTGGATTTTCCGCCGGAAAAGACGATCTGGTGATCTTTGGAACGCCGGTCTATGCCGGCCGCGTTCCCAATGTATTGTTAAAATATCTGGCCACCATCCAGGGAAACGGCGCTCTGGCGGTTCCGGTGGTGCTTTTTGGAAACCGGAATTTTGACGACGGCCTCATGGAGCTTCGCGACATCCTGGAAAACACAGGCTTCCATACGGTGGCTGCCGCCGCCTTTGTCGGAGAGCATTCCTTCTCCAAGACCCTGGCTGCCGGCCGTCCCGACGCAGACGATATAAAGGACGCCCTGGACTTTGCAGGCAAGGTGGCCGGGAAGGTAAAGGGGCTGCCGGAAAATGAGTTCCCCGCCCCCATAGAGGTGGACGGCGTTCCCCATCCCTACCGCGGCTATTACCAGCCCAGGGACCGGAAGGGCGTTTCCATTGATATCCGGAAAGTCAAATCCCTGGTTTCCGATGCCTGCGACGATTGTAAGATCTGTGCCGATGTCTGTCCCATGGGCTCCATCAGCCGTGAGAATGTCCGGGAATACACCGGTATCTGCATCAAATGCGGGGCCTGTATCAAAAAATGCCCCAAACAGGCCAGATATTATGAGGATGAAGGCTATCTCTACCACCAGCATGAACTGGAAGAGGGCTATACCCGCCGGGCGGCCATCTCCCTTTTCTTATAAAAATATCGAAAAATAACGATCTGGAGGAGTATCTATGAAATTATTATCACTTGCAGAGGAATTAAAGAGCAATTCCTATCCGGGCAGAGGAATCGTCATCGGTAAGACCAAGGACGGAACAAAGGCTGTCACTGCCTATTTCATCATGGGCAGAAGTGAAAACAGCAGAAACCGTGTTTTTGTGGAAGACGGCGAAGGGATCCGCACCCAGGCCTTTGACCCGGCAAAGCTTTCTGATCCCAGCCTCATCATCTATGCTCCGGTGCGCGTTCTTGGAAATAAGACCATCGTGACCAACGGCGACCAGACGGATACCATTTATGAGGGAATGGATAAGCAGCTCACCTTTGAGCAGTCCCTGCGCTGCCGGGAGTTTGAGCCGGACGGTCCCAACTACACGCCCCGTATCTCCGGAATCATGCACATTGAAAACGGCGGCTATAATTACGCCATGTCCATCCTAAAGAGCAGCGACGGGAATCCGGAAAGCTGCTGCCGGTTTACCTATGCCTATGAAAAGCCCATAAACGGCGAAGGCCGGTTCATCCATACCTATATGGGTGATGGAAATCCTCTTCCCAGCTTTGAAGGCGAGCCGAAGCGGGTGGAGATCGACGGGACCATTGATGAATTTACGGACATGGTATGGAACAGCTTAAACCAGGATAATAAGGTTTCCCTGTTTGTCCGTTTCATCGACATTGCCGCAGGAACGTATGAAACCAGGATCGTAAATAAAAACAAGTAACAGATCATATACAAAAGGAGACTTTTCAATGAAAGAGATGGAATTAAAATACGGCTGCAACCCCAACCAGAAGCCGTCCAGAGTTTTCATGGAGAACGGAAGCGAGCTGCCCATCACCGTTTTAAACGGAAGACCGGGCTATATCAACCTTTTAGACGCCTTCAACGGCTGGCAGCTGGTAAGAGAATTAAAGAAGGCCACCGGCCTTCCCGCCGCTACATCCTTTAAGCATGTATCCCCGGCCGGAGCCGCCGTGGGCCTTCCCATGGACGATGTGTTAAAAAAGATCTACTGGGTAGACGATCTGGGAGAGCTTTCTCCATTGGCCTGTGCCTACGCAAGAGCCAGAGGCGCCGACCGTATGTCCTCCTTCGGCGACTTCATCTCCCTTTCTGATCCCTGCGATGCGGATACGGCAAAGCTCATCAAACGAGAGGTTTCCGACGGCGTTATCGCTCCGGGCTATGAGCCGGAGGCCCTGGAGATCCTGAAGGCTAAGAAAAATGGAAATTATAATGTGATCCAGATCGACGAAAACTACGTTCCTGATCCCATTGAACACAAGCAGGTATTCGGCGTTACCTTTGAACAGGGACGCAACGAGTTGGATATCAATACAGATCTCCTGTCCAACATTGTGACCGATAATAAGGAAATGCCGGAATCCGCAAAGGTGGATCTGATGATCGCACTGATCACCTTAAAGTACACCCAGTCCAATTCCGTATGCTACGTCAAGGGCGGACAGGCCATCGGCATCGGCGCGGGGCAGCAGTCCAGAGTCCACTGTACCCGTCTTGCCGGCCAGAAGGCAGACAACTGGTTTTTACGGCAGGCTCCCCAGGTTTTAAACCTTCCGTTTATCGATAAGATCAAACGGGCCGACCGGGATAATGCCATCGACGTTTACATCGGAGACGAGTATATGGACGTACTGGCAGACGGCCAGTGGGAAAAGATCTTTACAGAGAAGCCGCCGGTATTCACAAGAGAAGAAAAGCGGGCATGGCTGGATCAGATGCAGGATGTGGCCCTGGGCTCCGACGCCTTCTTCCCCTTTGGAGACAACATTGAAAGAGCCCATAAGAGCGGTGTTAAATACATTGCCCAGCCAGGCGGTTCTGTCCGTGACGACAACGTCATCGAGGTCTGCAATAAATATGGCATGACCATGGCGTTTACGGGGATCCGGCTGTTCCATCACTAATTTCCTTCATAATGTATCCGACGGAAGCCAGGGACATATGTACACTGGCTGGCATGAGATCTCTGGAAAATGGTATTATTTCCATGAAACAGCCGGCGGTCCTGCGGGTTCACTGGTAACCGGCGGAGCTACTCCTGATGGATATCAGGTAGACTCAAATGGTGCGTGGATCCAGTAGTCCTAAAAAACACATGTAGGTCATTTCAGGGAGCGGTTCATCCCGCTCCCTGGGGGCCTTGTTTTTCTAAAATGAAGTCTGTTCAGCAAAATTTCCCTTGCAAATCTTCAAAACCTATGATAGACTTATATTCGGTTTTAAACCGATGCCGGCATGGCGGAATGGCAGACGCATCAGACTCAAAATCTGACGGGGGCAACCTCGTGCCGGTTCAAGTCCGGCTGCCGGCACTGCCGCCAGGGGCGCTGTACACAGGGAATTTTCCTGTGACAGCGCCCCTTTTTCATATCTCCCCGGGTCATCTGGGCTGTAAGGGATCCGGAACCACGTATCTGTAAGACGGTCATTTTATCCCCTCCGGCTGCCGGCTGTTCCGCACATACCGGTCCAGGGAAGTTTCCAGGGAGCCCTCCAGGGCGATAAAAAGATACTGGGTCAGCTGTTCCTCGGAGGATTCCATATCGCTCTGGATCCAGCCGATCATGATCCCGGAAACCGCTTCCAGATAAAATGCGGCAAGAAAATCCAGATAGTCGTCAGGCACATCCCGTCCCCGGCAAAGCTCCCGCAGACGGTCGTGCATCATCCCGGAAATATCCTCCACGCAGATCCGCCGGAAGGCATCCCCTCCCATGCTGCTCAGCGCAGATTTGCATACGGAAGCATTTTCTTTCAGGTAGTGGATGAGATTCTGGATCCACGCCTCCAGGGTTGGGCTCTGGGACCGGTCGGCAAACAGCTTTTCAAAGTCCTGGCGGAAGGTCCAGGACAGCAGATCATAAATGTCCTGGAAGTGATAGTAAAATGTATACCGGTTTATGCCGCAGTCGTCGGCCAGCTCCTGGATCGTAATGCGGCTGAGATTTTTTCGGGTCATAAGCCTTTTCAAAGACGCAGCCATCTGTTCTTTTCTGTGCAGGGACAATTCATTTCGTTTCATATTCTCTCCGTTTTGCGATTATTTTTCCTTAAACACACCACAACTATACCAAAATGTGCAGATTTACACAAGCGATGAAAATTGTGTATGGGAAGTTTAATGAGTTTGATATATAGTTTTGTACATTAAAACAACTGACCAGACAGAGAAAGGAGCAAAGAGAAATTATGGAAGACAGCAGACAGAAACCGGGCTTCTTTGTCCGGCTGGCAACTCTGATCGTAGATAAACGAAATCTGTTTTTCCTGCTGTACGCGGCAGGGATCGTTTTCAGTCTCATTTCACAGGGCTGGGTCCAGGTAAATAACGATATTACCGATTATCTGCCGGAGGAGACCGAGACCCGTCAGGGCCTCCAGCTGATGGACGATGAATTTACCACCTTCGGAACAGCCCGGGTCATGATTTCCAATATTACATATGAAAAAGCGGAGGACCTTAAGGATGTTATTGAGGCCATCCCCGGCGTTTCCTCCGTTACCTTCGGAGATCAGGTGGATGAGGATGAAAATACCATCGACGCCGATGACCGGGACGACTATTACAAGGACTCCGCCGCCCTGTACTCCGTGACCTTTGAAGGGGAGACCGACGATCCCGTCAGCGAAGCGGCCATGGTGCAGCTGAGGGAAACCCTGAAGGATTACGATCTTTCTATTTCCTCCGAAGTAGGAGAGGATGGTTCTGCAAGACTGGAAAAGGAGATGCAGAGCATTCTGGTGGTGGCCGCCATCACGATCCTGGTGGTACTTTTCCTGACCTCCAGGACCTACGGGGAGATCCCGGTGCTGCTCCTGACCTTTGTAGCCGCAGCCCTTTTAAATAAAGGGACCAACTATCTTCTGGGCGAGATCTCCTTTATTTCTGACTCCATCGCCGTTGTCCTGCAGCTTGCCCTGGCCATCGACTATGCCATCATCCTGTGCCACCGGTTCAGCGAGGAAAAGGAAACGGCGGATACCCGTACCGCCTGTATCCTGGCCCTGAGCAAGGCGATCCCGGAGATCTCCTCCAGCTGCCTTACCACCCTGGCCGGGCTGGCAGCCATGATGTTTATGCAGTTCGGCATCGGCATGGACCTGGGCATCGTTCTCATTAAGGCGGTGCTTTTCAGCATCCTTTCCGTATTTACCCTGATGCCAGGCCTTCTGATGCTGTTTTCAAAGCTCATTGAGCGGACGCCCCATAAGAGCTTTATCCCGAAGATCACCGCATGGGGCCGGTTCGTCACCAGCCTGAAATATATTACGCCTCCGCTTTTTGTGGCCGCCTTTGTGGCCGCCGCATATCTGGCAGGCAGCTGTCCGTATTCTTACGGCACCAATACGGTAAAGACCGAGAAAAAGAATGAAACCGAGATCGCCCGGGAGAACATTGACCGGGTATTTGGAAGCCAGAACACCCTGGCTGTGGTGGTCCCGGCCGGAGACTATGAGACCGAGGAGCGGCTTCTGAACCGCCTCAGCACCCTCCCGCAGGTAGATACTGCCCTGGGCCTGGCCAATGTGGAGGTGAAGGACGGATACGTTTTGACGGATGCCCTGACTCCCAGGCAGTTTTCCGAGCTGACGGATATGGATATGGAGATCTGCCGTCTGTTCTATAAGGCTTACGCCGCCGACCGGGAGGAATATGTCCGGATCATCAACAACATTGATGTTTTTAAGGTTCCCATTATTGACATGTTCCAGTTTTTATACCAGTACGTGGGCGACGGATATCTGGACCAGGGATATATCACCCTGGACGACGATACCAGGAACGATCTGGATGATCTGAATAAGCAGATCATCGATGCAAAGGAACAGCTCCAGAGCGAACGGTACTCCCGGATGCTCCTGAATCTGGATCTTCCGGAAGAGGGGGAGGAGACCTTCGCATTCCTGGACACCCTTCATGAGGTGATCGGAGGCTATTATCCTGCCGGAAGCTTTTACCTGGTGGGCAATTCCACCAGCGATTATGATCTGGCGTCCTCCTTCTCCCACGACAATACGCTGATTAGTGTGCTGACCATCGTGTTCGTGATCCTGGTGCTTTTATTTACCTTTATGTCCGTGGGCCTTCCGGTGCTGCTGATCCTGGTGATCCAGGGCAGCGTGTGGCTGAATTTCTCGTTCCCCACGCTCCAGAACAGCCCCGTATACTTTTTAAGCTATCTGATCGTCAGCTCCATCCAGATGGGCGCCAACATCGACTACGCCATTGTGATCTCCAGCCGCTACCAGGAGCTGAAAAACAAAATGCCCCGGAGGGAAGCCATGATCGAGACGCTGAACCTGTCGTTCCCCACGGTCTTCACCTCCGGCACCATCATGGCCTCTGCCGGGATCTTTATCAGTAAAATGACCACAGATCCGGCCATCTATGCCGTAGGCCTGTGCATCGGCCGGGGAACCATTATTTCCATGCTCTTAGTCATGGGGATCCTCCCGGGCATCCTGCTCCTGGGTGATACCATCATCGACCGGACGACCTTTAATATCAAATATCCGGCCATTGTCCAGACCACAGAGGCTGTGGGCATGGTACGGCTGGACGGACGGATCCGCGGTACGGTTTCCGGCAAGATCGACGCCGAGGTCCACGGAGTCCTGATGGGAGACGTTTCCGCTGTGATCTCAGCGGGGAATCCGGATGCGGTACAGGTCATCGGAGAGCTGCCGGACGGCAGGGCAGCCGGGGGGACGGCGGGCCCCATGGATGAAGCGCCAGAACCTCACACCAGCACGGAGAAAGGAGAAAATGACCATGAAGCATAATGCAAAGAGAATTTCCGCAGTGATCCTGTCTGCAGTCCTGGCAGTTTCCTCCTTTACCCCCATACACGCCTATGCGGACGGAGACGTGATCCAGATCTCCAGCGCCGAGGACTTCGCAGCCTTTTCTAAGCGCTGTACGCTGGACTCCTGGTCCAAGGGAAAGACGGTAAACCTGACGGCGGATATCAGCCTGTCCGGGACAGATTTTTCCCCGGTGCCGGTCTTCTGCGGCACCTTCAACGGAAACGGCCATACGATTTCCGGCCTGGAGCTGGACGGAGGAAACTCCTACCAGGGACTCTTCCGGTTTGTGGAACAGGACGGCGTCATAAACGGCCTGACAGTTTCCGGAACCGTATCGGCAGACGGAGCCCAGGAATACGTGGGCGGCATTGCCGGCAGCGTCCGCGGGACTGTGCGGGACTGCAGCTTTGAGGGAGTCATCGACGGGACCATGTATGTGGGCGGCATTGCCGGCATCACAGAAAAAACAGGCCGGATCGAAAACTGCCGCGTCATCGGGATGATCCAGGGAGAAAAATACATTGGAGGCATCACCGGACGCAACGACGGCTCTGTTTCCTCTTCCATCAACCATGCCAGGATCAATCCCCTGGCCGGAGGTCTCAGCGCCAGCCTGGAGGACGAGACTCCGGCGGACGTAACGGATAATGCCCTGGACCGGACGGAAAACACCCTGGAAAACGCCAGGGATACAGCCGAGGTATCCCAGGATACCGGCGGCATCGCCGGCTTTTCCAATGGAAATATCATAAACTGTACCAATGAAGGGGGCGTAGGATACCCCCATGTGGGCTATAATGTGGGCGGGATCGCAGGACGCACCACCGGCTACCTTTCCGGCTGCACCAATAAGGGAAAGATCCAGGGACGGAAGGACGTGGGCGGCATTGCCGGCCAGCTTGCGCCCGACATCCAGCTGATCTTTTCCACAGACACTCTGGATAAGCTGGACCACGAATTATCTGTGCTTTCCAGCCTGGCCGACAGCGCCATGGACCATACGGACGGAAACCGGGATGTGATCTCCAGGCGTCTGGATGCCATTTCCGATTATGCAGAGTCTGCCTCAGACCATACCTCGGACCTGGCCGATATGACCGTGGACTGGGCCGACGGAAACCTGGAGGTCATCAACGATCTCATGGACCGGGTCGGCGATACCGTGGACCGGCTGGATGAGATCACCGGCAGCGCCGAAGGGATCCTGGACACCGTCGGGGAAGGCGTGGACCTCCTGGAGGACTGTGTGAACGAGACTGGAAGCGCCCTGGGCGCAGGAGCCAAGGGCGAGCAGGAGCTCCGGGATATGATCCAGAAAATGAAGGACTACAATGCCATCCAGAAGGAATGTGCCGCCGCCATACGGGAGGATGCGAAAAAAATGCTGAAGGCCCTGGCGGAGGGCGATCTGGAAGGCGCCTCCGAGCTGGCTGAGGATATGGAGGAGCAGGCGGCAGAATATAAGAAGGCCGGCCAGGATAAGCGGGAAACTCTGAAAAAATTCCGGGAGGCCATTGCAGACCTTCCTGCCATTGCGGATAAGCTGAGGGGAAGCGCTGGAAGCCTGGAGGAGGCCATGGACACCCTGGAGCATGTTTCCTATGATGTGGCCGACACGGCCGCAGAGGTACACCGTCTGTTCCGGGACCTGGCAGACCGGGACGATATCCAGTTCCAGACCCTGGGAGACGATTATAAGGCCAAGGGCGACCAGGTCCATGATTCAGTCAGCGCCATCGGAGACCAGCTGGAGCTTTTGAACCAGGAGGTGGGGACCACAGGAGACACGCTCTCCGCAGACATGCGGAGCTTAAAGGACCAGCTCCGGGTCATCAGCGACATTCTGGATGACGCGGCCGATGACGCCAGGGATACCGATAAGGACGAACTCTGGAGCGACGTATCCGAAGAAGAGATTTACAGAACCACCGTCGGAATGGCCGAGGGCTGCGTCAATAACGGCGTAGTGGAGGGCGATATCAATGCCGGTGGCGTGGCCGGAGCCATGGCGGTAGAAAGCGCCATGGACCCGGAGGACGACATCGAGCAGGTGGGAGACGATTCCTTCAGCTTCCATTATGAGACCCGGGCTATTCTTTTAAATTGTGAGAACCGGGTTCCTGTGACTGCCCGGAAGGATTACGCCGGAGGGATCACCGGCCGCATGGATCTGGGCTATATCCTGGAATGCAGAAACTACGGAAATGTGGAAAGCACCGACGGAAGCTATGTGGGCGGCATTGCCGGAAGCTCTTCCTCCACCATCCGCAGGTCCCAGAGCAAATGTATGGCATCGGGAAAGAACTTCGTAGGGGGCATTGCAGGAGACGCCTACAACCTGCTGGAAAATCTGGCCTTCGTATCGGTCCGGGACGCTGAGATGTACAGCGGCGCCATTGCCGGACGGGTGGACAGCGAAGGCGAGGTTTCCGGAAACCGTTTTGTGGATAACGGAAGCGCCGGCATCGACGGGGTCAGCTACGCAGGAAAGGCCGAGCCTGTGGCCTATGAAAGCCTGATGGCTGAGGAAAATGCCCCGGAGGAATTCCGTAAATTCACGCTGACCTATCTTGCGGACGATACCCTCACGGGCCGTGTTTCCTGTAAATATGGAGAGCCGCTTTCCGGCCTTGCCGTTCCCTCTGTGCCGCAGAAGCCGGGATATCATGGGGAATGGGAGCCGGTCGGGGAGGACACCATCACCTTTGACCATGTGCTGAAGGCGGTTTACACTCCCCATGTGACCACCGTGGAAAGCAGCGCCCGGCGGGACGACGTGCGGGCTGTGATCCTGGCCGAGGGTACCTTCCATGAAGACACCGGGCTTTCCGCAGAAAAAATCTCTGAGGAAAAGAACCGTGAGGTCTGGAGGATCTCTCTTACCGGCGATCTGGGCGGAGAAGGGGAAGACACGGAAACCTATACCTACCGGTTCATCCTTCCGGCAGACTGGGAAAACGCCGTTCTGACTCTCAAAACAGACCAGGGTATGGAAGCTGCAAGCGCAGAAAAGGACCAGAGCGCTCTGGTATTTTCCACGGGCCTGACAGATTTTGAGCTGACTGCAGAAAAGGCCGGTACGGGCGTTCCGGGGGGCTGGATCCTTATTCCCGCCATAGGAGCGGCCGCAGCGGCTGTGATCCTTGTATTCTTTGTGGTCCGAAAGAAAAAAGCCGCGGCTTCACAGGCGTCCGCAGCTCCTGCGGAGCAGGACCAGAAGGCGGAAAAAGATTCGCCGTTGAAATAATGACCGATCTGTTGTATGATGGAGGCAGTAAGATCTGCCTCCATTTTTGGCAGTATGGAAAGGAGTGTGCCGGTGATGACATGCATGGAAGCGGAAAAAATGGTGATCCCCTATATCAAGGACCAGCTTTCGATGACCGAATTAGAGGATTTCATTGAGCACATCAGGACCTGTGAGAACTGCCGGGAAGAGCTGGAGATCCATTATATGGTGGATGTGGGCCTGAAAAAGCTGGACGAGGCCGACGGTACCTACGATATCGTCGGAGATCTGAAGCGGAAGCTGGAGGGCTCGGAAAATACACTGCGGCACTTTTTTACGTTCCAGGTGGCCCGCTACGCCGTCAGCACCCTGATGGCCATGGCTCTGGCCGTCATGTTTCTTCTGCAGCTCAGGATCTGGAAGCAGGCAGGCTTCTTTATATCATTTTAGGAGACGATTATGGAAAAACTGGTACTGATCGACGGGCACAGTATACTAAACCGTGCCTTTTACGGTGTTCCCGGGCTGACCAATTCCGAGGGACTCCATACCAATGCTGTTTATGGTTTTTTAAATATTCTTTTTAAGCTTCTGGAGGAAGAGAAACCGGAATATCTGGCTGTGGCCTTCGACCTGAAAGCCCCCACCTTCCGCCACACCATGTACGACGCATACAAAGGAACGAGAAAGCCCATGCCGGAAGAGCTCCACGAGCAGGTTCCCCTGATGAAGGAGGTCCTGACGGCCATGGGCATTCCGATTTTTACGAGAGAGGGCTATGAGGCCGACGATATCCTGGGAACCGTGGCGAAAAAAGCCCAGGCGGCCGGCATGGAAGTGACGGTGGTATCCGGAGACCGGGACCTTCTCCAGCTTTCTGACAGCCACATCAAGATCAGCATCCCGAAAACCAGCCGCGGGATCACGGAGGTCCATAATTATTATCCCGGGGACGTGGAGCGGGAATACCATGTGACGCCGGAGCAGTTCATCGACGTAAAGGCCCTCATGGGAGACACCTCTGACAATATTCCCGGAGTTCCCTCCATCGGGGAAAAAACGGCGACCAATCTGATCCTGCAGTTCGGCAGCGTAAACGGCGTGTATGAGCATCTTTCAGAGGTAAAGCCGCCCAGGGCGAAAAAATCCCTGGAGGAGCACCGGGATCTGGCGGAGCTCTCCTATAAGCTTGCAAAGATCTGCATTGAGGCTCCAGTGGAATTTTCTCCGGAGGAGGCCAGGATCGGGGATCTTTATACAAAAGAGGCGTATGAGTACATGAGCCGTCTGGAATTCAAATCCCTGCTGGCGCGCTTCGGGGATCATGTGAAAAAAGAGGCTGCGGCTTCCCTGGATTTCCGTGCCGTGACGGATCTGGCCGAGGCCGAAGCCCTGTTTTCCGAGGCCATGGAGGCCGACCGGGCCGGAGCCGTCCTGCTGGCGGAGGGCCGGGAGATTTCCGGAGCCGCCCTGTGTCTGGACAGCCAGAGGGCGTATCTGGTCTCCAGGGGGGGCTTCCTCACAGGAGACTATCTTGCCGGAAAAATGACGGCTCTGTACCGGACCGGCCATGTATGGACCCTGGGGCTCAAAAGCCAGCTTCCGTTCCTGGAGCTGGGCTACGGGGATCCTGTGTATGACGCCGCCGTAGCCGCCTACCTTTTAAATCCCCTGAAGGATACCTACGACTACGACGATCTGGCCAGGGACCATCTGGGACTTACCGTTCCCTCCAGGACCGACCTTTTAAAAAAGCTGACGTATGCGGAGGCCATGGATCAGGAGCCGGAAGCCTTCCTGTCCTTTGCCGGCTTTCTTGGCCACTGTGCCTTCCTGTCCGGCGGAGTCCTTATGGAAAAGCTGAAGGCCGAGGGAATGGAAAAGCTGTACCGGGAGATCGAGCTGCCTCTGATCTATGCCCTTTACCATATGGAGGAAGAGGGGATCGCCGTAAAACGGGAGGAGCTTTCCGCCTACGGCGAAAAGCTAAAGCGGCAGATCGCCGTCCTGGAGCAGGAGATCTGGGATATGACCGGAAGCCAGTTCAACATCAATTCTCCGAAGCAGCTGGGTGAGGTACTGTTTGAAAAAATGGGCCTGAAGGGCGGGAAGAAGACAAAGACCGGCTATTCCACCGCCGCCGACGTGCTGGAAAAGCTGGCCCCCGATCATCCGGTGGTGAGAAAGATCCTGGATTACCGGACGTATACGAAGCTCAGCTCCACCTATGCCGAGGGCCTTGGCAGCTTTATCGGGCCGGACGGCAGGATCCACAGCCGCTTCAACCAGACCATTACGGCCACCGGACGGATCTCCAGCACGGAGCCCAATCTCCAGAATATCCCCATCCGCATGGAGCTGGGGCGGGAGATCCGGAAGGTATTCGTTCCCAGGGACGGCTTTGTGTTCCTGGATGCCGATTATTCCCAGATCGAGCTCCGGGTGCTGGCCCATATGTCGGGTGATACCCGGCTCATCGAAGCCTACCGGAGCGCCCAGGACATCCATGCCATCACAGCCTCCCAGGTGTTCCATATTCCCCTGGACCAGGTGACGCCCCTGCAGCGGCGCAACGCCAAGGCGGTAAACTTCGGCATCGTCTATGGAATCAGCGCCTTTGGGCTCAGCGAGGATCTGAGCATCTCCAGAAAAGAGGCTGTGGAATATATCAACCAATACTTTGAAACGTATCCGGGCGTAAAGACCTTCCTGGACGGCCTGGTGGCCGACGCCAGAGAGACGGGCTTTGTTTCCACCATGTTCGGACGGCGGCGTCCTGTGCCGGAGCTTAGCTCTGCCAATTTCATGCAGCGCTCCTTCGGAGAACGGGTGGCCATGAATTCCCCGATCCAGGGAACGGCCGCCGACATCATAAAGATCGCCATGATCCGGGTGGACCGGAGACTCCGGGAAGAGGGGCTGAGGTCCAGACTGATCCTGCAGGTCCACGATGAGCTCCTGGTGGAAACGGCCATCCAGGAAAAGGAACAGGTGGAGCGGATCCTGTCTGAGGAGATGCGTCAGGCGGCTTCTCTTAAGGTTGCCCTGGAGATCGACATGCACGACGGAAAAAACTGGTTTGAAGCAAAATAAATCTGAGGCGGTAAAATGGAAATACAAAAGAAACGGATCATCGGCGTCACCGGAGGGGTGGGCGCCGGAAAATCTACGGTACTGGCCCTGTTAAGGGATAAATTCGGCGCAGACGTTTTTCTGGCGGATACCTGCGCCCATGCGCTCATGGAGCCTGGAACAGAGGGCCTGGAGCGGGTGGTCCGGGCCCTGGGGACCGGGATCCTGGCCCCGGACGGCTCTGTGGATAAAAATGCCCTGGCCCAGCGGATCTTTCACGACGGGGAGGCCCTAAAGGCCATGAACGCCATCATCCATCCCATGGTCTGGGAGACACTGAAAAAACAGGCGGAGGCCTCCGGGCAGCCGCTGGCCGTCATCGAGGCGGCCGTGTTCGATACGGCGCCTGCCGGCCTTTTTGATGAGATCTGGTATGTGTACGCCAGCCGGGAAAGCCGGATCCTGCGGCTCATGGAAAGCCGCGGCTATACCAGGGAAAAATGCGAGCGCATCATGGAAAACCAGGCCTCCGAGGACGATTACAGGGCCAGATGCAGCCGGGTCATCGACAACAGCGGCAGCGCCCTGGAAACGGAAAAACAGCTAAAGGAGATTCTTTGTCATGAGATTTGTTAGTATTGCCAGCGGCAGCAGCGGGAACTGTATTTATGCGGGAACGGAAAGCACCCATATCCTGGTGGATGCCGGCATCAGCGCAAAGCGCATCGAGCAGGGGCTCTTTGAGGTGGGACTGAAGGCCGGAGAGGTGAACGCCATCTGCATCACCCATGAGCACACAGACCATGTGCGGGGACTGGGCGTACTGGCAAGAAAATACGCGATCCCCATTTACGGAACAAAGGGGACCCTGCGGGAAATCCGGAAGATCAAGGGACTGGGAGAGTATCCTGAGGAGCTGCTGAATCCTGTGATGCCGGACGTGAAGTTTACGGTGGGAGACATGGACGTGCTTCCCTTCCACATCGACCACGATGCGGCGGATCCCGTGGCCTACCGGATCCAGTCCGGAAGCAAATCCATTGCGGTGGCCACGGACCTGGGACATTTTAACCAGTACACCATCGACCACCTGCTGGATCTGGACGCCGTTCTCCTGGAGTCCAACCACGATCTCCGCATGCTGGAAAGCGGACCGTATCCTTATTATCTGAAGCGGCGGATCATGGGTGACTTCGGCCACCTGTCCAACGAGAACGCCGGACGGCTGCTGAACTGTATTTTAAGCGGAAAAATGAAGCACATCCTCCTTGGCCATTTGAGCCAGGAAAACAACATGCCCGAGCTGGCCTATGAGACCGTCCGCCTGGAGGTGGATATGGGAGATACCCCTTACCAGGCCTCAGACTTTTATATGGCCGTTGCCAGACGGGACCGGATGTCTGATATCCTTACGGTATAAGGAGGCGTCCATGAAAATTCTTCTGATCCGGCACGGGAGACAGTGCAGCCCCCTGTGCAACGTGGATGTTCCCTTGTCAGAGGAGGGCAGGGCCCAGGCGGTGCTTCTGGGGGAGCGGCTTAAAAATGAGGACATCGGGGCAGTCTGGTCCAGCGGACTCTGCCGGGCGGTGGAAACGGCTGATCTGGTCAATGAAGCCGTAAGGGCAAAGCGGGTGATCCGGGAGGACTTAAGGGAGATCTCCTTCGGAGATCTGGAGGGGCTTTCGGATCCTGTGATCGCAGAGCGGTTCGGACGGTTTTTAAGCGAACGGAAAAAGATGGAGCAGGATCTGGCATATCCCGGCGGCGAATCGGCCGCAGACGTGGTAAGGCGGGTCCTTCCGGTCATCCATGAGATCCTGGCTTCCGGAGACGGGACGGCAGCGGTGGTGACCCATGGAGGCGTGATCCGCAGCCTGACGGCCCATTACCTGGGCATGGAGCTTTCAAAGACCCAGCTTCTGGCCTCCCACCTGGAAAACTGCGGGATCACAGAATTCTGGTTCCGGGAGGACGGAACGGCGGTCCTGAACCGCTTTAACGACTATTCCCATCTGGAGGGAAATAAAAAGCTTTTACGGAGCGGATGGAGCGAGAAACTATGATAGAGCTTGAGAGAGAAGACAAAGAAAGGATCGGGGCGCTGTTTGCAGCTTTTTTAAGAGAGCAGCCCCTTTCCGTGGTCTTGAGCGGCCAGACAGAAAAAAATGATTTTATCCGGATGCGCCTTCGCCCGGTGCTTTCCGGAGATCAGGTGGCCTTCCAGGCCGAGGAGTTCCGCGGGAAGCAGGCCTTCCATAAAAATATGGACGCCGCCCAGGCCTGCGCATATCTCACCGGCCTCATGGGCACGGCGTTTAAGCAGGCCCAGGCGGAGACCCAGGGCTGGACGGCCTCGGTCCTGGTAAGCAAAAAAGGAAAAATCACGATAAAAAAGAAGCCGGGAGCCGGGACAGGTCCGTCCGCAGACGCGGTCCAGGACGCCTGGAAAAGCGGACTGGCCCACAACCGGAAAAAGAAATACATCCTGGAGGAGGGCAGAGCCGTCCCGTTCCTGGTGGATCTGGGGGTTATGACAAAGGATGGAAAGATCGTAAACTCCAGATACGATAAATTCCGTCAGATCAACCGGTTTCTGGAATTCATTGAGGATATCCTGCCGAAGCTGGACCGGTCCAGGGAGTCGGTGATCCTGGATTTCGGCTGCGGAAAGTCCTATCTGACCTTCGCCATGTATTATTATCTGAAGGAGCTCCGAGGATACCCGGTACGGATCATCGGACTGGATCTGAAGCAGGATGTCATTGAGAAGTGCAGCCATCTGGCTGTGAAATACGGCTATGAAAAGCTGGATTTCTATACCGGAGATATTGCGTCCTATGAGGGCGTGGATCATGTGGATATGGTGGTGACCCTTCATGCCTGTGACACAGCCACAGATTTTGCCCTGGAAAAAGCCGTGCGGTGGGGGGCGAAGGTCATCCTTTCCGTCCCCTGCTGCCAGCATGAGCTCAACGGCCAGATGGAAAATGCGCTGTTGGGACCGCTGTTCCAGTACGGCATCATAAAGGAGCGCACGGCCGCCCTGTTCACAGATGCGCTGCGGGCCCAGGTCCTGGAGCACTGCGGCTACCGGGTCCAGATTCTGGAATTCATCGATATGGAGCACACCCCCAAAAACCTCCTGATCCGGGCGGTAAAGCAGGGCGGGCCCAGAGAGAACCGGGAGGAGCTTCGGGCAATTTTAGAATTCCTTCACGCAGATCCGTCCCTGTACCGCCTTCTGATGGAAAAGGACGGCTGAGGCTAGATTATGACCGGAGACCGGGTGAACTCATTGCGCATGGGACGCCCGGTCTTTAATTCTGCCGCCAGACGGTAAAGCTCCGCGCACTGCAGATGCTTATAAAAAAGCTCCAGGGCCGGGCCGGAGAGGAGGCTGGCCGCGTCGGCTGTCTTGGTGATCATCGGCGCCTCCGAGCGCTTTTTCATTTCTGACAGCAGCGGGAGCGCATCCCTCCGGAAGCCCAGGATCCTGAGCCACGGAGCCGAGCCCAGGGCCTTGAAGCGCTCCGTTTCCTCCCGGGTGATCCCCAGCGCCGTATTTAACAGGCAGCGGCTCACCCGGGCATACGTATACTGCCTGTCCTTGGAGGCGGCGGTACGGTCTGAGAAGGAAGCAAAGGAAAGCCGGTTTTTATGGAGCTTTCTTGCCAGATCCTCCGGCATACCGGAAATCTCCGTGAGTTCACCGAGCGACAGGGTCAGAAGCTTTTCATTCAGCACCATGGAAAGGTCGTCGGCGGTCATCTGGGGGCAGGGCTCCAGGCTGAGACACGAAAAGAAGGCTTCCGGAACCACCTCAGCCAGAAAATCCAGATCCTCCGCCTCCAGGGCCCTGCGGATGGCAGTGGCAGAGGCAAAGCTTCCTTTTTTTCCGCTGCTGTGGTAGCCGCCGTCGCTCCGTTCCACCGGAACCGGGAGCATGGAAGAGCCCTGCCGCCGGATGGCCCTCAGATATTCACAGGCCAGAATGTCGTTGGGGGACACCGCAACCGAGGCCTCCGCCGTCCGGAAGGCCTCCTCCCTGGCCCTGGGCCAGGAGAGCCCCCGTCTCAGCCCCTCCCGGATGTGCGCGGAGATCTCCGGCGTTTCTGATCCATACAGGGCCGCCTGGCTCTCCAGGATCTTAAGATCCCCGGATTCACTCCCAAAGGAAAGAAAGTCTGCCGCTCCGGTCCTGGCAGCCATGGAAACGCCGCAGGAGGCAAAATCCTCTGCGCTGGCCACGGATCCAAAGACCGGCATTTCCAGGACCAGATCAGCGCCGGAAAGAAGCGCCATCCTTGTCCTCACATATTTATTATATACGGCGGGAGCTCCCCGCTGCACGTAGTCCCCGCTCATGACCACCAAAAGACCTCCGGCTCCTGTCTGCGCCCTGGCCTGCCGTATGTGGTATGCGTGACCGTTGTGGAATGGATTGTATTCTGCAATGACCGCTGTGGTCTTCATGGACCGGACCTCCATTTTTTTTGTAACCTTACCATAGAACCGGCTGGAAATCAACCGGGAACGGCCTGCGGTACAAAAGTTTATTTTTTTCAAGAACCGATTGTCCCATGGGAAGGATAACGGTAGAATGAAGACAGAATACAGAAAAGGAGAAGACTTTATGGAAAAAGGACGACGGTTTTATATAGGAATGATCCTGTTTCTGTCGGCAGTTCTGGGTTATGTCAGTCTCTCCCTTATGAGTTTTAACAATAAGATACAGGAGAGAGAATACAGCGTACAGCTGAATACCTTGAGCGCCATGTCGCGTCAGGAAAGCCTGGTGCTGGAGGCAAAGCTGGAGGGATATCTGAACACCCTGAATTCCATGGCAGAATACCTCAGGGAGGGAGAGCTTCATTCGGAAAAGAACATGACGGTCCTTCATAATGTGCTGGACCGGACGGAACAGGATTTCCAGCGTCTGGGGCTCGCGGACCTGAACGGCGATTCCCTGGTCACCGACGGAGCCCGTCTGAATATTTCCGACCAGTCCTATTTTCTGAACGCGCTGGATAAAAAATGGACGATCACAGACACAAAGCCCTCCAAGATCATGAATGTCCAGGTTTTTATCGTATCCGTTCCGGTTTATGATATGGACCAGGAGGTGCGCGGCGTGCTGTACGGAGTCGTGGAAACCAGCAATTTCCGTCTGCACGGCCTTTCCTCCCTCTATGAAACATCCCAGTATTTCCAGGTGATCGACCGAAACGGCTCCTATATCCTGCAAAATTGCCAGAGGACCCTTTCGGTCCAGGGCAGCAACATTCTGGAGGGCCTTGAATCTGCGGATCTGGAAATGCCTCTCGAGCAGATCCGGGAAAAGGTCCAGGCCGGGGAAACCATATTTACAGGCCTCACCCTGGACGGCAGGGCGTACAGCATCTATTTTTCTCCCCTGGAAAGTCATGACTGGTATACAGTCACCATGGTGGACAGAAAGACCGTCCGCGATTATGTCTGGGAGGCTATGGCCAATGACACCTATATCGTTATGGCAAAGATCGTTGCTGCGGTCGCTCTTTTATGTGCCGTGATCATGTATTTCCTGGCACAGGAGAAAGGAGGCTGTGAGACGCTGCCAGCAGATGGAGTTCAACGATGAGATGATCCGGACTGCCATCGGAAAAAGCGACGCCCTGATCCTGATCTATGACCTGGCGACCCAGCAGCTTCGCTGCGTGAACCCCGAATCCTCCGCCCTTTCCCTGCCTCCGCTGCTGGAGCATGCACCGGAAACGCTTTTCATGTATCTTCCGGATCAGGAGCATGCAAAAGAACAGCTTACGGCCATTTTTAGCCGCCTGGAGCATATTCAGGAAAGCGAGCTTTTCCATCTTTCTCTCCGCGAAGATGGAGAAAACCATCATTACCAGATCCGGGTAAGAAGCATGACCGGAGAGGATGGGAGGGTGCTCCGGTGCGTGGGAATAGCCGAGAATATCACAGAGCATATGAAGATGAAGAAGGAAATGGAGCTTTTAATGCAGGAGGCGGATACGGATTATCTGACAGGGCTCTATAACCGGCGGGGCGGAACGGAGCTGATCTCCGAGATCTTAAAGCATTCGGATCCTGCCGCCGAAAACCACGCCTTCATCCTCCTGGACCTGGATAACTTTAAAAAGCTCAACGATACCCTGGGCCATCAGACCGGTGACACTGCCCTTAAGGATGTGGCGAATCTTTTAAACCGGCATTTCCGTCCCTACGATATCATCTGCCGCCTGGCCGGAGATGAGTTTGTGGTTTTTGTCAGGGATATCCCGAAACAGGTGGTCCGGAAAAACCTGGACAGCCTCTTGAAAAAGCTCTGTCTGACCTACGAAGAAAACGGGATCTCCATTACGATCACCGTTTCAGCCGGCGCTGCGATCGCTCCTGTTCATGGAATGGAATTTGATACCCTCTACCAGAAGGCCGACAAAGCCCTGTACCTTGCAAAGGGCAGAGGAAAACAGATGGCGGTGATCTATGGCGGAGCAGATGAGAAGGTGGAATAACATGAAAAATGAAAAAAAGAATCCCGCCCTGGACTGTTCCTCAGAGGCGCTCTACAATGCCCTGGAGAACAGCACGGACGATTTTGTCTATTATTGTGATATGAAGACCGGCGTCTTCCGCTATCCAGTCCGCCAGGTGGGGGAATTCGAGCTGCCCGGCCCTGTGGTAGAGTCCCCCATGACCTATTGGAGAAAGCTGGTCCATCCCGACGACTGGGAACGGTTTTATAAATCCAATATGGAACTGGGAGTCAATGGAAAGGACGTCCATTCCGTGGAATTCCGGGCCCGGAACCGCATGGGGCAGTACGTATGGCTCAAATGCCGGGGACGGCTGGTCCGGGATAAAAGCGGAGCGCCGGAGGTATTTGCCGGCATCATGACTCTGATGGGAAGGCAGAATAAGATCGATCCGCTGACCCAGCTTTTAAACCGGGCAGAGTTTGTCCGCGCGCTTTCCAGGGGGATCCTGGAGGACATGGTGGAGCAGATGGCCGTCATGGTCCTGGACATCAACGATTTCCGCCAGATCAACGAGGTGTTTGACCGGGCGTTCGGAGACCAGCTTTTAAAGGATCTGGGCCAACTCATCCAGGGGATCCTTCCCGGAAATGCATCCCTGTACCGGATGGAAAACGACCGCATGAGCATCATTCTGGAAAACGGATCCCAGCAGGATATGGTATGCCTATACCGGGCGATCCAGGGGCAGCTGGCCCTTTTGCAGGAGTGGAGGCACCGGAAGGTCCGGATCGGCGTTTCCGCAGGCTGCGTCATGTATCCCAGGGACGGCGTTACCGTAGACGAGCTCTGCCGCCATGTGGATTATACGCTTCAGTACGCCAAATCCCAGGGACGGGACCGGATGGAGATCTTCTCTCTGGACATCCTCACCCATAAGCGCCATACGCTGGATCTGGTCCGTCAGCTTCAGGATTCGATCCTCCACGACTTTAGGGGCTTTTCCCTCTGCTACCAGCCCCAGATCGATGCCAGGACCGGCCGGATGACCGGCGTTGAGGCCCTTTTAAGGTGGAGCGGCGAAGATGGAAATGCCGTATCACCGGCCGATTTTATCCCCATTCTGGAGCAGAACGGAATGATCAGCCGTGTGGGGATGTGGGTCATGGAAACGGCCTTAAGGGACGGAAAAAAATGGCTCCAGGAGGATCCTGGCTTTACTGTAAGCGTCAATGTATCAGCTCTTCAGATGCTGGAGAACAGCTTTATGGAGGAGCTGGGAGCCCTGCTCGCCAGGGAGCATTATCCCTGTAAAAACCTGGTCATCGAGCTGACCGAGACCTGCAGCGTCCAGAATATCCATGCCTTTGGAGAGCGCTTCCAGCAGATCCGTTCCATGGGGATCCGCGTGGCCATGGACGATTTCGGGACCGGCTATTCGTCCCTGGAATACCTGAAGACCATGCCTGTGGACATTGTAAAGATCGACCGGGGCTTTGTGAAGGACATCTTAAACAGCACCTTTGACGCCGCCTTTATTTCCTTTATCGTCACCATCTGCCATGACGTGGGGATTCAGGTGTGCCTGGAAGGCATCGAGCGGGAGGAGGAGTTCCTCTTTTTAAAGGACAAGGGGCTTGACTGCTACCAGGGCTACTACTTTGGACGGCCGCAGCCCAGGGAGCAGATCATTCCCTCCCGTCCAGGTCCCGCCGCCGGAATACCGGGCTGAGCGGCCGGAGAATTTGATGCAAAATTAATGAAATATTCATTTGTTTTGTGACAAAAACTATGCTATAATGGAGAAAATCCAAAAAAGAAAGGACTGATCCTATGAAACTTATTTTCGCGATCATACGTTATGATAATGAAGATGAAGTGGTCAACGCCCTGACCCAGAAGCGTTTCAGTATTACAAAGCTTTCTTCCACCGGCGGTTTTTTACGGAAAGGCAATACGACTCTGATGATCGGTACCGAGGAGGAACGTGTCAAGGAGGCCATTGAAACGATCAAAAAGGAATGCGGTGCAAGGCAGAAGATCACCATCAACATGCCGTATATTTCCGGCTCTGCAATGATGAACTGTGCGACAATGCCGATGAACGTGGAAGTGGGCGGTGCCACGATCTTTGTGATCGATGTGGAGAATTACGAGAAAATTTAAATAAATAGAAGAAAAAAAACTGTGTAAAGGCATGGGCGGAAGGGAGATTTCCTTCTGCCCGTCTTTTTTTTAACATAACGTATTGAAAAAAGTGCAAAATTTTGGCAAAACGAACTTGTATCGCCAATTTGTGTGCGATATAATATAAGTATGTATGATAACAATACTATGGAAACCAGAAGGGAGTAATTATCATGGCATTCATTGATCTTATGAAAGAAAAGGCCAGACAGAACAAAAAGACCATCGTTCTGCCGGAAAGCGAAGATCAGAGAACTCTGACCGCTGCCGCCCAGATTTTAAAAGAAGGAACTGCCGAGCTGATCCTCGTTGGCAACGCTGAAACCATTAAAAAAGATGCAGCAGCGCTGAACGCTGATATCGAAGGCGTAAAGATCGTGGATCCGGAGACAGATCCGAAGTTTGACCATTATGCAGAAACTCTGTTCAAGCTGAGAGAGAAAAAGGGCATGACCCTGGAAAAGGCCACCGCCACCTTAAAGAGCGACTGGATCACCTACGGTGTTATGATGGTAAAGGAGGGCGATGCAGACGGACTTGTGGCCGGCGCATGCCATGCAACTGCGGACACCTTAAGACCGGCGCTCCAGATCCTTAAGACAGCTCCGGGAACCGAGCTCGTTTCCGGTTTCTTCATCATGGATGTTCCCAACTGTGAATACGGCGCCAACGGCACCTTCCTGTTCGCAGACTGCGGCTTAAACCAGGATCCCACCTCTGAGGAGCTGGCCGCCATTGCCAACAGCAGTTCCGACAGCTTCCGCGCCCTGACCGGCGAGGAGCCGAAGATCGCAATGCTGTCTCATTCCACAAAGGGCAGCGCCAAGCACGCTCTGGTGGACAAGGTTACGGCTGCAGTGAGCATTGCACACGAAAAATATCCGGAATTAAACTTAGACGGCGAGCTCCAGTTAGACGCAGCGATCGTTCCGTCTGTTGCAAAATCCAAAGCAAAAGACAGCAAGGTTGCCGGACAGGCCAACGTGCTGATCTTCCCCAACTTAGACTGCGGAAATATCGGCTATAAGCTGGTGCAGAGACTGGCAAAGGCTGAGGCCTACGGCCCCATGCTCCAGGGTATCGCAAAACCGGTCAATGACTTATCCCGCGGCTGCTCTGCCGAGGATATCGTAGGCGTGGTTGCCCTGACTGCCGTACAGGCCCAGATGGCAAAATAAACCAAACGGAAACAGGAAAAGGAGTTTATGGAAATGAATATTTTAGTTATCAACTGCGGAAGCTCTTCTTTAAAGTACCAGCTCATCAACTCTGATACAGAGGCAGTTCTGGCAAAGGGTCTTTGTGAGAGAATCGGAATCGAAGGCAGCCAGATCACCTACCAGCCGGCCGGCGGAGATAAGGAAGTAACCGTTTCCCCCATGCCGACCCATACCCAGGCGATCCAGCTGGTTCTGGATGCCCTTACCAACGAGAAGACCGGCGTGATCAAGAGCTTAAAAGAGGTTGGCGCCGTTGGCCACCGTGTGGTTCATGGCGGTGAGAAATTCACCTCCTCCACTCTGCTCACAGAGGACGCCATCAAGGCCATCGAAGAGTGCAACGATCTGGCTCCACTCCACAACCCGGCAAACCTGATCGGCATCCGCGCATGCCAGGAGTTAATGCCCGGCGTTCCCATGGTAGCAGTATTCGATACCGCTTTCCATCAGACCATGCCGGAGGAGGCTTATCTTTACGGCCTTCCCTACGAGTACTATGAGAACTACAAGGTAAGAAGATACGGCTTCCACGGAACCTCCCACAGCTTCGTATCCAAAAAGGCCGCAGAGGTAGCTGGAAAGCCCTATGAGGATCTTAAGATCATCGTTTGCCACCTGGGCAACGGTGCAAGCCTCTCTGCAGTAAAGAACGGAAAATCCGTTGACACCAGCATGGGCCTGACTCCTCTGGAGGGCCTGATCATGGGAACCCGTTCCGGTGACATGGATCCGGCTATTATGGAGTATATCGCAAAGAAAGAGAATCTGGACATTGCAGGCGTTATGAACGTTCTCAATAAGAAATCCGGCGTTCTCGGCCTTTCCGGAGTATCCAGCGACTTCCGTGATCTGGAGGAGGCTGCTGCCGCCGGAAACGACCGCGCTGAAAAGGCACTGAAGGCTTACAACTACCGCGTTGTTAAATACATCGGCGCTTACGTTGCCGCTATGGACGGCGTTGATGTAATCGCATTTACCGCTGGACTTGGCGAAAACGGCAAATCCACAAGAAAAGCCATCTGCGATCATCTTTCCTACCTGGGAATCAAGATCGACGACGAGGCCAACAGCATCCGCGGCAAGGACGTAGTGATCTCCACTCCGGACTCCAAGGTTCAGGTTATGGTGATCCCCACCAACGAGGAGTTAGCAATCGCAAGAGAGACTCTGGCTCTGGTATAAGAATACGGCTTCTGCCATATCTGCCCGTCGTGACTGGTTCACGGCGGGCTTTTTTCGGGTTGACTCCCCTTGGGACAACACGTACAATAGTTGTAAAAGATCGGATCAGACAGGAGGCATTTTCAATGAAAAAGCAGATCTGCCTGCTGGCTGCAGCCTTCTCCATCGTCCTTGGAGCAAAGGCCTACGGCGGCCAGTTCGTTCAGGATGAAGCAGGACTCTGGTATCAGAACGCAGACGGCTCCTGGCCCGTCGGATGGTTCCAGACAGACACTGGAAGCTGGTACTGCTTTGATGAGAACGGATATGCCCGTACCGGATGGTATGAGGAAAACGGCATCCAGTATTATCTGGGAACCACGGACGGACGGCTGTTTACGGACTGCGTATCCTGGCTGGGAACCGGATGGTACCGCTTTGACAGCAGCGGTGCGGCCAGCTATGCCGGTGAAGCGTACAGCGGCTGGCTCTGGGACGGCGTTCACTGGCTTTACCGGAAGCCCGGCGGGTCCTATGTGACAGGCGGCTGGCGTACCATCGACGGCGTTCCCTGGTATTTTTCAGAAGGCCATCTGGTGACGGGGCCGTTTTCTTCGGCCGGAGAGCATTATTTTATTGATGACCGGGGACGGCGGACCACAGGCCTGGCCGTCTGGAAGGACGACCTTTATTACGTCATGGAGGATGGAACGGTTCTGAAAAACGCAGAAAAAGAGATCGGCGGCTCCGTTTACCAGTTTGACGGGGACGGCAGGGGCCGCCGGATCTCCAGGACCGCTTCTGCTCCGGCCATGAATTTTACGCCGGGAGAGGACTGGCCCTATAAAGCGGTCACCAGGATCCCTCCGGAAAGCGAGAAAACGGAGCTTCACCGGACCTGCGACCAGATGGCGGACCAGATTCTGGCCGGGATCACCGACGCTTCCATGGACCAGCGCCAGAAGGCCCAGGCCATCTATGACTGGGTACGCGGAAACCTGCGGTACAGCGGGGCTGCGGCCACCCGGGACTGGATCCAGGAGGCTTACCAGGGACTCCGTCTGGGACGCGGCGACTGCTTTACGTATTATTCCGTATCCCAGCTTCTTTTAAGCCGGGCCGGGATCGCCGGGATAGAAGTCGTGCGCTCTACGGATAACCATCACTACTGGAACCTGGTGAACATCGACGGCTCCTGGTATCACTTTGATACGACGCCGCGCCGGGCAGGCGGATACTTTTTCCTGTGGACCGACGGGCAGATGGAGCAGTATTCCAGACAGAACGGCGGCTGCTTTATCTTTGACCGCAGCCTGTATCCGGCAACGCCGGAGTAATACGCCGCCGGGAAAGCCTGCGGCTGTCATCAATACATATTTTGGGAGAGAAACAGTATGGAAGAATTATTTAAGATCCTGGAAGACATTATACCCGGAGAGGATTACAGGAACAGTGAGGCCCTGGTGGACGACGGAATCCTGACCTCCTTTGAGCTGGTACGGCTGGTGACGGAGATCGACAGCACCTTTGATCTCTCCATTCCCTCCAGCGAGATCGTTCCGGAAAATTTCAACTCAGCTGAGGCTATCTGGACGCTGATCGAACGGCTGGGAGGAGCTGGCTGATCATGGCTCTCGTTTCGTATGGATTCGGCTTTTTCTGCGCAGTCCTCCTGGTTCTCTATTATCTGATTCCGGGACGGTATCAGTGGCTGCTCCTTTTGTCCGCCAGCGTCGTGTTCTACGGCCTTGCCGGTCCCGTGTGGATCCTCTATCCTGCGGCTGCCTCCGTTTCTGTCTGGTATCTGGCCCGTAAGATCGGCCGCATGACAGACCAGTACAGGAGCTGGGTCCGGAAAGAGCAGCCGGACCGGGCGCAAAAGAAGGCGTACGACCAGAAGCTGAAGACCAGACAGAGGCGTCTCCTGATCCTGGGTCTCCTGTTGAACTTCGGGATCCTGGCGGCTTTGAAGTATACCAATTTCCTGCTTTCCAATGTGGAAGCGCTCCTTCATCTGGCCGGGCTTTCCGGACAGATGGAATATGCGGACTGGATCCTTCCCCTGGGAATTTCTTACTATACCTTTCAGTCCATGGGATATCTGATCGATATTTACCAGAGAAAATACGATCCGGAAGCGAGCCTTTTGCGGACTGCGCTTTTCGTGTTCTATTTCCCCCAGCTCACAGTAGGACCCATCAGCCGCTTCGACTGGCTGCGGGAGGACCTTTATTCTCCCCATGGTTTTTCCGTGAAACGGCTGACGTCCGGCGGCCAGAGAGTGCTCTGGGGCTATTTTAAAAAGCTGGTGGTGGCAGACCGGATCGGCCCGGCCGCCTCCATGATCACCGGAGCGCCGGAGCTCTATGGGGGTGTTTACGTCCTGCTTGGGATCGTCGGCCATGTGGTCCAGCTTTATGCCGATTTTTCGGGAGGGATCGATATTGTCCTCGGTATTTCCGAAATGCTGGGGATCCGGCTCCCGGAAAACTTTGACCGACCCTTTTCCTCCAGGAGTCTGGCGGAATTCTGGCGGCGGTGGCACATGACCCTGATGCAGTGGTTCCGGGAATACGTCTTTTTCCCCGTTTCCACCAGCCGGGCGGCCAGGAGGCTTTCTGAGGCCGTTGGCCGGATCGCCGGAAAAAAGACGGCCGGGAAGGCCCCGGTCTATCTGGCCTCCCTTACGGTCTGGTCCTTAACAGGGATCTGGCATGGAGCTTCCTGGAACTGGGTGCTCTGGGGACTGGCAAACGGCGTCCTCATGCTCCTTTCCCAGGAGCTTTCCGGACTTTCCCGCCGCTTCCGGAGCCATTTTTCCTTTGCAAAGGGACGCGGATACCAGTGCTTTGAAAAAATACGGACCTTTTTTGTTTTCTGTTTTCCCTGGCTGTTCGTTTATTATCCCGCCGGTGAGGTGTTCCCGCGTCTCTGGGGGATCCTGAAAGGAGAGGAGCTCCTTTCCCTGATCTCCGGCGGGTTCGGAAGGTTTATGGGAATACAGGACTGTATGATCCTTGGCCTGGGAATTCTTTTTATGGCTCTGGCCGGGCAGGTCCGCGGGAATGAAGCGCTGAGGGACCGGCTTCACAGGCTTCCCTGGCCGGTTTCCTACGGCCTTTCCTTTGTCCTGTTCCTTCTGATCCTTGTAACCGGCGTTTACGGAAGAGGATATGAGGCCAGCCAGTTTATCTACAATCGCTTTTAGGAGGAGGGGATATGAAAAGGAAACCATTAAACGCGTTTTTTCTGCTGCTGGCAGCGGCCGTGTCCTTTCTGGCTCTCTGGGCCCTTCAGCGTCTTCTGATGCCGAAGTACATGGGAATGGTGGTGGAGGGAAATCTCACCGGAGAATATTATAAGGAAATACCGGACCATGACGTGGTGATCCTGGGAAACTGCGAGGCCTATGAAAATCTTTCTCCGGCTGTGTTCTGGAGGGAGTTTGGGATCTCCAGCTATATCCGCGGGAACGCAAACCAGCTCATGGCCCAGTCCTATTATCTCCTGGAGGATACTCTGAAATATGAGACCCCAGGCGCGGTGGTGCTTTCGGTGTCCTCCATGACCGGCTTCAGTCAGGAGAATGAAAGCTACAACCGGATGACCCTGGACGGTATGCGGTGGTCCTCCTCCAAATGGAAGGCCATACAGGCCACAAAAATGGAGGATGAGCATACCATCGAATACGTGTTCCCCATTCTCCGGTTCCACTCCCGGTGGAGGGAGCTGGAAAAGGAGGATCTTACCTATTTCTGGAACCGTGGGACCGTATCCCATAACGGCTACTATATGAGGGCCGATGTCCGTCCGGCAGGAGAGCTTCCCGCCGCCAGAAGGAGGTCGGATTATTCCTTTGATCCGCGGTGCTGGGATTATCTGGATCGGATCCGGCTTTTATGCGAGGAAAATGGGATCACCCTGATCCTCATGAAGGCGCCGGCTCTGTATCCGGCCTGGTATGACCAGTGGGACCAGCAGATCGCCGGGTATGCCGCTGACCACGGTTTAACGTACATAAACTGTATGAAGGAGCTGGATGCCATCGGCATCGACTTTTCCCACGACACCTATGACGGCGGCATCCATATGAACGTATACGGCGCGGAAAAGGTGGCCCGGTTCCTGGGGCCAGAGCTTCTTAAGGCCCCGGGTGTTTCAGACCGCCGCCAGGAAGAAGCCCTGGCAGCCCGGTGGGAAGAGAAATGCCGCGTCTATGAAGAAAAGAAAGCGGAGCAGGAGGAGGAATTTTCCCGGCTCGGCTATTTAAAGCAGTTTTACCAGGGGCAATGATCCCCCAGCAAACAAAAGAAAGGAAGTCTTTTACTATGAGAAAGTCTGGAACATACCTGACCGCAGCCATCCTGGCAGTATCCATGGCGGTCACTCCAATCACCTCCTACGGCTTTGGCTGGTCAAAGACCGAAGTCTCTGAGGAAAAAAAGGAAGAAGCATATGCATTTAAGACCGGAGAGACCGTGATCTCCATGGGCGCGGAGGCGGCTCCCATCTTAAAGGCCCTGGGCAAGGCAAAGAGCACCTTCGAACAGGACAGCTGTGCTTATCAGGGAAAATCCAGGATCTACACCTATGACGGTTTCGAGCTTGGCACCTCCACGGCATCCGGAAAGGAATGCGTCGAGTCCGTTTATATTTCCGGCGCCTCCAGTACCGCAGCCACCCAGGAGGGCATTCAGACCGGCTCCAAAAAGGAGGACGTGATCAAGACCTACGGCAAGGAATATAAGGAAGATTTCGGGACGCTCCGGTATACCCTCGGGGGCTGCCAGCTTTCCTTTTATATGACCAACGGGGCCGTGGACGCCATTGAATACGTCCTTGCTCCGGCTAAATAGCGGGGGACAGAAGCGTGGAAAAGAATATTCCGGCGCTGCTGGAGGAGGCCGCAGCCCGCTTTCCCCATCGGACTGCCTATGAGGATGAAGCCTGCTCCATGACGTTTCAGGAGGTCCGCCGCCTGGCGGCCTCCATCGGGACCGGCATCGCCGCTCTAAACTGTCCGGGCCGTCCCGTGGCCGTTTTCATGGAAAAAGGCGCTCTGATGACTGCGGCTCTTCTGGGTACTGTCTGCGGAGGCTGCTGTTACTGTCCCGTGGATGTGGCCATGCCAAAGGCGCGGATGGACCGGATCCTTTCTGTTCTGGAGCCTGCGGCAGTCCTGGCCTCCAAAGCCCTGGAGGCAAAGGCCCGGGAGATCTGCGGAGATTGTCCCGTTCTTCTTGTGGAGGATCTGGCCGCAGGTCCGGCCAATGAGGCCCTTTTGGCCTCCCTGCGGGCCCGTATCGAGCCGTCGGACCCTCTTTCCATCCTTTTTACCAGCGGCTCCACCGGCGTCCCCAAGGGCGTTGTGGGCACCCACCGAATGGTCCTCAATAATCTGGAATGGCTGGCGTCCCGGTTCAGCCTGGGCCCGGACGACGTACTGGGAAACCAGGCGCCGCTTCATTTTGTGGTGGCAGATCACGACCTTTACTGTCCCCTGAAGTTCGGCTGCCGCTCCTTTTTCATCCCTCCGGTATATTTTTCGTTTCCGGCACGGCTGATCCCTCTTTTAAACCGGCACCGCGTAACGACGGTATTCTGGGTCCCCTTTGCCCTGGGGACCGTCGCCAGTCTTTGCGCCCTGGACGAGATCCTGCCGGAATATCTCCGGTACGTCTTTTTTGTGGGAGAGGTGATGCCGGTGCGCCAGCTGGATTACTGGAGAAGCCATGTGCCGTCGGCCCGCTATATTAACCTTTATGGCTCCACAGAAATGTACATGTGCTGCTATTATGAGGTAGGCCAGGGGGATACGGAAGCCGGAGCCCTCCCGATCGGGAGACCCTGCGGAGGGATCGAAGCCCTGGTGCTGGATGAGGAGGACCGGGAGCTTCTCCCCGGGGACGGGGGGACGGGAGAGCTCTGCATCCGGGGACAGACTGTGGGCCCGGGCTACTACCGGGACCCGGAGCAGACCGCCCGGAAGTATGTACGGAATCCTCTGGCTGCAGGCAGCCGTGAGGTGATCTACCGGACCGGGGATCTGGTCCGGTACGGGAAAGACGGACTCCTGGAATACTGCGGCCGTATGGATCACCAGATCAAGCATCTTGGCTACCGAATCGAGCTGGGAGAGATCGAAGCCGCCGCCGGAAGGCTTCCTGGAGTATCCGGCTGTGCCTGTGTCTATGACCATAAAAAACAGAGGATCCTGCTTTTTTATGACGGCAGGGAAACAGACCGGAAAGCCCTATCCTCCGGTCTGGCGCAGCAGCTTCCCAGGTATATGCTTCCAAGCCGGTATGTATATCTGGAGCAGCTTCCCCGAACGGCCAGCGGAAAGATCGACCGAAAATATCTTCAGGAACAATATTCGTGAAAACATGAAAAAATCATAAAATCTTGTTGACAAATTGTACCTGTATGGGTATAATAACTTAGTGCGTATTAGGAGAGACAATATGCTGATTAATTTATCTGAAGTTTTTACTCTGGAAGGTAAGGAGAGGACCTGGACGGTTCCTCTGGAAATTAGCTCCTATGAGGGAGCCGACGGGAAATATCCGGTGGCGTCTTCTGAGCCTGTGACCGTTACGGTAAAGAATCTTGGAGACAGGAAGCTGGCCTTAACGGGCGGGACGAAGGTTACGCTGACGATCCCCTGTGCCAGATGCCTGGAGCCGGTGGCATACACCTGTGAAATAAGCTTTGACCAGGAGCTGGATATGCGTTCTTCCGATGACGACCGGGTAAAGGATTTGGATGAACAATCGTACCTTTCCGGTTATAATCTGGATGCAGACCGGCTGGTATGTAATGAACTCTCACTGACCCTGCCTATGAAGGTCCTGTGCAAAGAAGATTGCAAAGGGATTTGTAATAGATGTGGAGCAAATCTCAATTATGGGACTTGCGGCTGCGATACCAGGTCACTTGATCCACGGATGGCAGTTATCCAGG
>CAJMRM010000032.1 GCA_905215775.1 uncultured bacterium
TGTAGAGTCACTGTCAAAGTCTTGATGTAACTCTGTAAACTTTTCTCTATCCCAGAATAAACTTGATTCTTCACTGTTCCTCTAATGTCGGCCTCCAAATATCCTCAACTTAAATCTGTTAAACCACTTTGCAACATAGGACTATTTTCATATCTAATGCCTTCTTCTTGTGCATACCATTCTTCTGCACTGATCATGTTACCATCCGAATCTATGTAATAATTCTGTATAGCTGTTAAACTATTACCGTTATTGTTCTGATTATTTGAAGGAGCTGTATTACTACCATTGTCATCCGTGATTCCTAAAGAATATTCTATATTCGTTGGAAATTCATATGGTCCAACAATTTCTGGTGTTATGCGAAGTGCTGTTGCCGGATACTGAACTTCTCCATTTTTAACCCATGCTCCATCTGCATTTACTGTATATTTACCATCTATGGTAATATTAGTTGCAAGCCAGCCTTCACTATCAAAGTAATACCACTCTGCGACTCCATCTCGATTGCCGTCAATCTGATACCATGCCGAGGTTGGATAGGAGCCGTCATCATTCTGCCACCACCAGCCTCTTTCATCCTGCTTCCATTCGCCTGCAAACGCCGACATGGAAGTTAATGCTGATAAACCAGCTACCAAACAGGTTATTGCTAATCCCTTACGCTTCATCACACTTTTTCCTCCGTACTCTTTAGATTTTAATGATTATAAAATGCTTTTGTAGTTGCTACCTTTTTACTGAAAGCTATTTCTTCCTATCTCGCAAAAGAACTATCAAATACACTAAGCAAACAAACAGAATCACCGCCACTGCTATTGTAAACGCCTTAAGTTCAGTACAAAGCTGACTAATGATTATATTGTCCAGCCCGATAATTGCAAGAATACAGGCTTGTGCTGATAATACTAAAGTCGCTATCATCAGAGTTATGTTCATTTTCTCTGTCGTTGTTATCTTTGATTTGTCTGACTTACAAGGTTCTTGCTGGGTTTCCACTAAACCAGAAAATGACTCGTCACACTTGCCTATGCCACTTTTCTGATCTGTTTGGGCTATGGGCTGTTCTTGTGCCTGTTCTGCAACCGTAACTATGTAGGTTCTCGTTTTACCTTCAGACTGCATTTTCTTTTAGACTGTCCCCCTAAAATTTTATAGGAAAACCAAAAAAGCAAGGTGTAAGCCTCCAACCTCACGCCTCGCTGTCTTTTTGAGTACAACAAATAAACTCCTAGCCATTTTCCATCTTGTCTAAAGCCTAAACTTAGATTATAATGTAATGGCATAGTAGTGGTAGCAACCATTGCGAAAGGTGTTCTGCAAAACACGTTTCACACCTGGGAGAGTGTTCCAGCACTCTTCTAGGTGCTATGCTTTTTTAGTTTTCAAGCTTATTCTAACACAGACAGCCTTTTTATTCAATTAGATTAGTTCATTTTCTTATGCAATCATATTTTCTTATCACGCTCCAGTTCTTTTGTATGCTCCTATTGTAACGCTAACGAACTAATTTGGCAGTAGACAATCTGCCGGATTTTACGCTATCCATTTATGGACTATGCCAGTTCTTTGCTCAGAATAGTCAGAATCATTTTAGATATGCCATATGTTTGTATTTATGTTGGGACTATTTTGCTTTCCAAGCTATTGCATTTTCTTATGTCAACCATTTTTAGACTTGCCATACATGGACTTGATATGTATAAATCCACACTGAGGAATGCTTTCCTACACCAGTCTCATGCTTAACAGGATTTGACACAGCTATAAATCTGGTAATTTGGTAATCAACTTGTCTATGGAATGTCAGCCTAAAACAGGAATGCTCTACCGCCATTAAACTCAAAGCATCACAGTAGTTCTCAAAGTATCGAGTCTCAATGCCCAATCTACAAGAAAAAGATCCCATAGCTCAAGCAGAGAGGAGATATATCTCAGATTTTTCTAGCACCTATTAGTCACTTAAAAGCTTGGAGAATGGTATTAAATTTTTTTCCTACTGCTCCCAGATTTTAAGGGAGTCTAAAGTAGCAGTGGCACGCCAGAGCGTAGCGGTAAGCCAAAGGAATCTCTTCTGAAATGTCAGCGGGGAGGAAGTAGAAGCTATAAGCTCCTATCCGAAGATAAACCAAACATCTCACTCAGCTCTCATACTCCGATATGTTATACCAGATAAACAGAAAAAGCTGCCGAATCCACAGGAACGCTTGCTACCAGCTCTCAGAAGCCATACCCGTTATAGCCTTATGCTATCCTAAACAATTATGTCATACTATATCAACCCAGAATGCCACTGAACCCACAGGAACGCTTACTACCAGCTCTCAGAAGCTATACCCTTAGTTCTTATGCCATACTACTCCGATATGCTATATCAGATAAACCAAACCAGCCAGCAAATTCAGTCCGAAGATTAGCTCTCATACGAATGCTACCTCAGAAAAATACATTTTTCCATATGCTTATGATAACATATCTATATGCTATACTGCGCAGATACGCTATACTACGTAAACCAGAACTGTCAAATAATTCAGTCCGAAGATTAACATCTGCTAACAGAAGCCATATTGCTTATTTTCTATGCTGTACTTATTATTTCTTGCCTCCTGCCCCTTTCAGCTGATTTAAACGATTCCTGATTGTCCGATCCGTCACACCAAAGTACTCCGCCAGACGCTTATTGCTCCATCCACATTTATATTTAAAGGTTTTTAACAGATCCATGTCTATATCCTTCATTGCAGGCTTAATCTCTCCGCTCCGTATCTTTTCCTGATATTCACGCATACTCGTAAATTTCAGCTTGCTCAGCTCGTCACAGCAGTCAAGTAAATAGCAAATAATGTCTATATTGCTAATATTATCACGCCTTGCTCTAAAAAGAAGAGCGTTCACTTGCTCTATCTGCTCTTTACTAGAAAAAACGCCTTTTATTTTTTTCCTCTTGATCTCTTCTGTTATTGCCATCAGATCCATGTCACTTAAATTGTCCCAATGATATTCCATATAGCTCAACATGCTTATCTCTCCTTTTCTTTTTTCTCTTACTTATCGGAATGCTTACTTCAGCAGTCGGTTCAAAATCGGGATTTTTTGGAACAGACTGTATATGTAGTCCAAGTCTCCATCCTGTTTCCGTTTCTGCTCGATATATTGCTCCTTGTCAGTCATATAGCAGCAACAGCTCATAATATACAATAGAAGCTGCGTTTCAGTGATTCCCTGTCTCTCTGCCTGTTTTATCAAGTCCCAGATTCCACTCTTACGGGATAAACAATTCATATAGCTGAGCATTTCTCTATCTTTCTGCTTAATATCAGAAAGGATCTGCTCCTTCTCCTCTTCTGAAAGTTCTCGCCAGTTATACCTTGTCCGGATACTCACGCTCTCATCTCCTAACCTGCTATTTTTTGGTAATTTGGTAACCAATCCATTAACCATGCACTGTTAACTGATAAATGCTTGATAAGCCAGAGGCAATGCCCCTGACTTATAAACCATGGTCTCTATTTAATTTTTCTTGCTCCTGCGTCCTCTCCGCTTGCTGGACGGTTCAGATTCCAAAGAGGTCTCTGACGGCTCCAAGTGATCTGTCTCAGATTCTGGCTGCTCCTCAGGACTCTCAAACGGTTCATCTCCCATTACAGGCTGTTCCTCAGTTGGTTCAGATGGGGATTCCTCAATACCAGAAGATTCGCTATCCACGTTCTCAGGTTCACCCAGCTGTCTATCTTCATCCGGTTCTGGTAAACCAATCTCCGGCAAGACAGCTTGTCCCTCAGCTACGCCAGCATCCTCACATTCTGTCGGGTTCGGCTCCAACTGTACTGCCGGAACATCAACAGAAGGGTTCTGTTCCCGTTCCCGAAGCATCTCTACCAACGCCTCAAGTGCATAAGTAGAAGTCCTGACTTCATCTCTCAGTTGCTCACTCAACTCCTGCACCTGAGGATAGATACTCTTCTCTGCATCTGTCAGCTCCAGCATATTGAATGTACACGCCCGGTCAAGGTCAAGCTGAAATCTGCGGCACACGTTATAGATTTTCTCAAACGTTGTGGATTTTGCTTTCCCTACGCCCTTCACATAGCATCCACGCCGAACCGGATAAATCTCTCCGTCTGCGGTCATCATTTTAATTGCTCCGGCGATTACTCCATCTGTCACACCATTGTCTATATGGGTCTGAACATACTCTACGATATCCTTACGCTCTGCTTCTTCCTGTACCTGACCCATAAACGCTGCGATTAAGCTCTTCACTTCTGCGGTCTTTGATGTAAACATTTTCTCACTCATATCTTGATTGCTCCTTTATTTTTTCTTTTTTTGATACTACTACTCTAACGCTGATTTCACACGGTGTCTGCTGACATAATGCAAGAACATCGGCTCTCTGTTTTAGGGACAATCCACAGGAAACTGCCATTACGGTACTTTTATCATCTGAACATTGCAATCCATACACAAGATATTCACATCTTTTGTTGCTCTTACACTATTCCCACAGACAGGACATAGATATTTTCTGGTGCTGCTCGGTCTTTTCTTAGGGGATTCATCCCCATCTGTCCCCGGTTCATTGCCCGATCCACTCGGTCCGATACTGCCGCTATCCGGTTCTCCACCCAGACGATAATTCTCACAGGCAGCATCCAATCCCCAGTCCTGAATGTTCTGAATAAACTCCTCAGTCGGTTCTGTCACGCTCCATCCGATATAACCAGCTTTACTGATTTTAAGACCACGCCTCTCTGCCTCCGCTTTAAAGCTCTTGTTATGGTACCTGCCAGCATTGGACGTATCCTTGATTCCGTTCTCCATACAATAAATATGAACCATCTCGTGCATCAATGTAGCAAGTACATGTTCAATCGGTCGGGACAGATACTCGGCTCCCAAGTTTAACTCGTAATAACGCCCCTCTCCGGAAGCCCAGACTTTCTGCGTTGTACAATGTCCATACGCACCCCGGCTGGATTGAATGGTAATCATTGCAACCGGAAGACCATTATCAAAATATTCCTGATTAAATACCGCATAAGCATTCTCCAACTTTTTTGTATCGGCACTCAGCAAACGGAATCACCTCTCTCATAAATAAAATAAAAATAAATATACTCTTTAACACTGCACAGTTGAAAAAAATGATTCTCCGTTCTTCAAGAATGCCCCTAAACGAGAGAACAGCCATGAGCTTACGGCTCACGACTGTCATCCTCGTTCTCGATACTTTCAACTATTTTCAAGCAGACCTTTTTCATCATACGATATCCGGCTAACACAACCACCGCATCCAGCATCACAATCATCACGATTGCGACTACCGCAACAACCTGTACCATCATCTCAGCACCTCCTAATTTTTAATGGTGCCATTCTAACGCCGCATAATGCTTCCGGCAATGGTGATGACGCACAAACTTACCTTTATGATTTTAGGGATATCCACGGATTTCCGCCCCCATATCCTTCGGTTTTCCATCTTTACTTTTCTTCGGAATCAACCTCCCAGACCCCTCTGTGGCTTGCCAGAATCCTCGTATTCCGGTTTTTATTCTCTTGCCCTACTCTCTAACCATACCACATCTATACCCCCTTAGAGCTTGCAGCAAATCTGCATGATTTTTTCTATTCTCCATTTTCAAATCGCCGCCATTCTCCTCATTCCAGAAACTCACAGAACCCTCTGTGGCTTGCCAGAATCCCCATATTCCGGTTTTTATTCTCTTGTCCTACTCTCTTACCATACCACATCTATACCCCCTTAGAGCTTGCAGCAAATCTGCTTCAACTTTATCCACATCCTTTTTCCATTTCACCTAGAAATCCACATTCTTTTCCTGTTTATACCCAATAAACCCTAAGCCGACTTCCAACCAGACGCACCCCACCACTTCTCTCCTACGCTCTCAAACTCTTCCCACAACGCAAAAAAGACCCCGTACCCCTCAGGATACAGAGTCTTTTGAAAAATCTTTATATGACCTTTGTGAGTAAAAAATTGAGTAAAACACTTACCCAATCGCCCGCAAACCCTTGATTTTACAGGCTTCTACTCGCATGTATAAGGCATCAGAGCTAAATGTCTTGCTCTCTTGATAGCAACGGTTAAAGCTCTCTGATGCTTTGCGCAGTTGCCAGTAATTCTTCTGGGAAGGATCTTACCTCTCTCAGATACGTATCTCTTTAACTTATTTACGTCCTTGTAATCGATCTCGCCGTTCTTATCGCCGCAGAATACGCAGACTTTTTTTCTTCTATGCATACCGCCTCTTCTTACTCTGGAAGAATCGGATTTGCCGTCTTTATTAAATGCCATTTTTAATTACCTCCTGTCAGAATTAATTGAATGGAAGTCCTTCGTCCTCGACTCCATCAGGAATATTCATAAATCCGTCGCCGATGGCGCTGGACGGAGCAGGTCTTGTCCCCTGCTGATAGCTGCTGCGGCTGTTGTTTCCGCCATAGCTTCCGCCGCCAAAGCCGCTGTCGCCGCTCTGGTTTTTGCTGTCGGCAAACTCCTGGTCCTCTACGATCACATCGGTCGTGTAGACCTTCTGGCCATCCTTATTTACATAGCTGCCGGTCTGGATCCTGCCGGACACCAGCACGCGCATACCCTGGCGGAAATACTTTTCAGCAAATTCGCCGGCGCGGTCAAAGGCTACGATATTGATAAAATCCGCAGTCTGTCCCTGGTCTCCATCCTGGTTTCTTCTGCCTCTCCGGTCAACGGCCAGCGTATATCTGGCAATGGCCATGGAACGCTCGCCCTGGGAATAACGCACTTCGGGATCTCTGGTCAATCTACCCATAAGGATAACTTTATTCATATAATCACACTTTCTTTATTAAGCGTCCTGTCTTACGCAAAGGTAACGGATCACAGACTCCATGATGCGGACATGTGCCTCTACCTCGTTCGGGCAGTTGGAGTCGCCTTCAAAATGAATGAAGTAGTAGAATCCCTCTTTCATTTTCTGGATCTCGTAAGCAAGCTTCTTCTTGCCCCACTCATCCACATCTGTAACAGTTCCGCCGAAACGGGTGATATAGCCTTTCACCTTCTCCAGAGCGGCTGTTCTCTCATCGTCCTCAAGCTTTGCGCTCAGAACAACTGCTAATTCGTATTTGTTCATCGTTTCTTTCCCTCCTTGTGGTCTCTGGCCCTCGCTTTTCAGTAACGAGAGCAAGGAATTAATATGTCACAGGTAATTATCATAACAAATAGTGCTGGAAAATGCAAGCGTTTTCTCTCTGTTTTTCGCGTTGTTTTTATCTGTCTCCATATTTTCCCTGTTTTTCCAGCCATCCTCTCCAAAATACTCCCGTATCCGCTCCTTCAGATGCCGCACATACGCCTCTCCGGCCTCCCCCAGCCCCCGGTCACGGGAATAAATATATCCTAAGATCAGCGGATCGAACGGCAGCGGCACAGTCACTACGCCGTTTGCCTCGTTATAGGCCCGGGAATGGGGAAATACCAGACTGAACGCGTTGGTGCTGGCCACCAGGGCCGCCCGTGAGGCAATGGACTGGACCCGGATCAGCTTATCCGGATTGACCACGCTGGACCAGGGCGTCCAGTTTAAATTTCCGTCCGTCCCATCTGTATATGCCACATACGGGTAGTTTTTGAGCTTCGCAAAGTCAAAGGACGCTTCCTTTAAAAGAGGATGATCCTTGGAAAGCTGCACGGAAAAGGAGGCCTCCGCCACATCCCTGTACTCCAGGTGGAACAGGTTGCAGTATCGGTTGAAATCTGTGTAATGGCCCCTGGTGTCGATGGTGACCACCAGATCGCAGAGATCCTGATGGAGGAGCTCCAGCATTTTTACCCCGGTGCCGGAAGCACAGGACAGATTCATTTTATCGTACCCCTGGTAGTCCCTGCAAAGGTCCCGGAAGGCCTCAAACGCCGGATCGTACATAGGATAGATCAGACGGAACCGGCAGGCGCTTCCCGCATTTTTTTCAGAATCGGAAATGCCCTTTAAATGCTCCATGATCACCGACGCCTCCTTTGCCAGTCTGGCCCCCGCAGGCGTCAGCTTCATCCCCGCAGAGGTCCGTTCAAAGATCGGAAAGCCCAGTTCCTGTTCCAGATTTTTTATGGCGCTGCTCAGGTTCGGCTGGGACAGGAACAGATTTTTTGCCGCCCTGGACGCGGAGCCGCACCGGGCAATCTCCAGAACGTACTGGAGCTGCTGTATGGTCATGATGCATTCCTCCCTCTTTTTGTACTGTTTCCTATTATATCTGTTTTCTCTCCCAAAGTCCATTGCTGGAATTTATAGCCTCATATAAATAAAACATATTTGTGATATGTCCTTCCACCCGGTATACTTATACGCAAAACAATACAATATTTCGCATAAACAGGAGGTTGCTCTTATGGATAATGCACAAATCATCCGCGATGCTGTCCGTGAAAAGGAACAGATAATCAACGGTCTCAACCGGTCTGTATGGGAATATGCCGAGCTTGGCTATCAGGAGACAAAAAGCCCGGAACCCTTGTATTCTTCGGCTGTCCCGCGGAGGAGCAGGGCTTCGGAAAGGGCTTTATGGCCAAGGCCCGCTGCTTTGACGGCATCGACATGATGTTCACCTGGCATCCGGCAGACCAGAACGTCCCCATGGGAACCCGTATGGTGGCCAACTATAAGGTCCGCTTTGATTTCACTGGAATTTCTGCCCATGCGGGTGCCGCCCCGGAAAAGGGCCGGAGCGCCCTGGACGCCTGTGAGCTGATGAACGTGGGCGTCAACTATATGAGAGAGCATGTGATCAGCGACGCCAGGATCCATTACGCCTATCTGGACAACGGCGGCGAGGCCCCCAATGTGGTCCAGGACCACGCCTCCCTGCTGTACTTCATGCGCGCCCCGAAGCTTGCCCAGAGCAGCGAGATCCTGGCCCGGATCAAAAAGATCGCCCAGGGTGCGGCCCTGATGACAGAAACAGAGGTCAAGGTCAAGGTCTTAGGCGGCTTGAGCGATGTGATCCCCAACCCCACCGCCTTCCAGGTGCTCTCCGACGCCTATGTGGAAATGGGCGGACCGGAGTTTGATGAGAAGGATTACGCCATTGCCAGAAAATTCCTGGCTATTCTTCCCGAGGATGCAAAAAGCTCCATGGTCCAGAAAATGGCCGCCCTTCATAAAATGACGCCGGAGGAGTTTGAAAAGCGTCCCTTAAATTCCGTTGTGGTCCCTTACAGCCCCCTGATGCGTCAGAAGGTATTGACCGCCTCCAGCGACGTGGGCGATGTGAGCTATCTGGTTCCCACAGCCCAGCTCACCGCCTCGGCCGCCATTCCGGGCACCGGACACCACACCTGGCAGTACAGCCCAGGTGGGCACCTCCATCGGCGGAAAGGCCTGTCTTGCGGCGGCAAGAGCCATCGGTCTGGCATGTACCAGGATCTTTGACGATCCGGACCTGGCTGACCAGGCGAAAAAAGAGCTGCTGGAGGAAACCGGCGGCGTTTATGTATCCCCGATCCCCGATGACCTCACCTATGTGGACGCCATGTAATAAGGAGGAACACAAATGACTTTCAATGAAATTATGAACAGCCCCCTGCTCTACGGACTGGTGGGCCTGGGAATCGCCTATATCATCCTGTTCTGTCTGGTTACTCTGAAAAAAGCCTACAAGCACGCCCTGGAGCTGGGGATCACCAAGGAAAAGCTCAGACTGGTGATCACCTCCTCGGCCATTTATTCCGTTGTCCCGTCCATCTCCATCGTCATCGGACTTTTCAGCCTGGCGGCGGTCCTGGGCGTACCCTGGTCCTGGTTCCGCCTTTCCGTGGTGGGCTCCGTTACATATGAGCTGATGGCAGCCGACATGGTGGCCACCGGAACCGGCTACGAATCTGTGGCGGCCTTAAACGCCGCCGGAGATGCCTCTGTGGTGGGTACCGTAATGTTTGTTATGAGCATCTGTATCATGGGCGGCCTCATTGCCATCCTGTTATTCGGCAAAAAGATCCAGATGGGACTTAGTAAGGCCAGGAACAAGCACGGAGAGCTGGGGGCCCTGATCACCGGCGTTCTCTCCCTGGCCATCATCGAAGCCTTCCTTCCCATGCAGTTAATGAAGGGAAAGGTACACCTGGCCGTTGTATTTACATCCTGTATCATCGTTCTGATCCATCTGCAGATCATCAAGCGGTTCAAATGCCTGTGGCTCAGAAACTTTGTTATGGCAAATACCCTGCTTCTGGGCATGGCGTCCTCGCTGGTCTGGATCAAAATCCTTGGTTAATTTTAGGAGGAACACAATATGGATAAAAAATACGAAGACAGCATTCACCGGACCGGCCGGATCGGTATTATCATCGGCATCCTTCTTATGCTGGGCATTCCGGCAGTCATTTCCACCGTATACGACGTTTGGCCGGAGAGCGTGGCCCAGGTCATCACCGCAGGAAGCGGCCTGCTGGCCGTATTCATTCCCACCTGCATCGCCGAGGTATTCAGCTATACCCCGATCCTGGGATCCTCTGCCTATATTACCTTCTTAACCGGCAATGTCATGAACCTGAAGGTGCCCGTTGTGGTAAACGCCCAGATCATGTCTGATACAGCCTCCGGTACAGAGGAAGGCGACGTGGTGGCCACCATCGGCGTAGCCGTGTCCTCCATCGTCACCACCCTGATCATCGTGGCCGGCGTGATCCTTCTGGTGCCCTTACGCCCCATCCTCACCAGCCCCACCGTCCAGACAGCCACCACCTATCTGCTCCCGTCTCTCTTCGGCGGCATCTTTTTAAGCTTCGTAAACAACGACTGCGGCGACTACGTTGCCAAAGGAAAACCGCTGACCATGATCCTCCCGCTCTTAGTGGTATTCGGCGTCAACGCCGTGTTCCCCCTGGCCGGGATGGAGGGCTTTGTGGTACTGATCTGTATGGTCCTCACTGTGCTCTGCGCAGTCGTGCTCTACAAGGCCGGGATCATTAAGATGATCCCCAAGGAAAAGAAGAAAAAAGCCTGACAAAAAGGACCGGCAGAAATCTGCCGGTCCCTCTCTATTCCTTTTTCTCCGGTTTCCGCAGGCCCCGGGTATTTTTCTCCACCAGCCGTCTGGTCACCATGACCATATGGCCGCAGCCCAGGCATTTCAGCCGGAAATCTGCGCCCACCCTGAGGATCTCCCATTCCTGGCTTCCGCAGGGGTGGGGCTTTTTTAATTTGACGATATCTCCTACTTCATACTCCATCGGATCCCTCCCTATGTTTTCGGGCGGAACGGCTCTGCCCCATCTCCTTCTGCCAGAGTCCCTTTCTCCTGCCCGTCCTTTACTGCTTAAGCGCCGCCCGGATCTCTTTTAACACATCCTCGTCCAGAGGCGGGAGCTTCAGGGCTGCCAGGCTGCTGTCCAGCTGGGCCGTACTGCTGGCTCCCACCAGCACAGAGGTCACCTCCGGCCGCCGCAGGATCCAGGCCAGGGCCAGCTGGGCCAGGGTCATGCCGCCCGCTCTTGCGATGTCGTTCAGCTTCTTTATCTTTTCCAGTGACTCCTCATCCAGATATCTGGCCGCCACGGTGCTTCCCTCCCGGGACGCCCTGGAGCCGGCCGGGATCCCCCGCAGGTACTTATCCGTCAGCGCCCCCTGGGCCAGAGGGGAAAAGCAGATGCAGCCCACGCCGTTTTCTGAAAGGACAGAGAACAGGCCGTCCTCCGCCTGCTGTTCCAAAAGATTGTAGCGTACCTGGTGGATCAGACAGGGCGTATGGTTCTCCCTTAAAAGCTTCACCGCCGCTTCCGTCTGCTCCGCATTATAATTGGAGATCCCCACATACAGGGCCTTTCCCTGGCGCACCATATCGCTTAAGGCCTCCATGGTCTCCTCCAGGGGAGTTTCCGGATCCGGCCGGTGATGGTAAAAAATGTCCACATAATCCAGCCCCATGCGTTTTAAGCTCTGGTCCAGGCTCGCCATAAGGTATTTCCTGGAGCCCCAGTTTCCATAGGGCCCCGGCCACATGTCGTAGCCCGCCTTGGTGGAAACGGTCAGCTCGTCCCGGCAGGATCCCAGACAGTCCCTCAAGGCCCTGCCGAAATTCTCCTCCGCCAGCCCTCTGGCCGGATGGCCGTAATTGTTGGCCAGGTCGAAGTGGGTGATGCCCCGGTCAAAGGCATGGCACAGAAGCGCTTCCTGCTCCTTCAGAGGCTTTTCCGTCCCGAAATTCTGCCACAGCCCCAGGGACATGGCCGGAAGCTTAAGCCCGCTCCTTCCGCACCGTTTATATTCCATCTCCTCATAACGCCGTTCTGACGGCTGATACATATCCGGTCACTCCTTCCTCTTCCGGAGCCTACACTCCGGCCGCATCTCCCAGGATCTCTCCAATGGGACCGCTGATCACCAGATCTGCCCGGCTGTCCATGGGCGTCACAGATTTATTGATCAATACCAGCTTTTTCCCTGCATAATAGTCGATGAGCCCCGCCGCCGGATACACTGTTAAGGAGGTTCCCCCGATGATCAGGACATCGGCATTGGAAATATAATAGACCGCCTTCTGAAGCGTATGCTGGTCCAGTCCCTCTTCATAGAGGACCACATCCGGCTTAATGACGCCGCCGCAGGAGCATCTGGGAACGCCTTCCGACTCCAGGACCGCCTCCAGGCCATAAAATTTCCCGCATTCTGTACAGTAATTCCTAAGCACCGAGCCATGCAGCTCCAGTACCTCCCGGCTCCCGGCCTTCTGGTGGAGACCGTCGATGTTCTGGGTGATCACCGCCCGGAGCTTCCCCTCCTGCTCCAGCTTTGCCAGAGCCTTATGGGCCCGGTTGGGCTCCGCGTCGGGGAACAGCATCTTATTCCGGTAGAACCGGTAAAACTCCTCCGGCTTTCTCATATAAAAGGTATGGCTCAGGATCGTTTCCGGCGGATACGCATACTGCTGGTTATACAGACCGTCTGTGCTCCGGAAATCCGGGATCCTGCTCTCGGTGGACACGCCTGCGCCGCCGAAAAATACGATATTATCACTCTCAAAAAGCCATTGCTTCAAGGTTTCACGCTCTGTCATCTCTGGCACTCCTTTCCCCTGGAAAATACCCGGACCGGACTCCCCGGCCCCGGAGCCGTCTTTAAACCACCTCGTCCAAAAAGACGCCGCGGAACGGCTCGATGTACTGGCCGTAAGGAACATTTTTCACCTGCTCCGGAAGAGCATACCCGAACAGCCACTGGGTCAGCTCTGCGATGGTGAACACCTCCATCTTTCCTTTGGCGATGAACCTGGATTCCTGGACGATCTCAGAGCCGCTCTTGGTCAGCTTCCAGATCCATGCGCCCTGGTTCTGGGGAACGAACAGATCATGGATCCCGATCTCAACGGCTATCTCAGCCTCCGGACACGCTTCAGAAAGGCGGATGTTCTTCACAAATTCCGGCATACATACGATCCGGGCCATGATGGCCGGTTTCGTCCCGGCCAGAGCCCGGTAGCGCTCTCCCGTATACAGATAACGCATCTCCCGCTCCTTCAGCCCCCATTCGCTTTCCATGCCGATGAACCAGTCGTCCTCATAGATCAGGTTCACAAAGCCGTTCTCGCTCCTCAGCTCCTTTTCCATCCGTTCCAGATAAGCCGGATCCCGGACGGCGAACACCTCATACTGGCGCTTCAGCCAGGCATTCTGCCAGTCGGCCAGCTCCTTATACAGGGCGCTTCCCTCCAGAGGCTTCCTGCGAAGATTCTTATTGTACCCCAGAACCCACCGGGGCTGGTCGAAAATAAACCGGAAATCATACGGATAATACAGGGATTCCCGGGCCGGCATCAGAAACGCAAAGGGCATCCGCTCCTCCTGCATATCCCGCAGCATGGTCAGCAGCAGACTTCTCATATGGCCCTTGTGGCGCTCGCTGACAGCCGTTGCTACGCCCACGATATAATCGCAGGTCCTCACATCGCCCCGCATGGAAACTGCGTAAGGATTCCTCTGGAGCATGGCCACGATCCGCCCCTCCTCCTCACAGACCAGGATCCGGTTGTCCTTTGTTTTTTCCTTATAATAATAGTCGCCAAAGGATACAGAGTCCTCCGGGAACGCCTCGTTCCAGAGAGCCCTTGTCCTTCCTTTTTCTTCCGCTTCCAGATATCGGATCATAACCTGTTTTCTTCCTTCCTCCGGTTTTCCTCCGGCCACAGCTGCCGGATCCTGAATTTTCTGGCGAATTCCGACGGCTCATAGGACAGCTTGGCCTGGCGCAGTGCCGGAAGCCCCATATCGTCCTCCCGGTTCACGATCTCCGCCCCGGGAAATTCATGGATCAGGAACTGCTGGTTGATGAACTGGTACAGGCCCCGGATCTCCGGATTCGCCTTTTCGATATGGATGATGGCCATTTTTTCCGTTTCGTTAAAGCTGCCGATGGCAAAGGCCTCCAGCTGGCCGTCGATATAAATGCCGCCCATATGCACATAGAACGCGCTGCAGTTTCTCAGTATCTCATGGATCCCCTCTACCTCATAATCCAGGTGGCCTTCCACCTCCTGGCCCTTCTGGGCTCTCCATTTGTCCAGAAACCGCCACACATCCAGGCTGTCGGAGCAGCCCAGGGTCCTGTACTCATACCTGCCTGCATATTCCCGCTTCAGGTAATTGATATGATTTTTCTTCTTCCCCAGCTTTTTCCCGGATAAAACCTTCAGGGACTCCGCACTATAAATATAATCCCTGGCGTCTGGAAGCTCTTCCACCGCGTACCTGTCTCCGGGAAGATCCAGGTACTCCACCGCTTCCTCATCCGCCAGAAAGATCTCCAGCGGAAGCTGGAGCTCTTCATTGAAATACTGCTCCAGCTCTTTAAAATAATGAGGCAGGTCCTCCAGGCTGCAGACCGGAAGAGCCGCGTAATCCTTTCCGTCGATGTTCATGATCCAGAGGACTGCTTTTCCATCCCGCTCGCAGAAACGGATGTGATAATAGCCTCCCCAGAGAAAATTGTCCATAATCGTGCTGTCGCAGGTCCGGTCGTGGCGCTTTCCATAATATCCTGCAAGCGTTTCCACATGCTCCGCACGGAATTTTTCAAATTTCAGGTCCATACTCGTCCTTTCATGACCGCTGCGGCTCCAGCCATACGGCCTGTCTGGCCCGCAGTCCCATAACGTCCCCGGAGCCGGATCTCCTTCCCCGGCCTCCGCATATTCCGGGCACGGCGGCGGTCCCGTCCTCCCGGTTATCTCAGCGTTCATTTTATCACACTTTTCTTTATAAGGGAAGGAGAACAAAATTACTTTTTCCTATTGACTTTTAAAGGGCGATGAGTATAATTTATTTTAGTTGATATCGCAATACGGAACTATGTTTCATATTATGAAACTCCGTACCGCATGACAGAATTGTGACTTGAATTTTTATATCCCTTTCCATTATAAAAAAGTAAAGGAGAAATGAAATATGAACGAGATTTTAGAAAAGATCCAGAAGATCGGCATCGTCCCGGTGGTCGTGCTTGACGACGCCAAGGACGCGGCTCCCCTGGCAAAGGCCCTCTGTGAGGGCGGACTTCCCTGTGCAGAGGTTACCTTCCGTACCGCCGCCGCTGAGGAATCCATCCGTATCATGGCAAAGGAATTCCCGGAAATGTTAGTGGGCGCAGGCACCGTCCTCACCACTGAGCAGGTGGACCGCGCGGTGAACGCCGGAGCGAAATTCATCGTCAGCCCTGGCCTGAACCCCACAGTGGTAAAATACTGTGTAGACAAGGGGATTCCGGTAACTCCCGGCACCTCCAATCCCAGCGACGTGGAAATGGCCATCTCTCTCGGTCTTGACGTGGTAAAGTTCTTCCCGGCGGAACAGGCCGGCGGCATCAATATGATCAAGGCCATGGCCGCTCCCTATACACAGATGAAATTCATGCCCACCGGCGGCATCAACGCAAAGAACATCAATTCCTACCTGGCCTTCGATAAGATCCTGGCCTGCGGAGGAAGCTGGATGGTGAAAAAGGATCTGGTGGCTGCCGGAGAATTCGATAAGATCCGCGATCTGACAAAGGAAGCCGTCCAGACCATGCTGGGCTTTGAATTGGCCCATATCGGCATCAACTGTGAGAACGAGGACCAGGCAGACCAGACCGCCTCCGCCTTCGACGGCCTCTTCGGCTTCACAAAGAAGACCGGAAACAGCTCCGTGTTTGCCGGAACAGCCGTAGAATGTATGAAAGCGCCGGGCCTTGGCGCAAAGGGCCACATCGCAGTTTCCACCAACTCCGTTGTACGTGCAAAAAATTATCTGGAAATGATGGGCTATAAATTCAAAGAAGAAACCGCAAAATTCAAAGGCGACAAGCTGACTGCCATTTATCTGGAGGGCGAGATCGGCGGATTCGCAGTACATTTAGTTCAGAAGTAAAGGAGAATTTTATCATGGCAAAGAGAGTCATTACATTTGGTGAGATCATGCTCCGTCTTGCTCCGGAGGGCTACTACCGTTTCGTTCAGGCCAATTCCTTTGGCGCCACCTACGGCGGCGGCGAGGCCAACGTGGCTGTTTCCCTGGCAAACTATGGCATGGATGCCGCATTTGTTACAAAGCTTCCGAAGCACGAGATCGGCCAGGCCGCTGTCAATGAGTTAAGAAAATACGGCGTGGACACAAAGGACATCGCCCGCGGCGGCGACCGTGTAGGCATCTACTTCCTGGAAAAGGGCGCTTCCCAGAGACCGTCCAAGGTCATCTATGACCGTGCCCATTCCGCCATCTCCGAGGCTGCTCCGGAGGACTTCGACTGGGCAAAGATCTTTGAAGGCGCCGACTGGTTCCACTTCACCGGCATCACCCCGGCCCTCAACGACACCGTTGCCGGCATCTGCTTAGAGGCCTGCAAAAAAGCCAAGGAGCTGGGACTCACCGTTTCCTGCGACTTAAACTACCGGAATAAGCTCTGGTCCAAGGCCAAGGCCGGCGAGGTAATGGGCGAGCTGTGCAAATATGTGGACGTCTGCATCGCCAACGAGGAGGACGCCTCCGATGTATTCGGAATCAAGGCCGCCAATACCGATGTGACCACCGGTACCGTAAACCATGAGGGCTACAAGGATGTGGCAAAGCAGCTGGCTGACCGCTTCGGCTTCACAAAGGTTGCCATCACGCTCCGTGAGTCCCTCTCCGCCAACGACAACAACTGGTCCGCTATGTTATATGACGGAACCGGCTATTACTTCAGCAAAAAATACAAAATGCACATCGTTGACCGCGTAGGCGGCGGCGACAGCTTCGGCGGCGGCCTGATCTATGCATGCTTAAACGGCTATGATGCCCAGAGCACCATTGAGTTCGCAGTTGCGGCATCCTGCTTAAAGCACTCCATCGAGGGAGACATGAATATGGTTTCCGTAGACGAGGTTACCAAATTAGCCGGCGGCGACGGATCCGGACGCGTGCAGAGATAGTTTTCCTGCTTTGTTGCCCATTTGCCAATAAGGGCAAGTTAATTCCTCAATATATACCTGAAAACCTCCGGGGCCTGCCAGCTCCGGAGGTTTTTACGTTTCCGCTTTTCCGTTTCCGCAGCTCCGGGATCCCCGGCAGCCGCAGTCTTTCCCGTCTATCCCTGCTGCGGTTCCCGCACCAGGCAATACTGCTTCAGCTCCATACCCTTTTCCACGATCCCAAAGGTTTTAAAGCCAAAGTGTCTGTAAAAAGCCAGATTCTTCTCGTTGTGGGTTTCCAGGGAGATCAGCATCCGGTGCGACTCCGAATAACGGATCACCTCGTCCATGAGGATCTCCGCCACCCCCGTATGCCGGGCTCCTGGACTCACCGCCAGGTAAATGATATGCAGGCGGTTTTCCTGGTGGAGCTGGGCCGTCCACCGGGAATTCAGATAATCCCGGCCCCGGATGAAATTCCACAGGGTCTTTAAGCTCCTATCCTCCCGGATCAGGTATTCGTCTGTTTTTAGTAATGCCCACGCCTCCGTCAGATAAAAGCGGAGGGGATCGCAGTCCTCCGTTTCGTCAGAAACCACCAGGAGACCCTTCAGCTCCGGACTCTCCGCATAAATCTCACAGGTCTCATAAAATTCATTCAGATCACACTCAAATAACTCCGGCATCAGCCGTTTTCTGGTCTCCGGATCCGGGATCAGCGTATGGTACAGCGGATCCTCTGCAAAGCATTCCGTCAGCATTTTCTGGAGCCGCGGCAGATCCTCTCTCTGCACACGGTACAACGCACTGCTCTCCATTGCTCTTTTCTACACCTCTTTCGCTTTTCTCAGGCCGTCTGTCAGCGTATCTGCGGCCTGGATCATATACCGAATATCATCGTCAAAGCACCGGAGCGCCTGGCGTTCCATGGCCCTCAGCTCCTCCAGCTCTGTCTCTGCCGCCGAATCTCCGGCCTTTTCCTTTTCCATCAGGCTCCGGATCTGCTTTGACAGGTCCAGATGATGGACGATCCGCCCGGCGCCCCACTGGAGCCGGTCCTTTTCCTGCCTCAGTACGTATTCTGTAAAATAGCGGTATACCTCATCGTCAAACTGGAAGGCATATTTGTTATTGTCCACCTGGTATAAGGCCTCCAGGGCGCCCCGGACGTTTCCGTCCTCCAGCCGCCGGACCGCCTCGCCCAGATACCGCAGATTGGTCTGGGACGCCTCATGGGGGAAAAGGACCTCGTCGTGCCAGTTGAGCCGGACAAAATATCCCTGGGCCTTTTTAAAGAGGTACAAAAGCTGGCTCTGGAGCTTCCTGTCCCTTTCCGGATCCCCGTCTCCGGCATTTGCCGCCCGCACCCTTTCGTAAACCTCCCTGGCCAGGCGCTCTCCCTCTCCCAGCTTCTCCATCAGAGTCTCCAGGGCATTTTCATCTTCCCGCCCGGTCACCGGACGGACACTTTCCCTTAAGGCGCGGAAGGTCCGCTCCAGATTCACCGGAGCAACATTTACCCGGTCCAGGGCCATCAGAAGAAGCCCGTAGAGCTCATGATGGAACCGGTACGCCGCCTCGTCGTAAAACTCATCCCGGTCGAACTGGGAGTGGTAATGGGTCTCCATGAATCCGGCGCTGCTGAATTCATTGACCATGGACGGGATCCCGGAAATGGCCAGGGAAAAATCGTCGGACCAGGTCTCAATGGGAGCGCTGACCCGCAGGCCCTGGGGATACACGGTCCTGGGATCCACCGGCAGGGTCCCGATAAATTCTTTCAGAAAATCCTCATATTCATAGGTGGAACGGATGGCGTCCCAGGCGTTATGGGCATAGGCCGGAAGCTCGAAATTAAGATCCGCAATGACCTTTCCCGGCCAGTCGGGCCGCAGCTTAAAGACCTGCTGCCAGGCCCCCGTGGACCAGTCATATTTGGAATTGACGATCCCCCACTCCTCCGCCGCCATGGCACAGAATACCAGAGTCTTTCTGGGCCGGTACCCGATTTCCAGAAGCGCCCGGGCGATCCCCAGCATCATGGCCACCGCACAGTTGTCGTCCTGGAAGCCGTCATAATAGGAATCATAATGGGCGCTTAAGAGGATCATGTCCTCTTCTTTTCCCGGGATCGTCCCCCAGATATTGTAGGACTCTGTCTGCTCCAGGATCCGGGAGCTGGCGTCAAATTCCACCGTGAGCCGTTCCTTTTCCTGAAAGGCCGCCTTTAAGACCTCCGCGTCCCTCTGGGAAATGGAAAAAGCCGGGGCGTCCTTGGGGCCGGCAATATCCTGGGCGTTCAGCGCCTCCCTGTCAATCTCCCCATAGCCGTTATCCTGTACCGCGATCACCGCCGCCGCTCCTTTTAAATGGGCCTGGTACACAGGGAAGTTGATCCACCACTCGTCCCTCTGGTTGATATCCACCAGCACCAGGCAGCCGCGTACATCCCGCCCCACATAATCCTGCTGGCCGCCGCGGCCCGCATAGACCATGGGAAACTCCTGGAACCCCTCTGTCACAAACTGGGTCTGGTAGGCCCCCAGCTGAAAGGTATGGGTTTCTCCCCCCGGATCCCGAAACCGCAGCACAGCCCGTTCAAACTCCCAGCCATCCAGGCACAGCCTGTCCTTGTGGATGTCCTCAAGGCCGATGTGCTCCATCTCCCGCCTCAGCATTTCCCCCGTCTCATACTCCGCCCGGGATCCGGCGGTTCGGAAGCCCAGTACCGGGTTGCTTTTTATCTGCTCCATCTCCTTGGCCAGGCCATAGGAATACGAAACGTCCACTGCATCCAGATATTTTTGTTCCTGTTCTTTTTCCTTTTCGTTCACCTTGCTGCCTCCTTCGATCCTGTCAGCCGAACGATCCTGCCGTCCGCAGGATCCCCGTTTTTTTGCAGCAGAGGGTGCCCGCAGTTTCCTGCAGACACCCTCTTATTCCTGCTTAGTAAAAGCAAAGGATCGGTATTCCTTTGTATGCATGCTCATAGATCACGGCTGCCGTTTTCGGCGGTATATTGATACAGCCATGGGAACCGCTGTTCTTATAGATCTCCCCTCCGAACTTACTGCGCCAGCTGGCGTCATGGAGACCAATGCCACCGTTGAAGGGCATCCAGTAGGAAACAGGGCTCTCATAGGAGTAGGTTCCGTCCGCCCGCTTCGGTCCCCGCAGAACCCGGTTTCTTTCCTTATAGTAAAGGGTATAAAGTCCCTCCGGCGTGGTCCAGCCTTTGGCCACATTGCCTGTGACAATGGGCGCTTCGGCGATCAGAGTCCCGTTCTCATACATGTAGATATGCTGGAGTCCCATATCCACCTCCACATATGTGGTCCCGAAGTCATTTCCGGTCCGGCTGGCCGCTGTGCGGCTGTACGCCGGCTCCCTGGTCTGGTTGGTGCCGTTCTGCACCATCCTGGTCAGAGCCACCGCTTCCTCTGCCTGGTTGATCTGCCAGCCGTAGTCGCCGTTTACAGACACCTGGCGTCCGGACGTACTGGTAAATGTATGGGGCTTTCCGTATGTATCATATTTATCGGCCAGATATTTCACATACTCCGCCACCTTCTGCTGGTTCACCTGGATCGCGGACCCGGAAACGCCGTCGATCCATTTGACCGCCTCCAGTCCCGGCAGGATCTCCTGCTGGTCGCCGAATACATAGGTGATATTGATATCCTTATACCGGTTTAAATTGGCGCACATCTGATTCAGGCCGGCATCGTCTGAGGTGACCTGGACTGTCTTATAGCAGTCCAGATCCTCCACCTTCAAAAGCCGCGTCTGGGCGTTTAAGGCCCCCTTCACCGCAGCCATGAGCTTATCCATATCGATCTCCGTCCCCTGGACCTCCGGAACAATGGAAAAGGCCTTTCCTTCCTCATAAGGAGTGATATACGCGTCACTGGTGGGAGAGGCGTTCTTTACAAATGCCATATTTTCCAGGATCGTCCGCAGGGCCGCCTCATCGTACTTAAGTTCTGCGTCCACCGTATACCGGTGCTCCACGCCAGGCCCACTGACCCTTCCGCCGTCGTTCTCCTCCTTCAGAATGGCCTCCAGATCTCCCGTCACATCCACCGTATAACCGATGGAGGTGTCGGTGATGGCCTCCCGGACGCCCCCGGCATCCTCGATCTCCAGGGTATAGCCGCCGTTAAAATAGCCCTCTATGTACGCTTCGGCGTCAGCTGTCGTCATTCCGGACACCGGAACGCCGTTGATAATGGTCCCCACCACAAACCGGTGGGAATCCGCATCCACTGCCGCCATAGAAGAAAAGGATACGGCCGCCGTGGTCATAAAGGCCGCCGTCATGACGGCCAGAAACTTTTCGTTTCTTCTCATCTGAATCATTCCCTTCTGCGGGGATCATTTCCCGCCGTTTCCCATATCCCCGGCCGGAGTCTCCGGCTTTTCCGGCTCCCTCAGCGCCTCAGCCACTGCCGCCTCCGCCAGCTTTGCCGGATCCAGAGGCTTCGCCGGACCCGATGCCGCCCTCTTTGTAATAGGAAGCTGCAGGTTCACGCCCATGGGGTTCACCACCACGCCTCTGGCGCCCTTGGCCAGGGCACCAGTGATCTTATCCGCCGTCATCACCGACGCCTTAAAGAAATTTTCCCGGTTAAATTTGTTGAATTCCAGCATATCCGTAAAGATCGGCTGGTAGGAATCCCCGTTCTGCTGCTTTAACAGCGGCACGCCGTTTTCCTCATTGAACGGAGCCAGGTAGGTTCCCTTTCCATAATCCGCCAGGATCTCCTCCTGAAGCGCCTGGAGCTCTTTGGGGAGCTTTTCAAATTTCTGCCTGCGGACCTCCTGCATAAAGTAAAGCGCCGTCAGATGAAGGCCCGGATTTTCCACCCAGATCTGGCCCTCCTTTAAATTCTGTCCCGGGCGGTTCACCAGATCCGCCAGCTGCAGCTTGTACTCATCCTCCATATAGCCGTTGAATACCAGGCAGTTGACGCCCATGGTAAACAGGTTGCTGTAAAAATGAAGGAACTGCTTGTTTTCGATCTTTGCGATCTGGAGCGGGATCTTCTGATCCAGGAACCGCTGTCCCTCACGCTTGATATCCTCTTCCTTCTCATATAAGAAACCCTCGTCGTCAAAGGTTTCCGGGTCACACATTACACACGGCATCTTCGTGCAGAGGGACATAAGCACAAAAAGCTCCTTCGATGTGCTGAGTTTCTTCATTGCTGCCAGTTTCTCCGCTTTTTCCTTGGTCTGCTTGCCCTGATCCATATTGATTCCCCTTCTGTCTTCTTTATTTACACGCCGCCGGAGCCGGTCGCTCTTTCTGCCCCGCCGCCGTTATATACAGAGACATTATATCGTCTGGGGGAACGGCTGTCAAGAAACAGAGTCCGGCGAAACTCCGGCATTTCCAGCATTTTCTCTTACAAAATTCTGTCCTTTTTTTAACTTCCCCGTTTCGCCTTCCCGGCCGCCCTGGTCCGTTTCCCAAACCGCCGGCTGAAGCCGCAAAGCCCCCTCCGTCCGCCGCATTCCTATCGGCTTTCGGAAGGGGCCTTTTATGCGGTTAAAGGATCAGAACCGCCTGGTACACAACAAACGCCGCGATCCATGCCAGCACGCACTGGCCGGCCACCATGGCCGCAGCCCATTTTCCGCCCAGTTCCCGCTTCACCGAGGCAATGGCCGCCACGCAGGGCGTATAAAGGAGGCAGAATACCAGCAGGGAAACGGCTCCCGGAACCGTAAGACTGCCCTGGAGCGCCTCCACGCTGCCAAAGAGCACGGTCAGAGAGGACACCACGCTCTCCTTGGCCATGAAGCCGGAGATCAGGGCGGTGACGATCCTCCAGTCTCCAAAGCCCACAGGCAGGAACACCGGAGCCAGCACGCCGGCCAGAAGAGCCAGGATGCTGTCCTGGGAATCTGCCACCATGTTAAAGCCCGTATCAAAGTTCTGGAGGAACCAGATCACAATGGTGGCCAGGAAGATCACAGTAAAAGCCCGCTGGAGGAAATCCTTGGCCTTATCCCACAGAAGTTGGCCCACGTTGACCGCCCCAGGCATCCGGTAATTGGGAAGCTCCATCACAAAGGGCACAGCCTCGCCCTTAAAAGCCGTTTTCTTAAAGATCAGGGCCATGAGGATCCCCATGAAGATCCCAAACACATACAGACCGATCATCACCAGGGCCTGGTACTCCGGGAAAAACGCCTCTGTAAAGAAGGCGTAGATCGGGAGCTTTGCCGTACAGCTCATAAACGGAGTCAGGAGAATGGTCATCTTCCGGTCCCGCTCCGACGGCAGAGTCCGGCTGGCCATGACTCCCGGCACCGTACATCCAAAGCCCACCAGCATGGGAACGATGCTCCTTCCGGAAAGTCCCAGCTTCCTTAAAAGCTTATCCATGATGAAGGCGACCCTGGCCATATAGCCGCTGTCCTCCAGCATCGACAGAAAGAAAAACAGTGTCACGATGATGGGGAGGAAGCTCAGAACGCCGCCTACGCCCCCGAAGATCCCGTCGATGACCAGGGACTGGACCACGCTGTTGACGCCGGCAGCCGTCATGGCTGCGTCCGCCATGGCGGTCAGCTCCTCGATCCCTGCCTCCAGGATTCCCTGTAAAAATGCGCCGATCACATTAAAGGTCAGCCAGAACACCAGTCCCATGATCCCGATAAAGGCCGGAATCCCCGTATATTTTCCCGTCAGGAAACGGTCGATCTGGCGGCTTCTGGTACGCTCCCTGCTCTCCCTGGGCTTGACCACTGCCTCCGAACAGACCTCGCCGATGTAATCGAACCGCATCTGGGCCACTGCGGCGGCCCGGTCCATTCCCGTTTCTTCCTCCGTCTGACTGGCGATCTCCTCCAGGATCCGCTTCTCATTTTCCGTCAGCATCAGCCGTTCCAGGATCTTTTCGTCGCCCTCCATCACCTTGCTGGCCGCGAACCGCACCGGGATCCGGGCCTGGGCCGCATGGTCCTCGATCAGGTGCATAACTGCGTGGATCCCGCGGTGGATCCCCTCGTCCTTTTTACAGAAGTCCATTTCCAGAGGCTTTTCCTGGTATCTGGCCACATGGACCGCGTGGCGGACCAGCTCCTCGATCCCCTCGCCCTTGGCGGCGGAAATGGGGATCACCGGAACCCCCAGGGCCTCCTCCATTTCATTGACCAGGACAGAGCCGCCGTTTTCCCAGAGCTCGTCCATCATATTCAAGGCCACCACCATGGGGATCCCCAGCTCCAGAAGCTGCATGGTCAGATACAGGTTCCTCTCGATATTGGTGGCGTCCACGATATTGATGATCCCTTTGGGACGTTCCTGGATCACAAATTCCCTGGTGACGATCTCCTCGCTGCTGTATGGGGACATGGAGTAGATCCCGGGGAGGTCTGTGATCAGCGTATTGTCATGTCCACGGATCACGCCGTCCTTCCGGTCCACAGTGACTCCCGGGAAATTTCCCACATGCTGTTTGGATCCGGTCAGCTGGTTGAACAGCGTAGTCTTTCCGCAGTTCTGGTTTCCCACCAGGGCAAAGGTCAGCGTCTCACCGTCCGGCAGGGGATTTTCCTCCTTTCGGTTATGGAACTTTCCTCCCTCTCCATAGCCGGGATGGTGCTTTTCCGTTTTCTGCGCCTTTTTTTGTATATCCACCGGCTGGTGGGGCTCGCTGATCTCAATATTCTCTGCGTCCTCCAGGCGGATGGTCAGCTCATATCCATGGATCCTCAGCTCAATGGGATCTCCCATGGGCGCATATTTTACAACCGTCACCTCCGTCCCCTGGATCAGTCCCATGTCCAGGAAATGCTGGCGGAGCGCTCCGCTTCCGCCCACGGAGAGAATGGTTGCCGTGCTTCCGATCGGCAGTCTGCTCAGCTTCATTTGTATCTCCTTTTTTATCCGTTCATGCTTCTCGCGTATCAATTAGCAGTATCTAACTCTTCGATAAAACGAAGTACCCTGTACAGGCATTTGTAATATAATCTAAATGAGAAAAAAAGTCAATATCTTTTAGAAGATAAAACAGACTGGGGCAGAGTCCTTTTACAGATTCTGCCCCAGTCCGTTTTTAGGAAGGTTTTGTATGTACTCTTATGGCTCGTATACGCCGTCGATGATCTCAAATTCCTTTGCTGCCAGGGTCTTTTCCACCCATGCCCTGTTGGCTGTTCCGTTCTTTGCAGCCTCCAGCTTTTTCTCGTCTGCTTCCTGGAATTTCTTAGCGTCAGCCAGGATCTGCGCTGCGTCTTTTCTCGGAATGACGATCACGCCATCCGGGTCCCCCAAAATAATGTCGCCCGGGTTTACGCTGATGCCGCCGCAGGCAACAGGTACGTTCACCTCGCCCGGTCCCTCCTTATAGGGGCCGCCCGGAGTCGTCCCTGTGGCGTATACCGGAAAATCCCACTGGCCGATCTCGCCAATATCGCGGATCGGCCCGTCGATGATGATGCCGGCAACCTTTCTGTCATAACGAAGATATGCCATCATGATCTCGCCGATCAGGGAACGGGTATTGTCCTCTTCATTGGAAACCACCAGCACATCGCCCTCCTGGGCAATGTTTAAGGCCGCATGAAGGGCCAGGTTATCGCCGCCCCTTGCCTTGACTGTAAGGGCCGGGCCGACCATCATCTGAGCCTTGGGACTGCTCATCAGGCGGATCCGCGGGTTCATGGCCGCGTTCCTTCCCATTACATCACAGGTGTTGGAGGCCGGGATCGTTTTAAACTGTTCCATTACCTCCGGATCCGGCATATTTCTCTTTAAATAGATTCTCTTGCCTACTGCCATGTTATTTTCTCCTTATCTGAAAGCTCTTGTGTTCTGCACTGGGAGCCGCAGCTCCTTGATCTGGCTCTATTGTAATCCAGAGTTTTGACAATAGCAAACAATGTATCTGTTTATCATTCACAAAGAAATATTGTTATTATTTACATCTGTTTTTTCTTCTATTATAATGAAGGCAATATATGTTCAGATCGGAGGTAATTTTATGAATCTGCTGACTCTCTACTATTTCGTAGAGCTGGCCAGGGAGCTTCATGTCACAAACACGGCGCAGAAGCTCTATATTTCCCAGCAGAACCTAAGCCAGCACATCCAGCGGCTGGAGCAGTATTACGGCGTTTCTCTGTTCCACCGCAAGCCCAAGCTGGCCCTTACCTATGAGGGCGAGCAGCTTTATGCCGTGGCTGTAAAGATCCTGGCCGAGGAGCACGAATTTGTAAACCGTCTGGCGGATATATCGGCCAACAGCATCGGCAGCCTGAAGCTGGGGATCCCCACCTACCGCGGGGAGATCTCCCTTCCCAGTATCCTCCCCCAGTTTTACGAAAAATGGCCCAATATCTCCATTGAGCTGTGCGATAAATCCTCCAGTGAAATGGAGGAGATGCTCTGCAGCGGGGAACTGGACCTTTTTATCGGCGTCATGTATCAGGACAATCCCAAGCTGGACTCCACGACCCTTCTCAACGATCATATTTACATGGTATGCTCTGACCATCTGCTGAAAAAATATTATCCGGACACCTGGAGCGTCCTGAAAAACCGCTCGGCGCGGGGTACAGACCTGAGCGGCTTTTCCAGGCTCCCATTCCTCCTCCCCCATCCCTCCATGAAGCTCCGGAGGACCATCGACCAGTGCTTCCTGGCCGCCAGGGTGAAACCGAGGATCTTTCTGGAATCCCAGTCCACAGAGCTTTTCATTTCCCTGTTCCCTTATGATTACGGGGCGTTCTTCTGTACCCAGGCAAGGCTCCCGGCCTTTCTTTCCGCCTATCCGGAGGCCAACGCCTTTCCTCTGACCCTAAAAGAGGAGATCATCGGCCACCGGGTCGTCATCGCCTCCCACAAGGACCGGGTCCTGCCCCGGTACGCCCAGGATTTCATTTCTATTACGAAAGAGGTGTTCGCCGGCATTGCGACCGTCCTTCCCGGACGCCCCGCTCCTTTTCATTGACCGTATGGACCAGAGAGCCTTCAAGAAGAGCCCGGATCTTTTCCGCCGCAGTATTCTGGATCCGCTCTCTGGGCTCCCCGCTGCCCAGGCCGTCCGTCCCGTTTGTTTTCCCGTCCAGTCATCCCCGCCTCCAAACGTTTCTTCTATGTTATACGGTATGTCCACAACATTTTTTTGTTACATTGCCCAAAACTGCTTGTTTGATTTTGCTGTTTGATTCCCATATAATGGCAGCCAGAAGGACACACGTCCGTGAGAAACAAAAAAATGCACAAAAATCATCAGGAGGTTATACTATGGCTTGGAAAATTTTACTGCCGCAGGAGATCATGTCCGAGGGACGGAAGCTTTTGGAAGATGCCGGCCACACCATCATCGATGGCCGCGGCTTTGAGCCGGAGGATGTTCTGGCTGACTTTAAGGAGCACCAGCCGGACGCTATGATCGTCCGCATCACACCGATCTCCAGAGAGATCATTGAATCCAATCCCAACTTAAAGGTCATCGTCCGCCACGGCGCAGGCTTCGACGCCTTAGACGTAAAGGCCTGCCATGACAAAAACGTCCAGGCACTCTATGCTCCGGTGGCCAACAGCACCTCTGTGGCGGAAACAGCCATGCTGCTGATCCTGGAAATGAGCCGCAATGTGACCGTTCTCCACAAGACCTGGGTAGACGACTTCTACAAGGCCAAATTAAAAGTAAGAAAGAACACCTTAAATGGCAAGACCCTGGGACTCATCGGCTGCGGAAACATCGGAAGCCGCGTTGCAAAGCGCGCTTTGGGCTTCGAGATGAACGTCATGGCCTACGACCCCTATAAGCCGGCCTGCGATTTCCCCGAGGGTGTCGAGGTGGTCCGCGATCTGGACCGGATCTTTAAGGAATGCGATTACGTTTCCCTCCACTGCCCCAACACTCCGGTTACAAAGAACATGGTAAATAAGGAACGGCTGGCTATGATGAAGCCCACCGCCTTCCTGATCAACACGGCCCGCGGAGGCTGTGTGGACGAGACCGCCCTTTATGAGGCATGCAGAGACGGAGTCATCGCAGGCGCCGGTCTGGACGCCATCCAGAAGGAGCCGGTGGATCCCAGGAACCCGCTCTTGACCCTGGACAACGTGATCATTTATCCGCATATTGGCGGAAACACCACAGAGGCGGCCCATCGTGCTTCCTATTTTGCAGCCATGGGCGTCCAGGAGGTCTATGAGGGCAAAAAACCCACATGGCCCATCAACGACGTGGACTATAAGACCGCAAAAACATATACCGACACAAAAAAGCCGGATACAAAACCGGCTGGAATGTTCGATTTTTAATGAATATTTGATCTTTAATAAATATTTGGAAAAATACGAAAGCAGAGGGATTTAAGAAATGACTGTTGCATCACTGTGTAATGATATCCTGGTGCTGGCTGTATTTCTTCTCGTGGGCTTCTTTGTCCGCGAGCTGTGCAAGCCGCTCCAGAAGCTGTTCCTTCCGTCGTCGCTGATCGGCGGACTGATCCTCCTTTTACTGGGTCAGCAGATCCTTGGCGTCGTTGAGGTTCCCGCCAGCTTCAGCTCCATCCCCAGCGTCATGATCGACATCGTAATGGCCGCCACCGTATTCGGAGTGACCATCAACCGGAAAAAGCTCGGCTCTTATCTGGATTATTCCTGTATGACCATGACTTCCTATGGAATGCAGCTGGGCCTGGGCGTTCTGCTGGGCTGGCTGCTGCAGAAAATCTGGCCCGGTCTTCCCGATGGCTGGGGCGTAATGGGCGTATTCTCCTTCCACGGCGGCCACGGAACTGCCGCTGCTGCCGGCGCAGCCTTTGAAAAGCTGGGCATCGAGGGAAACATGGCCGTGGGTATGGTATTGTCCACCCTGGGACTGATCGTCGCCATGCTGGTCGGCATGATCATGGTCAACTTCGGGATCCGCAGAGGCTGGGGCACCTATGTAAAGGAGCCCAAAAAGCAGCCGGATTACTTCTACGGCGGCATTCTTCCCGAGGAAAAGCGTGTCGCTTCCGGCCATACCGTTACCACCGGTATCAGCATCAATCACCTGGCTTTACAAGTAGCCTGGCTTCTGACCGCCCTTTTCATCGGGCGCAAGCTCTTCGGCTTCCTGGGCGCTTACATCCCGTTCTTTAACGAGCTTCCCAGCGTGCTCCACGGCATCTTCGGCGGCGCGATCCTGTGGCAGTTCTTAAAGATCACAAAGCTGGAGCGCTATGTGGATTTAAAGACCATCAAAATGGCCAGCGGCTTCTGCCTGGAGATCACCGTCTTCACAGCTATGGCCACCCTGGATATGGAATTTGTTTCCACTTACATCGTGCCTGTACTGATCTACACCTTGATCCTGGCAGTCCTCACAGTCCCGATCATCTTCTATCTGGCATACCGCTTCTGCCGTGAAGAATGGTTTGAGAAAGCCTGCATGGCCTTCGGTGCAGCCACCGGCAATACCTCTACCGGTCTTGCCCTGGTAAGAGCCGTTGACCCGGATTCCTTATCCAGCGCAGGCGATACCCACGGCGTTTACTCCGCCATCATGTCCTGGAAGGACGTGTTCGTCGGCCTGACCCCCATCTGGCTGACCAGCGGCATCGGCCTCACCTGCGGCGTTGGCTTTGCCATGATGTTTGGATTTGCCGCCTTTGGCTTCCTCTTCTTTGCAAGAAAGAACAAACGGACAGCCGCATAACCCCGGCTCATACTTTTACCCCATAATATATATAAGCAGCCGTCCGGCGGGTCTTCTCCCAGCCGGACGGCTGCCTTTTTACTTCCTGTCTTCACTGCCATTTTCCTGTGTCCGCCGGTGGAAATCCCGGCCAACGGCCGCTGCTCCCGGGCTGCGGATTCCAGGATCAGCGGTTCTTCCGGATCCTCTCGTCGTTTTCCAGCACCTTTTTCGCAATGGTGATGAAATGGAGCTTGAAGTTATCCTCGGTGTCGTTCACATCCAGGCCCGTGTTGACCTTCACCTGGGCCAGGCTGTTCCTTACCTCTTCCTCGGTCATTCCCAGCTGCTCTGCGGTCAGCGCAATGTCCTCTTTGCATTTATAATACTTAGAAAGAACCCTTTTTTCCGTCTCCCCCAGCTGGCGCAGCACAGTCCTTGTGAGACGGTCCCCGAAGCTGACCACCATCTGGTTGATGCTGCTGTATATTTCCATGCCCATGTATTCCAGGATCACGCGGTCCTTTTTGAAGATCTCCCCGGCCTTTACTGCGTCCTGGGCGTTGCTGTATGTGTGCCGGATGCCCTTGATCCCGCCTTCGATGGTACCGATCCCCACACGGATCTTCCGGTCGGAAACGATCTTCTCCACCTCTGCGGCAGCCACAGTCTTCACCTCATCCAGGATCCGCCGCATTTCTGCCTTATCGTGGGTGATGAGGATCACGCACGCCCCGGCGTCGCAGGTAATGATCTGCTTTCCGCCGATCCTTTGGTTGATCCCGGAAAGTCCGATCACCGCTTCCGCAGCGTTTTTCAGCTTCTCCCGGTCCTCCGGCTTTACATTCATGTCAGACGGGTACTGGAACGATACCGCCATAAACGTATCCATATCCACATCGAATCCCAGTTGTCTGCCAAACTGCTTTACCAGCGCCTCATCCTCATAATATCCGATGACAACGTCATTGAAATAAGCTGATAATGTGATATCTGTCGTGTTCTTATTCATGATTCATATACTCCTTTTGAAAGTTTTCTGTCAACGGGAAAGCCCTATTATATAGAGTGATTCAAACTTTGTCAAGGGGTTATCCTCATTTTTTTCAAACATCGTTATGCTTTTCACAAGCCTGGCAGAACTGAATCTCCCCTCCTGCTCCGGCGGTCCTTTTCTGCCCGCCGCACTTCCGGCAAATGCCTAAAACCTTCCAAAGGTATCCACCAGCCAGGCCAGGTGGTCCGCATGGCCCTGGTTCAGCTCCCCGGGACGCATGCGCCATCTCCAGTTGGTCCCCACTGTTCCCGGCGTGTTCATTCTGGCCCAGTTATCCAGCTTCAGAACGTCCTGGGCCTGGAAGATCACCACGCTGGCCACAGAGCCGTAGGCCGTAAACATAACCCGATCCACCACCTGATCCTGGTGGGAAACTCCCATATAATCGGCAATATACTGCAGCTCCCACCACTGGCGCGCTTCCGGCTTAAAATAGCCAACCAGCGTCTCATTGTCATGAGTGCCTCCGTAAACCACGGAATTCGGCGTATACATATGGGGAAGGTGCTCGTTGAACCGGTCTCCGCTGAAGGCAAACTCGATGATCTTCATACCGGGATAGCCAGTCTCATCCAGAAGCGCCTTTACCTCCGGAACAAAGATCCCCAGGTCCTCGGCGATGATCTTCGTGGTTCCGATCACCTGGCCGATGGCGTCCGTCAGCTTTTTCCCCGGTCCCTTGAGCCATTCGCCGGCCTTTCCATCCTCAGCTCCCGCAGGGATCGCATAATACTGGACCACGCCGATGAAATGATCGATGCGGACCACATCATACAGCCGTCCCGATGCCTTCATCCGCTCCTTCCACCAGGCAAAATCCGTTTTCTCCTGTACATCCCAGCGGTACAGCGGATTTCCCCAAAGCTGCCCGGTCTCGCTGAAGGCATCCGGCGGGACCCCGGCCACCTTAAGGGGCGTCAGGTTCTCCTCATCCAACAGAAACAGCTCCGGATGGGTCCAGACATCCGCACTGTCCAGGGCCACATAGATGGGAATATCTCCAATGATGGAAATTCCCTGACCGTTGGCGTATGCCCTTAATTTTTTCCATTGCTGGAAAAATTTATACTGTAAAAATTTCCAGAAATCAATCTCCTCTTTCAGCTCTGCCCTGTACCGTTCCACCGCATCCTTCTTCCGGAAACGGATGTCCTCCGGCCATGCCAGCCATTCCTGATTATCAAAGCGGAACTTCAGCGCCATGTAAAGGGCGTAATCATTGAGCCAATACCAGCTCTCCATACAAAACTTCTCATAGCCCTCCTCCTCATGGAATTCGCTGCGGGCATGGGCCTTTTTAAGCAGAGGGAACCGGTACCAGAATACCGCGTCATACGCCACCTGGGTCTCATTTTCCCCCCAGAAGCAGGCATTGATCTCTTCCCTTGTCAGCAGTCCCTCCTCTGCCAGGATGTCCAGATCAATAAAATACGGATTCCCCGCAAATGCAGAAAATGACTGGTAAGGGCTGTCCCCATAGCTGGTAGGCCCCACAGGAAGCACCTGCCAGTATTTCTGTCTCGCTTTTTTCAAAAAGTCCACAAATTCATAAGCGGCCTTTCCAAACGTACCGATCCCGTAGGGAGACGGCAGACTAGAAACCGGCATCAGGATGCCCGCGCCGCGGTCCAACATAGTCTTCATACTCGTCCCGTCCTTTCTATGCAGATAACAGTTATATTATACATCATACGGCAGAATTTGAAAAGCGGGGTTGCTGCAAAAGGAAGCTTAAACTCCCCGCTTCTGCACGGGAGTTTGACACTTCTTTTTAACATCCCATCACAGAAATCCTTTATTTAAGCC